>CAJWVJ010000135.1 GCA_913048595.1 uncultured Alphaproteobacteria bacterium | reverse complement strand
TTGCCATCGACAGCTCGATTGTCGCCGCGCTGCAGGCGGGCCTTGCCGTCTACAAGGGCAAGCCGCTGGTCAATTCGGTGACCGGCGAGGAAGAGCGGCTCGAGGTCGTTCTGCCGCTGGTGAAGAAATACAACGCCGCCGTGGTCGCCATCTCGAATGATGAGACCGGCATTTCCGAAGACTCGAATGTCCGCTACGAGGTCGCCAGGAAGATCGTCGAGCGGGCCGAGGATTACGGTATTCCGCGTGAGGATGTGGTCGTCGATCCGCTGATCATGCCGGTTGGCGCCATCAACCTTGCCGGCCGGTCGGCCCTCGACCTGATTATACGCCTTCGCACCGAGCTCAAGGTGAACACCACCTGCGGTGCCTCGAACATTTCCTTCGGCCTGCCGAACCGGCACGGGCTGAACGCCGCCTTCCTGTCGATGGCGGCTGGTGCCGGCATGACCTCGGCCATCATGAACCCGCTTCATGCCGAGGAAATGACCGGGATCATGGGCGCGAATGTGATGAACGGACAGGACCCGGAATGTCGCCGATGGATTCAGAAGTTCCGCGAGCCCGCGGCGGCCGGCGAAGGCGGCCGGGAGCGTCGCCAGACGCGTCGCCGCCGCAGCGCCTGACGAGGGGTCGGAAAGGGGCTGACATCGCCATGGCGGAACCCGCGAACGACATCAAGATCGTCTTTACGCCGTCCGGACGGCAGGGGCATGTTCCTGCCGGCACGACAGTGTTGCAGGCGGCGCGGACCCTTGGCGTCGACATCGATTCCGTCTGTGGCGGGCGGGCCCTGTGCGGGCGCTGCCAGGTGGATGTGGGAAGCGGTGAATTCGCCAAGCACGGCATCACCTCCGGACCGGACAGCCTGTGCGGCCTGACCGCCGTCGAATCCCGCTATGCCGAGAAGAAGGGGCTTGCCGACGGGCGGCGCCTGTCCTGCCAGTTGACGCTGCAATCCGATGTCGTGATCGACGTACCGCCGGAAAGCCAGGTTCACAACCAGCTTGTCCGCAAGGCGGCCGACGACCGGCAGATCGAGATGGACCCGATCATCCGCCTCTGCCTTGTCGAGGTGCGCGAGCCCGACATGCACGAGCCGTCGGGTGATTTCCGCCGCCTTGTCGAGGCGCTGGAAACACAGTGGCCGGAGCGTGTCAGCGGCGAGATCAGCTGTGACCTTCACATCCTGCAACAGCTTCAGCCGGTGCTTCGCGCCGGCAACTGGCAGGTGACGGTGGCGCTTCGCGACGGGCATCAGGTGATCGGCATCTGGCCCGGGCTGAAGGAACAGGTTGCCGGCGTCGCCATCGATGTCGGATCGACCACCATGTCGGCGCATCTGTGCGACATGGTCACAGGTGATGTGATGGCCTCGACCGGGGCGATGAATCCGCAGATCCGCTTTGGCGAGGACCTGATGAGCCGGGTGTCCTACGGCATCATGAATCCCGGCGGTCATCTGGAAATGACGACGGCCGTCATCGACGGGCTTCAGAAGCTGATTTCAGGCGCCGCGGAACAGGCCGGGCTGGCGCCCGAGGATGTGGTCGAGATCGTGCTTGTCGGCAATCCGGTGATGCATCACCTGCTTCTGGGAATCGATCCGGTGGAACTTGGCGGCGCGCCCTTCGCGCTTGCCGTCGATACGGCGGTTGAAATCCGCGCCGCCGAGCTTGGTCTTGGCGTCAACAGCGGCGCGCGGGTCTATGTGCTGCCCTGCATCGCCGGCCATGTAGGTGCCGATGCCGCGGGCGTGGTGCTTGCCGAGGCCCCGCAGAAGGATGTCATCAACACGCTTGTCGTCGATGTCGGCACCAATGCCGAGATCGTCGTCGGCAACAGCCGGCGGATGCTGGCCGCCTCCTCGCCGACGGGCCCTGCCTTCGAAGGGGCGCAGATTTCATCAGGGCAGCGCGCCGCGCCGGGGGCCATTGAACGGATTCGCATCGACAAGGACACGCTCGAGCCGCATTTCCGGGTCATCGGCGTCGAGCAATGGTCGAACGAGGACGGGTTTGACGAGGCGGTGAAAGCCACCGGCATCACCGGCATCTGTGGGTCGGGAATCATCGAGGTGCTTGCCGAGATGTATCTTGCCGGCATCCTGTCGACCGACGGGGTGATCGACGGCGCGGTCGCCGCGCGCACCCCGCGCATCGAAGAGGATGGCCGGACCTTTGCCTATCGCGTGGCCGAGAATGTGGTCGTGACGCAGAATGATGTGCGCGCCATCCAGCTTGCCAAGGCGGCGCTTCATGCCGGCTTCCGCCTGCTGATGGACAAGATGGAGCTGAAGACCGTCGACCGGGTGGTTCTTGCTGGGGCCTTCGGCACCCATATCGACCCAAAATACGCGATGGTTCTCGGCATGATCCCGGATTGCGAGCTTGAGAATGTGCGGGCGGCCGGAAATTCGGCCGGCACCGGCGCGCGCATGGCGCTTCTGAACAAGGGCGCGCGGCGCGAGATCGAGGCGGTTGTCCGTGATATCGAGAAGATCGAGACGGCCGTTGAATCCTCGTTCCAGGACCAGTTCGTCAAGGCTATGGCGATTCCGCACAAGTCAGAGCCCTACGCCAAGCTTGGCGCGGCGGTGGAATTGCCGGAACGGGTGCTGACGCCTGACGAGGCGCCCGCCATCGAAAGCGGCCGCCGCCGCGGAGGCCGCCGCCGCAAGGTATAGCCGCCGGCCGGCTGTCCTAATCCTCCTTTTTCGGAGATATCTCGTCGAGCCGTTCGGCCGCCCGTTTCGCGCGCCGCCAGCTTGCCCAGGCAAGCCAGGCCATGCCGCCGAGGGTCAGCAGATAGCAGGGCCAGACAAAGCCCGCATAACCGCCCATGGAGAAGAACGCGCCCATCAGCTTGCCGCCCCAACCTGGCGAAGCTGCAGGCTTGTCAGCCGCCTCTCGGCAAGAAGCGCCTTCATCCGGAGGATGACGATCGCCGCGAAATAGCAATGCATGCCGGCCAGCATCAGCAACAGCGGCACAAGCATCGCCTGGTCGATCGACACGCCGCCGCTGCGAAGCAGGCTTGCCGGCTGATGCAGCGTGTTCCACCAGTCGACCGAGAATTTTACGATCGGCACATTGATCACCCCGACCAGCGCCAGCAGCGCCGCCGGGCGGCTGCCGCGTTCCGGCTGGTCGAAGCCGTTCGCCAGCGCGATCACGCCGAGATAGAAGAACAGCAGGATCAGCATCGAGG
>CAJWVJ010000134.1 GCA_913048595.1 uncultured Alphaproteobacteria bacterium | reverse complement strand
ACAATGGCCGCGGCATGCCGGTGGGCGAGCATCCGAAATTCCCCGGCAAGTCGGCTGTCGAGGTGATCCTGACAACGCTTCACGCCGGCGGCAAGTTCTCGGGCAAGGCCTATGCCACATCGGGCGGCCTTCACGGCGTCGGCGCCTCGGTGGTGAACGCCCTGTCATCAGAACTTCACGTCGAGATCGCGCGCGAGAAAACCCTCTATCAGCAGAGCTTCTCGCGCGGCGCCCCGCAGGGCCCGCTTGCCGCCGTCGGGGCCGCCCCGAACAGGCGCGGCACCGCCGTGACCTTCTGCCCCGACCCCGAAATCTTCGGCGAGAAGCCGTATTTCCGGCCGGCCACCCTTTATCGCATGGCGCGCTCCAAGGCCTATCTGTTCGCCGGGGTGGAAATCCGCTGGCGCTGCGATCCGGCACTGCTGGCGAATGACGATCCGGTGCCGGCCGAGGCCACGCTGCATTACCCGGGCGGGCTTGCCGATTACCTGACCGACGCCACCGCCGACACCCCGCTTCTGGTTTCCACCCCCTTCGCCGAGCTGGTGGAGCATGACGGGCAGAAATTCCAATGGGCCATCACCTGGCTCGGAGCCGGCGAGGACGGGTTCTTCCATTCCTACTGCAACACGGTGCCGACCCCGTCGGGCGGCACGCATGAGACGGGGTTCCGCCAGGCGATCACCCGCGCGCTTCGCAGCTTCGGCGACCTTGCCGGCAACCGCAAGGCGGCCGAGATCACTGCCGATGACGTGTTCGCCGGCACCGCCGTGATGCTGTCGGTCTTTCTTCGCGACCCGCAGTTCCAGGGCCAGACCAAGGACCGGCTCGTCTCGGCCGACGCCACCCGCCAGACAGAACAGGCCGCGCGCGACAGGTTCGAGCAATGGCTTGCCGCCGACGCGGCGCGGGCGAATTTCCTGCTGGAGGCCGCCATCGAGCGCGCCGAGGAGCGCAAGCGCCGCAAGA
Source organism: uncultured Alphaproteobacteria bacterium (assembly GCA_913048595.1). Classification (GTDB taxonomy): domain Bacteria; phylum Pseudomonadota; class Alphaproteobacteria; order Puniceispirillales; family Puniceispirillaceae; genus UBA8309. The sequence continues at coordinate 2,434 of CAJWVJ010000134.1, read as the reverse complement.
AGGAGCGCGAGGTGGCGCGCAAATCCGCCACCCGCCGGCTTCGGCTTCCCGGCAAGCTGGCCGACTGCACGGCGAACGACACCGACCTGACCGAGCTGTTCCTTGTCGAGGGGGATTCAGCCGGCGGTTCGGCGAAACAGGCGCGCGACCGCAAGACCCAGGCGGTGCTGCCGCTTCGCGGCAAGATCCTGAATGTCGCCAGCGCCAGCACCGAAAAGCTCGGCGCAAACCAGGAACTGTCGGACCTGTCACTGGCGCTTGGCGTGCGGCCGGGCAAGGATTTCCAGATTGATGATCTGCGCTATGGCCGGGTCATCATCATGACCGACGCCGATGTCGACGGGGCGCATATCGCGGCGCTTCTGATGACCTATTTCTACCGCGAGATGCCGGCACTGATCGAGGCTGGACGCCTGTTCCTGGCGCAGCCGCCGCTCTATCGCATGACACAGGGCGGGACCACCCTCTACGCCCTTGACGACGCGCAGCGCGAACAGCTTGAAAAGACCGGATTTGACGGGCGCGGCAAGATCGAGGTGAGCCGCTTCAAGGGCCTTGGCGAGATGCCGCCCGGCCAGCTCAAGGAAACCACCATGAACACGGCGACCCGCCGCCTGCTGCGGGTTGATCTGCCACGCCGCGACAGCGCCGGGGCCGATGCCCGCCGCGGCGTCGACCAGCTTGTCAGCACGCTGATGGGAAAGAAGGCCGAACTTCGCTTCGGCTATATCCGCGACCATGCCGACGATGTGCTGGCCGATCTTGACGTCTAGGCGCCGAGCCGCGCCAGAAACCGGTTCAGGATACGCGTGACCTCGTCCGGTGCCTCGATGGTCGACAGATGGCCGATCTCCTCCAGAATGACCAGTTCGGAATCGGCAACGAGGCCGGCAATGTCGCGCGAGGCCTGCGGCGGCGTCAGCGGGTCTAGCCCGCCCCCCAGAACCAGCGCCGGAACGCCAAGCCCGCGAAGCGTGTCCGTCTGGTCACGGCGTCCCAGGATGGCACGCTGCTGCAACACGAAATTCTCGCGCCCCACCTCCTCGGCCATGGCGATGACGCGGGCGACAAGGCCCTCGTCGGCAAGCGCCGCCGGTGACAGGAAGCTCTTCATCAGATGCCGTGTGACACCGCGGAACCTGTCGCTTTCGGCCATTCTGATGGTGGCCTCGCGCTGGTTGCGCCGGTCCGGCGGGTCGGCGCGGTGGGCTGTGTTCAAAAGGGCGATTCCGGCAAGCCTGCGCGGGGCAAGCCTTGCCATTTCCACGGCGATATATCCCCCCATCGAAATGCCGATCGGCACCAGCGGCCCGTCGGCCAGCGCCAGCGCCGCCTCGGCCATGGCGGTGATGCTGTCGCGTCCCAGCGTATCGGCCACCAGCGGGGCCGCCGGATGCGCCAGCCCGGCCATCTGCGCGGCGAAAATGTCACCTGTCAGGACAAGTCCGGGGATGAAGATCGGGATCGCGCTGGATGACATATGGATCGTGACCGGGAAGCATGGCTGGCAAGGGTGAAACCGGCAGACTGCGGCGGATCAACGCCGGCGCGTGAAGATTGATTGACCTTTGCGCATTAAGTCTGTATCACCTCGCATCAGTTATGCCCAGCGTTAAACGCCGATCCACTAGGCCATACCGCGAGTGACCATCGTAAAGGGCATCATCCCCGTGCAAAATATCAATCACGTTGCCAAAGGACGTTACTGGTGAATTTTTCTGAACTTGGTCTGTGCGATGAGCTCAGCCAGGCGGTATCCGATCTGGGATACACCGCCCCTACTCCGATCCAGGAAAAATCCATCCCCTATGTTCTGATGGGACGCGACATTCTCGGGTCCGCGCAGACGGGGACGGGCAAGACCGCCTCCTTCACCCTTCCGATGATCGAAATCCTCGCTTCGGGACGCGCCAAGGCGCGCCTTCCCAGGTCGCTGATCCTGGCCCCGACCCGCGAGCTTGCCGCCCAGGTGGCCGACTCCTTCGAGAAATTCAGCACCTATCACAAGCTGTCGATGGCGCTTCTGATCGGCGGGGTCAGCTTTGCCGACCAGAATGCGGCCCTCGACAAGGGTGTCGATGTGCTGATCGCCACGCCGGGCCGGCTGCTCGACCATTTCGAGCGCGGCAAGGTGCTGCTGACGGATGTGAAGATTCTCGTCATCGACGAGGCCGACCGGATGCTCGATATGGGCTTTATCCCGGATGTCGAGCGCATTGTCGGCCTGCTGCCGCCGCTTCGCCAGACACTGTTCTTCTCGGCCACCCTGTCCGACGATATCAAGACCCTCAGCGACAAGTTCGTCTCGAACCCCAAGGTCATCGAGGTGGCGCCGCCGGCCAGCACCGCCGACACCGTCGCCCAGCATCTCACCTGGACGGCAACGAAGGGCAAGCGCGAAGCGCTCCGCGGGCTGCTGAAAAGCGAGGACGTG
>CAJWVJ010000133.1 GCA_913048595.1 uncultured Alphaproteobacteria bacterium | reverse complement strand
ACCGCTGACCTCTACAATGCCATTGTAGCGCTCTCCCAGCTGAGCTATAGCCCCAAAGTCGCAACCAGGCCCCGCTTCGTTACACGGGACCCACTGTCTATCCCAGCATCAGGGCGACGGGCAAGCAAAAAATCGCCTGCCCCGTGCCTGTTGCAGGAACATTGCCTATTCGTCTTCTTTGGGGATGCCGGGAAGGATTTCCTCATCCTCGTCGAGATCATTGCTGATCAGCCCGGCGCTGTCGTCATTCCCGGCGTCAATGTCGTCATTGTCGAAGCCGATGGCCTCGTCTTCGCCAGCGCCCTCGGCGCCCGCCTCGGCCGTGGCCTCGTCGTCCTCGTTCTGGTCCACCACGTCACCGGTGGCCGGCGACGCGGCGGCCTTTGCCTCTTTGACCGTATCCTTCGATGACGCGCGGCCACGGCGGCTTCGAATCACCGCTTCCGGATCAAATTCGGTCTGGCACCCGGGACAAACAATCGGCGTCCTGTTGAAATCATAAAACCGCATGCCGCAGGACAGGCATGTACGCTTCAAACCGAGATCTGCCTTGACCATCAAAACTTCCCGTGTGCTGTTGGCGGACCATCGCCGCATTGCACGGCCTGTTCCCACTCTTCCATGCGATTTGATACAAAATCCGATGGCTGTCAAAGCAAAATTAACAGCTGCATCCTTTTCGCGCATCCGCCCGCTGCGGGCACCATGGGGCATTGCCGAGATTGCCTCGTGCCGGGCAAGGGTGCTATCTCTTCGCCCACCACTCCCGGTTGGTCGAATGACATCGGGTACAATCCTGATCCAGATGCGGTTTTCCTATGGCAGATGATGTCCTGACACGTTCCGAAACCCTGGTCTCGTCCCGGCATGCAGGGCTGTCCGGCAGATTTGATGTGCCGGGGGACAAGTCGATCTCGCATCGCTCGCTGATCCTTGGCGGGATGGCCATCGGCACGACCCGCGTGACCGGCCTTCTGGAGGGCGATGATGTGATGGCCACCGCACGGGCGATGCAGGCGCTTGGTGCCGGTATCAGCCAGGACGAGGATGGCAGCTGGATTGTCACCGGCGTTGGCACGGCCGGGCTGGTGTCGCCGGAACAGCCGCTTGACCTTGGCAACAGCGGTACCGGCGTCAGGCTTCTGATGGGCGTTGTCGCGGGACTTCCGATCACCGCCACCTTCTGCGGCGACGAATCGCTCAGCCGACGACCCATGGCGCGGGTCACCGACCCGCTGGCCCAGATGGGGGCGGCGGTCACCTCGCGCGATGGTGGCCGGCTTCCTGTGACCGTCACCGGGGCGCAGACGCCGCTCGCCGCAGATCATGTCAGCAAGGTGGCGTCGGCGCAGATCAAGTCCGCCATGCTTCTGGCCGGGCTGAATGCGCGCGGCACCAGCATTGTGCGCGAGCCACATGCCTCGCGCGACCATACCGAGGCGATGCTCCGCCATTTCGGCGCTACTGTGCGCCAGCGTCTCGAGGAAGATGGCACCCATGTGGTTGAACTTGAGGGCGAGGCCGTTCTGACGGCTTCGGATGTGATCGTGCCGCGCGACCCGTCCTCGGCCGCCTTTCCCATGGTGGCGGCGCTGATCACCGAAGGCAGCGACCTGTTGATCCCGGGGATCGGGATGAACCCCCTTCGCACCGGCCTGATCACCACTCTTCAGGAGATGGGCGGCGATATCGAAATCAGCAACGAACGGACCGAGGGCGGCGAGTACGTTGCCGATCTTCGTGTGCGCCACAGCCAGCTTCATGGCATTGACGTGCCGGCCGAGCGCGCCGCCTCGATGATTGACGAATATCCGATCCTTGCCGTTGCCGCGACACAGGCCGAGGGCACAACCCGCATGCTTGGCGTCGCCGAGCTTCGCGTCAAGGAAACCGACCGGATCGCCGTGGTCGCCGACGGTATTTTCGCCGCCGGCGGCACCGTCACCTATGACGAGGACAGCATAACCGTCACCGGCGGTGGCGTGGCTGGCGGGATGAGCATCGATTCGCAGCATGACCACCGGATCGCCATGTCCTTCCTGACCCTCGGCATGGGTTCGGACCAGCCGATCACCGTCACCGGATGCACGACCATCAACACCAGCTTCCCCGGCTTTGCCGTCAGCATGAATGGCTGCGGGGCGGCGCTGGCGATTGCGGGCGACTCATGATCATCGCTGTCGACGGCTCTGCCGCAAGCGGCAAGGGAACTTTGGCAAAACGCCTTGCCGGGCATTTCAACCTGGCGCATCTGGACACCGGAACGCTGTATCGCGCGCTTGGCCTGCATCTTCTGCGATCCGGCGCAACCATCGAAAATACAGCGGAAAATACAGCCGCCGCCGCGGTAAAGACACTTGATCTGGCAGTGGCGTTATCGCCCGACATCCGCACCGATGCGGTGGCAGCCATGGCGTCGGTCGTGGCCGCCATGCCGTCGGTACGCGCGGCCTTCACCAATCTGCAGCGCGGGTTTGCGGCCCGCCCGCCGCATGGCGCCGGCGCGGTTCTGGACGGCCGCGACATCGGCAGCGTGATCCTTCCTGACGCCGATTTCAAATTCTTCATCGACGCCGATCTCGATGTGCGCGCCGAGCGCCGCACCCGGGAGTTGCAAGGAACAGGACAATCCGTTATGCTCCGCGACGTTCTCGAGGATATGCGGCAACGCGACGAACGTGATCGGGGGCGCGCCACGGCGCCGCTGAAGGCAGCCGAAGATGCGCTGGTGATCGATACGTCCGCGATGGACGCCGACGGGGTCTTTGATCTCGCTGTCGCCCATATCGCCGCATCCGCGGAACAATAGTCGGGACTTTGGCCAACTGAACAGCCATCGGTCCCCATCATGACCTGGAACCGCTGGCGGCAAACAAACCATTCGCCTCCAAAGACCCGGCCCGGGTTTCCGATTGCGGCCTGACGCCTTTTGGGCCGATGCCGTGGAAACCGTGTTCAGCTTGTCCGGCCCTCATCGCCAACTGAGGATCACCGGCCCGTGCGCGCCAACCGTCGGCACCGGCCCAGCAGGCGAAAACGGAGATTTTTTTGACATCCGAAACAACCAGTGCGGCAGACGCCGCAACAGAGAACTTTGCCGATCTTCTCGCCGAGAGCTTTGGCGAGAACACCAACATTGAAGGCAGTGTCGTTCGCGGCTTCGTCATCGGGATAGAAGGCGACGCCGTCATCGTCGATGTGGGCCTGAAATCCGAGGGCCGTGTCCCGCTGAAAGAACTGACGGCTCCCGGCCAGGAAGCCGACATCAATGTCGGTGACGAGATCGAAGTCTATGTCGAGCGCATGGAAGACAAGAACGGCCAGGCCATGCTGTCGCGCGAAAAGGCGCGCCGCGAGGAGGCCTGGGGCCTTCTCGAAGCCTCGTTCGAAAAGCAGGAGCGCGTCACCGGCGTGATCTTCGGCAAGGTCAAGGGCGGCTTTACCG
>CAJWVJ010000132.1 GCA_913048595.1 uncultured Alphaproteobacteria bacterium | reverse complement strand
CGGCCTCTGGCGGGGCGGTGATGGTCAGTCTTTGCATGTCGTCACTGGTCATGGGGCGGCAGGTTAGCCTATATTGCGCCGCGGCGACACCGCCCACCGCCAGCTTTCTGGCTGTTGCGGTGCCGATGCCGTGATGGCCGAGGCAGTGATTGCCGCAGCGAGACGAAAGGACCATGCCATGAAGCCCGAGGACAGGATGACGGCCCAGCAGACCGGCACGGATGGCCATAAGGGCGCCGGGCAAGAGGACGCCGGGCAAGAGGACGCCGGGCAGGAGCCATCCGCCATTGTCCGCAATCTGGGGCTGATCAAGGCCGCCTCGGTGATCATGGGTGTTCTCATCATCATTCTGACGGCGGTCCTTGTGGCGACGGTGATCTCGCGCCTGTCGGCTTCATCCGCGCCGCCGGCCTCGCTCGAGCTGGCGCTTCCCGAAGGGGCCACGCTTCGTGCCGCAAGCGCCGATGATGACGGCTATGTGGTGGTGGTGGATATGGCCGACGGGCAGCAGGTCTGGCGGCTCTCGCCGACAGGAGAGCGTCTTCAGACCATCAGCGTGACGACTGACTAGGCCTGAGGTGAAAAAACCCGGTCTAAAGGCCGATTTCGGTCCGCACCGACAGGATCAGATGTTCAAGCGGCAGGTCGGCATAGCCATTGATGTCGAAACCGATGGCGAGCGGTGCCAGATAGAACCGGATGAGGAACAGCAGGAACGCCAGATAAAGTGGCGCGGTGCGGTCGATCACCCAGCTCGGGGTGACAGGGTGAAGGGCGCGCACGGGCGGCATGACAATGGCGTTCAGCAGCCGCATCACGCCGGCGCGGCTGTCTTCCTTGACCACCATCGACAGAAGAAAGCGCAGAATGGCGCACCACATCAGGATTCCCAGCGGCAGGTCGACCAGGACCCCCAACGCCGGCACTTCGCTCCCCATGTCAGTCTCCAGATGCGTTTATTCCCGCGCCACAGCCTAACGGCCGGGAAGGCTGACGCAAGGGCTAATTCGGTCATCGCCGCGGGCGGCTCAGAGTACCGCCTGCCAGCTTGCCGCGGCCATCAGGGCCCCGATGCCGCCAACCGCCACATACAGCGCGAACAGCCGCATCCTCGCCAGCGACCAGATGGCGATGGCGGCCGGGATCGAGGTCACGCTTCCTGCCAGCATGAAACCCATGCCGGTGGCCGGCGACATGCCAAGCTCGATCATGCCGCCGACAAGCGGGATGGCGGCATAGCCGTTCAGATAGGCCGGCACACCGACCGCCACCGCCAGCGGCAGCGCCCAGTCATTGCCGCTGCCCAGCCAGGTGGCAACAAGCGTGTCCGGCACATAGGCCAGCATCAGGCTTTCCAGCAGGAAGGCGAACATCAGCCAGCGGCCAAGGAAGATGAAATTGCCAAGCGCCGCCTCACGGAAGGTGGCGCGCCGGTCGACCTGCCGCCAGAAGCGCCAGACGGTTGGCTTTGCCCTATGCGGCGCACCGCCGGCACCGCAGCTTGGTGTCGCGATCGGCTTCAACACGTTCGACAGCAGGCCGGCGCGGCTGAGCGCAAGCGCCAGGAAGCCGGCGAACATCCCCATGCCGACGGCGGCGATGGTCTTCACCACGGCGAATTCCAGGCCAAGCCCGGCCGCCGTCAGGATGAACATCTCGGGGTCCATGATCGGCGAGGCGATGCAGAAGGCTAGAACAGGCGCAATCGGCACGCCCGCCACCAGAAGGCTGGCGACAAGAGGCACCACGCCGCAGGAGCAGAAAGGCGACAGCGCCCCGAACAGCGACGCGGTGACAATCGCCGTCACCGGCCGCGCGGTAAAGGCGGTGGCGACCATATTGTTGGCGCCAGCGGCCGTCAGCCCGGCCGCGATCGCCACCGAGGCAAGAATGAAGGGAAGAATGTTGATGAAGGCCTCGATGGTGAAGGCGGCGCTTGCCATGGCCTGGCTCTCGGTTGTCAGCGCCAGCAGCGCCAGAATCGCGGCCATGCCCCAGACAGGCGCTCCCGCCGCGCGCGCCACGGCGCGGGACCTGTCCGCCAGTGTTGCGCGCGGGACCGCCGTTGCGCCGTAACAGGACGCTGGCACCGGTTCGATATCCGGCTCGGGCGTGGTGTCAATGGTGGCCATGGGTCGTCTCCCCTGCCGCATCCGTCTCGATATCGCGGCAACATTCATTGTCCAGCAACATCAGGATGGCGTGAAGCTTGCCAAGATTGGCAGCGCAGATCACCGCGCGCCCCCGCTTTTCCTGATGCACGAGCCCGCAATCCACAAGACAACGCAGATGAAAGGCGAGTGTGGAGGGTGTCAGTGTCAGCCGCGCTGCGATGGCGCCGACGGGGAGCCCGCCGGCACGCACCAGCAGCCGGAAAATATCCAGCCGCGTGGGGTTGCCAAGACCGTCGAGTGTCGATGCGATATCCTGCGTGTCCATAGGGCGAAGATAGGATCGTTAACCTGTCAATACAACTACAAACCTAGTTATATAGTTTTATCAGATCAAACCGGCGGAATTCGCGCCGCGTTTTGCCGGTTGAGATTGCCGCGCCCGCGGGCTAGAACCTTTGGAGATCATCAAAACAGACAGCCGCCTTCCTGTATCGCGCCCGGTCGCGGCAGGCGTCTGTCGTCAGTCGTGAGGACCAACATGTCGAGTCACCAGTATGTCTATGTGATGCACCGCCTTTCCAAGACCTGGCCCGGCGGCAAGGAAGTTCTGAAGAACATCAGCCTGTCCTTCCTTCCGGGGGCGAAGATCGGCGTTCTCGGCCTGAATGGCGCGGGTAAATCCACCCTTCTGAAGATCATGGCCGGACTCGATACCGAGTTCAACGGCGAGGCCTGGGCCGCCGACGGCATCAAGGTCGGCTATCTGGCGCAGGAGCCGGAGCTGGATTCCAGCATGGATGTGACCGGAAATGTGCTGTCCGGCATGGGCGAGGCGAAGGAGCTGATGGACCGCTTCAACGCTGTCAGTGCGCGCTTCGCCGAAGAGCTGAGCGATGACGAGATGAACGAGGTGATCGCCGAGCAGGCCGAGCTTCAGGAAAAGATCGACGCCATCGATGGCTGGGACATGGAGCGCAAGGCCGAGATCGCCATGGACGCCCTTCGCGTGCCGCCCGGCGATGCCGATGTCACCAAGCTGTCAGGCGGTGAAAAGCGCCGTGTGGCCTTGTGCAAGCTGCTGCTGAGCGCGCCGGACATGCTGCTTCTCGACGAGCCGACAAACCATCTGGACGCCGAATCCGTCGCCTGGCTGCAGCGCTTCCTTCACGACTTCCCGGGAACCGTTGTGACCATCACGCACGACCGCTATTTCCTTGACGAGGTGGCGGGCTGGATACTCGAGCTCGACCGCGGCGCCGGCATCCCCTATGAGGGCAATTATTCCGGCTGGCTGGAGCAGAAGCAGAAGCGGCTCGAGCAGGAAGGCAAGGCCGAGGACGCCC
>CAJWVJ010000131.1 GCA_913048595.1 uncultured Alphaproteobacteria bacterium | reverse complement strand
CCATGCCAAAGCTGACAGTCAACGGCATCGAGGTCGAGGTAGAGGACGGCGCCACCGTCCTTCACGCCTGCGAGGAGGCCGGGATCGAGGTGCCGCGCTTCTGCTATCATGACCGTCTGTCGATTGCCGGCAATTGCCGCATGTGCCTTGTCGATATGGAGCGCGCCCCGAAGCCCATTGCCTCATGCGCGATGCCGGCCGGCGAGGGGATGGTGGTCCGGACCGACACCGACCGGGTGAAGAAAGCCCGCGAAGGGGTGATGGAATTCCTGCTGATCAACCACCCGCTTGACTGCCCGATCTGTGATCAGGGCGGCGAGTGCGACCTTCAGGACCAGGCCATGGGCTATGGCTTTGACAGCTCGCGCTATGAGGAAAACAAGCGCGCCGTCGAAGACAAGCATATGGGGCCGTTGATCAGCACCACGATGACCCGCTGCATCCATTGCACGCGCTGCGTTCGCTTCGCCACCGAAGTGGCCGGCGTTCCCGAGCTTGGCGCCATCGGCCGCGGCGAGAACATGGAGATCACCACCTATCTGGAAAAGACACTGGCGTCTGAGCTGTCGGCCAATGTGATCGATCTGTGTCCGGTCGGGGCGCTGACGTCCAAGCCCTATGCCTTTACCGCCCGCCCGTGGGAGCTGAACAAGACCGAATCCATTGATGTGATGGATGCCGTCGGCAGCAACATCCGGGTGGATGCGCGTGGTGCGCAGGTGATGCGGGTCCTGCCGCGCCTCAATGAGGACATCAACGAGGAATGGATTTCCGACAAGACCCGTTATGCCATTGACGGGCTGCGCCGCCAGCGGCTTGACCGGCCCTTCATCCGCGGCCGTGACGGCAGGCTTGCCTCGGCCAGCTGGGATGATGCCTTTGGCGCAATCGCCGCGAAGATGAAGAAGGCGAAGCCCCAGGCCATCGCCGCCATCACTGGTGACCAATGTGATGCCGAGGCGATGTTCGCGCTGAAGACCCTGTTCGACAAGATCGGAAGCGCCAGCATCGACTGCCGCCAGGACGGGGCAAAGATCGGCGGTGCGCGCGCTGGCTACCTGTTCAATTCGACCATCGCCGGCATCGACGAGGCGGATGCGCTTCTGATCATCGGCAGCAATCCCCGTGTCGAGGCAGCTGTGCTGAACGCCCGCATCCGCCGCAACTGGCTGGCGACCCGCCTTCCGGTTGGTGTTGTCGGGCCGGAGATGGACCTGACCTACGAGGCGGTCCAGCTTGGCGACGACGTGGCAACGCTCGCCGCCATCCTTGATGGCAGCTCGAAATTCGCCGCGAAGCTGAAGCGTGCGAAGAAGCCGATGATAATCATTGGCATGGGCGCGCTGGCCCGTGCCGATGGCGCGGCCATTCTTGGTCAGGCGCGCGACATCGCCGAGGCCTGCGGCGTTGTCGAAGGCGACTGGAACGGGTTCAACGTGCTTCACACCGCCGCCGGCCGGGTTGCCGGCCTTGACCTTGGCCTGACGCCCGGGCGTGGCGGTCTGGACACGACCGCCATTTACAAGGCTGCCGAGACCGGCAAGCTCGACATAGTCTGGCTTCAGGCGGCTGACGAGATCGACGCCGCGCGGCTTGAAAAGGCGTTTGTGATCTATCAGGGGCATCATGGCGATGCCGGGGCGCATGTTGCGGATGTGATCCTGCCGGGGGCGGCCTATACCGAAAAGGACGGCATCTATCTGAACACCGAGGGCCGCGTCCAGTACGCGGCCCGCGCCGCCTTTCCGCCCGGCGAGGCGCGCGAGGACTGGACCATCATCCGCGCCCTTGCCGGCCGGATGGGAATCAATCTGGGCTTCGACACACTGGCCGAGCTTCGCGAGGCGATGTTCGAGCTTGTCCCGCATTTCGCCGAGACCGACCAGGTGAAAAACGCGCGCTGGGCCAGGTTCGGCAGCCGCACAAAGCTGACACCGGCACCGATCGGCGCCGCTGTCGGCAATTTCTACATGACATGCGCCATCAGCCGGGCTTCGGAGACGATGGGACAGTGCCTGATGGCGTTGCAGGCCGACGCTGCGCGCGACGCAGCGGAGTAGCAAGATGGACCTGATCATCAACAGCTACGTCATCGAGCTTGCCCTCATTGTGGGCAAGATCATGCTTGTTGTCGGCCCGCTGCTGATCGCGGTGGCCTATCTGACACTGGCGGAACGGCGGGTCATCGGCTTCATGCAGCTTCGCAAGGGGCCGAATGTCGTCGGCCCGTTCGGCATGTTCCAGCCCTTCGCCGACGCGCTGAAGCTGATGGTCAAGGAAACCATCCTTCCGGCAGGCGCCAACAAGGTCGTGTTCATCCTGGCACCGATGCTGACTTTCATCCTGGCGCTTGTGGCCTGGGCGGTGATCCCGTTCGGCGAGGGGCTGGTGATTGCCGATATCAATGTCGGCATCCTGTATCTGTTTGCCATTTCCTCGCTTGGCGTCTATGGCGTGATCATGGCGGGCTGGGCCAGCAATTCGAAATACGCCTTTCTCGGGGCGCTTCGCTCGGCCGCGCAGATGGTGTCCTATGAAGTGTCGATGGGCCTTGTCATCATCAATGTTCTGATCTGCGTCGGATCGCTGAACCTGAGCGCGATTGTCGAGGCGCAGCGGGACATGTGGTTCGCCTTGCCGCTTCTGCCCATGTTCTTGGTCTTCTTCATTTCGACGCTGGCCGAGACGAACCGCGCGCCGTTCGATCTTCCCGAAGGCGAATCCGAACTGGTCGCCGGCTATTTCGTCGAATATTCCTCAATGAGCTTCGCGCTCTTCTTCCTTGGCGAATATGCCAACATGATCCTGATGAGCGGCATGACAACGGTACTGTTCCTCGGGGGCTGGCTGCCGCCATTCGATATCTGGCCGCTCAACCTGGTGCCGGGGCCGCTGTGGTTCATCCTCAAGGTGATGCTGCTGCTGTTCGTCTTCCTCTGGGTGCGGGCGACGACGCCGCGCTATCGTTATGACCAGCTGATGCGGCTTGGCTGGAAAATCTTTCTGCCATTCTCGCTGATCTGGGTTGTTCTGACTTCGGGCTTCCTGCTTTATACCGGCAATCTGCCGGCTGTGATGGCAGGCTAAGGGAGGGTCGCCGCATGAGCGCCATGATCACCTCACTCCGCTCCTTCCTGCTTCTCGAGCTTGGCAAGGGGCTGTTCCTGACGCTGAAATATTTCTTCAAGCCGAAGGTGACGATCAACTATCCCTATGAAAAGGGCAGCCTGTCGCCGCGCTTCCGCGGCGAGCATGCGCTTCGCCGCTATCCGAACGGCGAGGAACGCTGCATCGCCTGCAAGCTGTGCGAGGCGGTCTGTCCGGCGCAGGCCATCACCATCGAGGCCGAGCCGCGCGAGGACGGAAGCCGGCGCACAACCCGCTATGACATCGACATGACCAAATGCATCTATTGCGGCTTCTGTCAGGAGGCCTGCCCGGTGGACGCAATTGTGGAGGGGCCGAATTTCGAGTTCGCCACGGAAACCCGTGAGGAGCTCTATTACGACAAGGACA
>CAJWVJ010000130.1 GCA_913048595.1 uncultured Alphaproteobacteria bacterium | reverse complement strand
AGCACCCGCCGCCCGCCAGACGAACCCGATGGGAGCCGCTGATGACAGCGGCGCACCTCCAGCATCAGGCCCTGCATATGCCGGTGCTGCTGCGCGAAGTCGTCACCGCACTGGCCCCGATCGACGGCGGGACCTATCTCGACGCCACCTTCGGAAATGGCGGCTACACCCGCGCCATCCTCGAGGCCGCCGCCTGCGCCGTCATCGCCATCGACCGCGACCCCGACGCCATCGCCCGCGGCGGCGCGCTGCAGGATGAATTCGGCGACAGGCTGACGCTGTGCGAGGGCGTGTTCTCTGACATGCAGTCCCTTGCCGGGCAGTCCCTTGCCGGGCAGTCCCTTGCCGGGCAGGCATCTGACAGGCCGGACCGGCTTCTTGACGGCATCGCCTTCGACCTCGGCGTCTGCTCGACCCAGCTTGACCAGCCGGAGCGCGGCTTTTCCTTCCGCCTTGACGGGCCGCTGGACATGCGCATGTCGAAAAGCGGCGAGAGCGCCGCCGATGTGGTGATGAGCCTCGATGAGCGCGAGATCGCGGGCATCCTGTGGGATTACGGCGAGGAACGCGCCTCGCGCCGCATCGCCCGCGCCATCGTCCGCGCCCGCGCCAACGCGCCGATCACCACCACCGGCGAGCTGGCCGCCATCATCCATGCGGTGATGCCGGCCCGCCGTCCCGGCCAGATCGATCCGGCGACACGAAGCTTCCAGGCGCTTCGCATCTATATCAACCGCGAGCTTGGCGAGGTCGAGGACGGGCTTGCCGCCGCCGAGGCCATGCTGAAGCCCGGGGGCATCCTCGCCGTGGTGTCCTTCCATTCGCTGGAAGACCGGATCGTCAAACGCTTTCTTGCGGCGCGCAGCGGCGCGGCCGCCCGCCCGTCGCGCCATATGCCGGCCGCCGAGGGCCCGGCCCCCACCTTCGAGCTTGTCTCGCGCAAGCCTGTCGCGCCAACCGCCGAAGAGGCAGAGGTCAACGCCCGCGCGCGCTCGGCCAAGCTTCGTATCGCCCGCCGGACCGACGCCCCGATCCGGGTTTCGTCACCCCGCCCCATGTCGTCTCGTAAAGTCTCGCAAGGGAGATCGTGATGCGCCTGATCCTTCTCGGCACCATCCTGACCGCCATTCTCGGCACCATTCTCTACCAGGTGAAGATCGGCATCGACGCCCGCGAGGCATCGCTGCTGACGCTGGAGCGGGAAATCCGCGCCACCGAGCGCGAAATCGCCATTCTGGAGGCCGAATGGGCCTATCTGTCTCGCCCCGAGCGGGTTCTGGAACTTTCCGACAGGCTTCTCGAGATGAAGCCCATAGACACCGACAGGGTGCTGTCGCTCGAGGCCATCCCGATGCGAATTCTGCCCGACTTCAAGGACCGGATCGCCGATGTCGGGGTGATCACACTTCTTCCCGCCGAGGATGAGGCGCCGCACGCCGAAGTCACCCGCATCTCGGCAAGCAAGGGAGACGCGTTGCGCTGATGTCCGCCACCGCCGCCATCACCAGACTGCTTCGCCGGCTTGTCCTGCCGCCGCGCCCCGATCCGGCGCGCTCGCGGCGGATTGCCGAGGTGCGCCTCGTGCTGTCCGCGGCGGTCGTCCTGATGGTCTTTGCCGCCATAGCCGCGCGGGTACTGCTGCTGGCAACGGATGAAGCCAACGCCCGCACCGCCGGGATGATCCCGCTGCCCCCGGCGGAGCGTGGCCAGATCCTGGACCGCAAGGGCCGGCTTCTCGCCACCAATCTGCCGATCACCGTGCTTCATGCCGACCCGAAGGAGATCATGGACCCGCGCGACGCAGCGCGGCGCCTGGCACCGCTTCTGCCGCGCCATGACGAGGAGGCGCTTGTCCGGCTGCTGACGAAACAGACCCGCTATGTCGAGCTTGACCGCAAGCTGACCCCGGCGCGCCATGCGGACATTCTTGGCCTTGGCATCCCGGGCGTCTATTTCCGCCGCAGCACGCTTCGCAGCTATCCGAGCGGCAAGCTGGCGGCGCATATTCTGGGACAGGTCGACAAGGACAATAACGGTCTGGCCGGGCTGGAAAAGTCGCTTGATGCCAGGCTGGCGGCCGGAACCGACATCACGCTGTCGATCGATGCCGGCGTGCAGGCCGTTGTCGCCCGCGAGATCGCCGCGCAGATGGCGCAGTTCGAAGCCATCGGCGGGGCCGGCGTGATGCTGGATATCGCCAGCGGCGAGGTTGTCGCCATGGTCTCGCTTCCCGACTACAACCCAAACCATTTCGCCAGAATCGATAACGACGCGCGGTTCAACCGCGCCACCCTCGGCCTTTATGAGATGGGATCGACCTTCAAGGTTCTGAACACGGCCATCGCGCTCGAGGCCGAGGCCACCACGCTCGACCGGCGCTATGAGGTGTCCAAGCCGCTTCGTCTCGGCCGCTTCGCCATCCGCGATTTTCACATGTATGACTGGGACCTCAGCGTTCCGGAAATCCTGGTGCTGTCCTCGAACATCGGATCGGCCCGCATGGCCGCCGAAATCGGCGCCGAGGCGCAGCAATTCTTCCTTCGCCGGCTAGGGCTGTTCGACCGGATGTCGCTGGAAATTCCCGAACTGGCCACACCTCAGACGCCACGCAACTGGCGCAAGACGGAAATCGCCACCGTGTCGTACGGACACGGCATGACGGTGACCCCGCTTCATCTTGCATCGGCCATTTCAGCGGCAAGCGGGTCCGGCATGTGGGTCGAGCCGACCCTTCTGTCGCGCGGCGGCGGCAAGCCCCCGATGGGCGAGCGCATCTTCTCGGAAGAAACCACCAGCGCCGTGCGCTCGATGATGCGGCTTGTCGTCAAGCACCCCGACGGCACCGGCAATTTCGCCGAGGCAAAGGGATATATGGTCGGCGGCAAGACCGGCACCTCTGAGAAGATCAATCCCGACGGCGGCTATTTCCGCGACCGCAACATCGCCAGCTTCGCCGCCACCTTCCCGGTGCATGACCCGCGTTATGTGCTGGTGGTGATGGTCGACGAGCCGAAGGGCCAGAAACATTCCTATGGATATGCCACCGGCGGATGGGTGGCAGCGCCGGCGGCGCGGCGCATCATCGAGCACACCGCCCCGCTTCTGGGAATTCATCCTGTTGACGAGAATTCGCCGGAAATTCGCCAGAAACTGCGGCTGGACTTCAAGATCGGTAAAGAGGAGAAGACCCTTGCATCTTTCTGATCTGATCCCCGCTCCAGTCGCCTCGCATGCGGATCACGCCACCATCGGCAGCATCGACATCAGCGGCCTCAGCAGCGATTCCCGCCAGGCCGAACAAGGCCATCTGTTTGTCGCGCTGAAAGGAAGCTCCGGTGACGGGCGGGCGCATGCCGCCGCCGCTGTGAAGGCGGGCGCGGTGGCCGTACTGACAGATGAACGCAAGCTTGACGACGGGCTCAAGGCCATCGCGGCATCGGGCGTGCCGGTGCTGACCTGCGCCGCGCCGCGCCGCGAACTGGCCCTTGCCGCCGCCAGGCTCTGGCGCCGTCAGCCGGGCATGATTGCCGCTGTCACCGGCACCAACGGCAAGACCTCGACAGCGGAATTCCTGCGCCAGATCTGGTCGCGCGCAACCTGGGACGCGGCCTCCATCGGCACGCTCGGGCTTCAGGGGTCCGACCCGCGCAAGATGCAGGGAAGCATGCTTGGCCTGCCGGCCCTGACAACG
>CAJWVJ010000129.1 GCA_913048595.1 uncultured Alphaproteobacteria bacterium | reverse complement strand
GGCTGACGGGGCCGACATGGTCATCCTGAACACCTGCCATATCCGCGAGAAAGCCTCGGAGAAAGTGTTTTCCGAGCTTGGCCGCCTGCGGATGATGAAGGAACATGCCCGCGACCAGCAGGGCCGCAATGTCACCATCGCGGTCGCCGGCTGTGTCGCGCAGGCCGAGGGCGAGGAAATCACCCGCCGCGCGCCCTGGGTCGATATCGTCGTTGGCCCGCAAACCTATCACCGCCTTCCCGAACTTGTCAGCAAGGCCGACCCAAAGGCGCGGTCGCGCGCCATCGACACCGATTTTCCCGAAGAGATCAAATTCGACCAGCTTCCGGGCGAACATGCCCCGCGCGGCCCGGCGGCCTTTCTGTCGGTGCAGGAAGGCTGCGACAAGTTCTGCGCCTTTTGCGTGGTCCCCTACACGCGCGGCGCCGAATTCTCGCGCCCGGTGGCCGGGGTGCTGGAAGAGGCGCGGCGCCTTGTGGGGTCCGGCACCTGCGAACTCACCCTTCTTGGGCAGAATGTGAACGCCTATCACGGCGCGGCGCCGGACGGCTCGAGCTGGAGCCTGGCGCGCCTGATCCGCGAGCTTGCCGAGATCGACGGGCTGCACCGCATCCGCTACACAACCTCGCATCCTCTGGATATGGAAGAGGATCTGATCCTGGCGCATCGCGATGTGCCGGCGCTGATGCCCTATCTTCATCTTCCCGTGCAGTCGGGATCGAACACCATCCTGACGGCGATGAACCGCCGGCATGACCGCGACGATTATTTCTGCATCATCGACAGGCTTCGCGAGGCGCGCCCCGATCTGGCGCTGTCAGGCGATTTCATCGTCGGCTTCCCGGGTGAAAGCGATCGCGATTTCGCCGACACGCTGTCGCTAATCGACCGCGTCGGCTATGCCTCGGCCTATTCCTTCAAATACAGCCCGCGCCCGGGCACCCCGGCAGCCGGCGATGACAGGCAGGTGCCGGAAGACGTGAAGGCCGACAGGCTGGAGGCGCTGCAGCAGCTGCTGAACGCGCAGCAGCTTGCCTTCAACAAGGCCAGCGTCGGCAAGCGTATGGATGTGTTGGTTGAACGCGCCGGCGGTCGGCCGGGGCAGGTGGCGGGCCGCAGCCCCTACATGCAGGCGGTGAACATGCAGGGCGATGCCGGCCTTGTCGGCAGCGTCGTCAGCTGTGATCTGATCGAGGCGAAGCAGAACAGCGTCGTCGGATCAGTCCTGTAACCCGTCCGATGATCGAGGATTTGACGTGACAGCATCGAAGCCAAGCTCCATCCGCATGGAATTCGAGGATAACGGCAAGCTGGCTGTGCTGACTGGCGAGCATAATGCGAATCTGGCGCAGCTTGAACAGGCGCTGGACGTATCCCTCGACAGTTTCGGCAACAGCATCACCATCACCGGCCCGGCCGCCGCCGCGAAGAAGGCGCGGCGTGCGCTTGAGGATATCTACCGGCGGCTTGACGAGGATGGCGCCGCGCCGCCGGCTGACAGCTCGCTGATCCGCGACGCGGTGCGCTGGGTCGAGGCCGGCGACCCCACCCCGCCAAGCGGCCAGGGGCTGGATACCTGGAAAAAGAAGATCATCGCCAAGACTCCGGGCCAGACAGCCTATCTGAAGCTGCTTCGCGGCAATGAGGTTGTGTTCGGCCTTGGCCCGGCGGGGACGGGCAAGACCTATCTCGCCGTGGCGAAAGCCGTGGAATCGCTGAAGAAGCGCGAGGTCGAGCGGATTGTCCTGTCACGTCCGGCTGTCGAGGCGGGCGAACGTCTTGGCTTCCTTCCGGGTGACATGAAGGAAAAGGTCGATCCCTATCTGCGCCCGCTCTATGACGCGCTCTATGACATGATGCCGGCCGACAAGGTTGAGAGGATGCTTGTCAGCGGCGAGATCGAGATCGCCCCGCTTGCCTTCATGCGCGGCCGCACGCTCAGCGCCTCCTATGTCATCATCGACGAGGCACAGAACACAACGCCGGTGCAGATGAAGATGGTACTGACCCGCCTTGGCCAGGATTCGCGGATGGTGATCACCGGCGACCTCAGCCAGATCGATCTTCCCGATGGCCAGCCCTCGGGACTTGCCGACGCTGTGACGCGGCTTGATGATGTCGCGGGAATTGGCATCATCCACCTGTCCGGAAAGGATGTGGTGCGCCATCCGGTGGTGGCGCGAATTCTCGCCGCCTATGAAACCGGTGCCTGAGACGCGCAAGCGACTGGACAGGCAGGTCAAAATCAGTCCAAATGGAAAGCGCGGATCACGCCAAGAGACCCGCATGCAATGTGCAACGATACCGGCATGAGCGATATGCCCCTGGAGCCTGACAGTCCGGAAGACGACGATTCCTGTTCGTATGAGGGCTGGCACACAGATGGCAAAAGCCATCTGGAAATGATGATTGACCGGGCGATCTGGCCGGGTGCGGATGTCGATCTTGCCGGCGACAGATTGCGCGCAGCCACCGACATGGCCTGCCGGACATTCGGCTGGCCAAAGCTGGCCGTTGGCGGCCTGCTCTGCGGCAACGCCAGGATCGCGGCGCTGAACGCCCGGTTCGGGGGCAAGCACAGCCCGACCAATGTCCTGTCATTTCCAAGCGGCGAGACCGAGCCGGATGCCAGCGGGATGCTGGTGGCCGGGGATATCGCCATCGCCTTCGAGACGGTCCGCGACGAGGCGATTCGTGACGCCAAGACCCTGCAGGACCACCTTGTTCATCTGTGGGTTCACGGGCTGCTACATCTGATGGGGCATGACCATGCCGATGCGGATGAGGCCGAGGCCATGGAGGCCGGCGAGATCGCCGTTCTGGCGCGGCTTGGCATTGCCGACCCCTATGCGGGTCTTGAGTCTGAAGACATGCCAGGAGGGGGCCAATGATGCGCAGGCTTCTTGCGATGGTTTTCCCGGCGCTGAACCCGCCTTCCTCGCCGCGTGACGAGCTGGAGAATCTTCTTGCCGATTCCGGTGCCGATCGTGCCAGCTTCGATGCGCATGAGGGAACTCTGCTTCGCAACATCCTCGGTCTGCGTGACCTGAACGCCTCGGATGTGATGATCCCGCGGGCCGACATCGTTTCGGTCGGCATGTCTGAAAGCTTTGCTGAAATCATTGCCCAGATGACAGCGGCTAATCACAGCCGGCTTCCGGTCCGGCGCGAAACCCTCGATGACATTGCCGGTATCATTCACATCAAGGATGTCTTCGCCCATCTTCATGCGGGAACGGCACCTGATGTCAGCACCCTGCTGCGGCCGGCCCTGTTTGTCGCCCCTACCATCCGGCTTCTGGACCTGCTTCATGAAATGCGGCTTCGGCGGCGGCATCTGGCGCTTGTTGTCGATGAATTCGGCGGCGTCGACGGGCTGATCACCATCGAGAATCTTGTCGAGGAAATTGTCGGCGAGATCGAGGATGAACATGACGAGACGGTGCAGCCGCAGATCACCGTCAACGACGACGGCACCATTCTTGCCGAGGCGCGCCTAGAGGTTGAGGCGCTGGAAATGCTTACAGGCCAGCTTCTTGAGGAAGATGATCGTGACGAAATCGACACGGTTGGCGGGCTTGTCTGCGCCGTTGCCGGCCGGGTGCCGGGCCGCGGCGAGGTGGTGCGCCACCCGACCGGACTGCAGTTCGAAGTGATCGAGGGTGACCCGAGACGGCTGTCGCTGCTCAAGGTGCGGGGTCTTCCACGCCAGGCACAGCCTGCCGGTGAATAGCGGCTCGCCCC
>CAJWVJ010000128.1 GCA_913048595.1 uncultured Alphaproteobacteria bacterium | reverse complement strand
GGCGGCCTTGCCCACCAGATCGACCGCATACTGGCTCAGCGGGTCCTGGCCCTCGGCCTCTGCCGCCTCGGCATCGGTGCTTTCCTGCGTGCCGCGGCCGACATTGCCCTCGGCGCCGTGGCTGATATAGGTCACCGCGTCGAGCCGTGTCATGTTCATCGACTTCAGGAACCAGACGGCATGGCTTTCACGCTCGGAGAAGATGGCGACAAGAACATTGGCTCCAGAAGCCACTTCTCGGCCGGATGACTGGGTGTGGATGATGGCCCGCTGGATAACACGCTGGAAACTGGCGGTCGGCTGCACATCGGCGCCGCTGTTCGGGCTGACGATCGAGGCAAGCTCGTTCTCGATGTAGTCGGTGACCCGTGTTCGCAACTCGTCGATATCGACCTTGCAGGCCGACAGGACCTCGATGGCGTCGCTGTCCTCGGTCAGCGCCAGCAACAGATGTTCCAGCGTGGCGAATTCGTGATTGTGCGACGAGGCCGCGCTCATCGCCCGGCGAAGGGTTTCCTCAAGCTCGCGTGACAACATGGTACTATTCCTTCTCGATCTGGAGCTGGAGCGGATGTTCGTTCTGGCGTGCGTAATCCATCACCTGGGTGGCCTTGGCCTCGGCGACCTCATAGCTGTAGACACCGCACACCCCGATGCCGCGCTGATGCACATTCAGCATGATCGCGGTGGCCTGTCCGTTCGTCATGCTGAAGAAGCGCTGCAGCACATAGACGACGAATTCCATCGGCGTGTAATCATCATTCAGCATGATGACCTTGTACATTGACGGTTTCTTCGTGCGGGGCCTCGTTTCGAGGATGACCTGCGATTGCCCGTCATTGTTGTCGGTCTTCTTGTCAGTCATGTCTGGCCTCGGCCGGGACTACGGTTCTCATGGCTCTTATTGTTCTAGAAATAACGGGTTGAATCAACATGTCGTACTTGCCGGATGACATCACTACACTCTTGGATATTGGCCGTTTGATGGCGCTTCGAAAGGGTTTCGAGGAGAAAAATTCGACTCTGCGGCAAAAAGGGGCATGAAAGGACAAAAAGCAGCGTCGCACTGTTGAAGAAACCACCAATCAAACTATGATATCAGCATTGTGAGCGGACGGTTTGTCACTTTTGGAGCTTGCTGATGCAGCCTTTCGACATCACCATGCCTGCCGCATGATGCCAGCAGGGGCAGAAGGATGAAAACCGCCCTATGATGCAGGCAGGCCTTATGATTCATGAAAGCCTCGCAAAGCCCGCCACGGGCCCCGCGCCGTGTACAGGGCGCGCCAGGGCGCAGCTTCTGGTCTGGCTTGCCGCCGCGGCCTGCCTTCTGGCGGTTCTCGCCACCCCGTTCCAGCCCGCCCATGCCGCGAAATACGCCGCCATCGTGATCGAGGAATCAAGCGGCAAGGTGCTGTTCGCCCGCAATGCCGACAAATCGCGCTTTCCGGCCTCCCTGACCAAGATCATGACGCTGTACCTGCTGTTCGAAGAGCTGGAAACAGGCCGCATGACCATGCAGACCAAGCTTCCGGTCTCGCGGGTCGCCGCCGGCCGCTCGCCGTCGAAGCTGTATCTGAAGCCGGGGCAGAGCATCACCGTAAGGGACGCCATCTACGCGCTGATCACGAAATCGGCGAATGATGTGGCGACCGTTGTTGGCGAAGCGCTGTCCGGCAGCGAGCGGAGTTTCGCCAAGCGCATGACCCGCAAGGCGCGAGCCCTTGGCATGGCAAGCACGACATTCCGCAACGCCTCGGGACTGCCGCACAGCAAGCAGCGCACCACGGCGCGTGACATGGCGCGGCTGGCCATCGCCATCCGCCGTGACTTCCCGCAATATTTCGGCTTCTTCGCGACCAAATCCTTTCGCTGGCGCGGCAAGCGGTTCGGCAATCACAACAAGCTTCTGTCGAACTATTCCGGCACGGACGGCATCAAGACAGGCTATATCGACGCCTCGGGCTTCAACCTTGTCGCCACGGTCGAGCGGCGCGGGGTACGACTGATCGGGGTGGTCTTTGGCGGGCGCAGCGGCAGGACACGCGACGCGCATATGGTGGAAATCCTGAACAAATCCTTCAAGCGGGTAAAGCCCGGCGACATCCGTACACAGATTGCCGCCAGCAGCAACGTGGTGCGCGCGCTGCCGAAGACACTGCCGAAATCGCTTCCCGTGCCGCCGCCTTCGCCTGACACGCTTCCCGTAGCCCCGCCGCCCCGGCGGACAAGAAGCGGCAGCATCGACCTGGCGCTTGCCGGGGAGTCCGGGTATCTGGAAGGCGCGCCGCCGGCGCCCGACCTTCGACAACGCGACAGCCCCAGTAAATGGAGCGTCCAGGTCGGCAGCTTTGCCAAACGCGCCAACGCCCACAAGGCGGCGGCGCAGGCCCGCCGCGCCGCTGTCGGCGTTCTGGGATCAACCCCGGCGCGGCTGACCATGGTGACGCGCGGCAACATCCCGCTATGGCGGGTGCGGTTCCACAATCTGGACGAGACCGAGGCGCGGTCGGCCTGCGCGGTGCTGTTCGCCAAGGGCCGGCCCTGCGTCGCCATCGAGGAGCCGTCCCGCGGCGCCGGCTAGACCCGGCACGGATTTTCAGCGTTTCGGATAGGTGTCATCCAGATCGGCAAGGTCATCGCCGCACGGGCCCCATGACGGGTGCGCGTGACGGTAAATCTGCCCCGATACCGTCAGCATCTCGCTTGAATCGAACGCGCCCGGGGCGATGCTGACAAGCGGCAGATCCCGGCGTCGATAGAACATCTGCGCCCCGCACTCCGGACAGAAGCCGCGCTCCGCCCATTGCGAGCTGCGATACCAGCGCGGCTGCGACTCGCCCAGCCAGCTGATGCTGTCGGCATAGGCGGCGCTCGCCCCCCAGCTTGTGCCTGTCAGTTTCAGGCAGTCACTGCAATGGCACATCAAAATCTGGCGAAGCGGCCCTTCCGCCTTAAACCGGATATTGCCGCAATGGCATCCGCCCTCGAAGCTCCGCCCCTCGGTATCTGCGACTGGTCTGTCCATGCCCGTCTCCCTTCATGGTCCGCCAAATCCCTTACCCTGCTGTTGCCGGGAAGAAAAGCCTCACCTGAAGTCACGGCTTCGCATGCGGGTGCCGCGCTGGTTGCGCGCCGCATCCTCATCGAGATGGCGCAGGAACCCGTTCAGGTTGAACAGATGGTCGGCGATGAAATGCAGGACCGCCTTCTCGCGCTGGATGCGGCCGACCACGCCCAGAATCTGCGATCGCAGCATCGCGTCGCGATAGGTTTCGGTCAGCTTCGGCCAGATGATCACATTCAGCGAATGAAGCCCGTCCTCCAGCGTCAGGAACACCGTTCCCTTGGCGGTGCCGGGCCGCTGGCGCATCGTCACCAGCCCGGCAAGCCGCAGCCGCTGGCCGTCACGCGCCTCATGCGCCACCGCGCAGGTCTGCCAGCCATCCCGTGCCAGCGGGCGCGCCAGCAACCGCACAGGATGGTCCTTCAGCGACAGGCCGAGGCTGCGATAGTCAGCCGCCACCTCTTCACCGGCATGCGCCTGCGGCAGCGCCACATCCGGCTCGGTCCCCGCCAGATCATGATGGCGGCGGGTGGCATAGGCGAAGAGCGGCAATTCCTGCCAGCGCTGACCGGCAAGAGCGCGCACCTCCCACAGCGCCTGCCGGCGGTTCAGCCCCAGGCTGGCAAAGCCGTCGGCATTGGCAATCGCCTCCAGCGACCGCGCCGAGACATCGGCCCGCCGCATGATATCGGCAAGCGACGACCAGGGCGCGCCGGCGGCGGATGGCTGGCGGCTGGCGGCGATGCGCTCGCCCTCGCCGGCGGCAAGACCCTTGACCAGCCGCAAGCCGAGCCGCAGCGCATGTCGCCCGTCACGGTTTTCCGGATCGGGTTCCAGCGTGCTGTCCCAGCATGAATGGCTGACATCTGCGGGACGCACGGCGATGCCGCTG
>CAJWVJ010000127.1 GCA_913048595.1 uncultured Alphaproteobacteria bacterium | reverse complement strand
AGGAAAGCACCGATGCCGAGGCTGCCGAGGCCGAGGGCCAGGACCCGCTGAGCCAGTATGCGGTCGATCTGGTGGCGAAGGCCGCCGCCGGCCGCATCGATCCGCTGATCGGCCGTGACCGCGAGGTCGACCGCACCATCCAGGTTCTGTGCCGCCGCACCAAGAACAACCCGCTCTATGTCGGTGACCCGGGAGTCGGCAAGACGGCCATCGCCGAAGGGCTGGCGCTGCGAATCCACAATGGCGAGGTGCCTGAGGTGCTCTCGACAGCGGTGATCTACGCGCTGGATATGGGCCAGCTTCTGGCGGGCACCCGCTATCGCGGCGATTTCGAGGAACGGCTGAAGGGCGTGGTCAAGGCGGTTCAGGATGATGACAACGCCATCCTGTTCATCGATGAAATCCATACGGTGATTGGCGCCGGTGCCACATCCGGCGGGGCGATGGACGCGTCCAACCTACTGAAGCCGGCGCTTCAGGAAGGCACGCTGCGCTGCATGGGCTCGACCACCTACAAGGAATATCGCGGCTATTTCGAAAAGGACCGGGCGCTTGTCCGCCGGTTCCAGAAAATCGACGTGAATGAGCCGTCGATTACCGACACAATCAAGATCCTGACGGGGTTGAAGAGCCGCTACGAGGAGCATCACAAGATCCGCTTCACCAGCGCCGCGCTGAAGACCGCTGTCGACCTGTCGGCCCGCTATATCAACGACCGCAAGCTTCCCGACAAGGCCATCGATGTGATCGACGAGGCCGCCGCCGCGCAGAACCTGCTGCCGCCGTCGCGCCGCAAGGCCACAGTCGGCCAGAAGGAGGTCGAGGCCACTGTCGCGACGATGGCGCGGATCCCGCCGAAGCATGTCAGCCGTGACGACAAGGTGGCGTTGGCCTCGCTCGAGGATGACCTGAAGCGCCTTGTCTTCGGCCAGGACCCGGCCATCACCGCGCTGGCCTCTGCAATCAAGCTGTCGCGGGCCGGCCTTCGCGAGCCAGAGAAGCCGGTCGGCAACTATCTCTTCTCCGGGCCGACAGGCGTCGGCAAGACCGAGGTTGCCCGCCAGCTCGCCGAGGCGCTCGGAATCAAGCTGATGCGGTTTGATATGTCCGAATATATGGAACGTCACACCGTCTCGCGGCTGATCGGCGCGCCGCCGGGCTATGTCGGCTTCGACCAGGGCGGGCTGCTGACCGACGCTGTCGACCAGACGCCGCATGCGGTGCTTCTTCTCGACGAGATCGAAAAGGCGCACCCCGACCTGTTCAACATCCTTCTTCAGGTGATGGACCATGGCAAGCTGACCGACAATAACGGCAAGATCGTCGATTTCCGGAATGTCATCCTGATCATGACGACCAATGCCGGCGCGCAGGAACTGTCGAAGAAGGCTATCGGCTTCAACCGCGACAACCGCGAGGGGGCTGATTCCGAAGCCATCGAGAGGATGTTCACGCCGGAGTTCCGCAACAGGCTGGATGCGGTGATCCCGTTCGCCGCGCTCGGCACCGATGTGATCCGTCTTGTGGTGGACAAGTTCATCATGCAGCTCGACGCCCAGCTTGCCGAACGCAATGTCGAGATCGAGCTGACCGACGCGGCCCGCGACTGGCTTGCCGAGCGCGGCTATGACCGCAATTACGGCGCGCGGCCGCTTGCCCGCGTCGTGCAGGAGCATATCAAGAAGCCGCTTGCGGACATGCTTCTGTTCGGTGATCTGGCCGGGGGTGGCCTGGCGCTGGTCGATGTCAAGGACGGCAAGATCGTCGTCAATGGCAAGCCGTCGCCGCAACGCGCCCTTCCGGGCAAGCGCACCGCCCTGCCAGCCCCGGAAGAGCAGTAAGAACTTACTCAGGAGCCCGCCATAAGCCATTGATTATAAATGACTAATCATTGCAATGGATTGACACCTTGCTGGGTCAGCCTTTAATGTAGTCCTGTGATAATGCCTTCTGGGTTTTTGTGTTCCATGTACATGCTTCATGATCTGGCAAAAGTTTGGCCCGTTATGGGCTTTCTTGGCGTTGCCCTATGGTGGGCGGCGACCATCAGCCGTGACGTCAAATCGCTTGAAGTCGATATGCTCGGCGTGAAAAGCGATGTGTCCGACTTGAAAACGGATATGGCCGCGGTCAAGACGGATATGGCTGCGGTGAAGACAGATATCGCTATGGTGAAGACCGAACTCTCGGCTCTCAAGAATGACGTTGCCGAGATCAAGGCTGCTATTCTTAAATAGCGATTGCGATCCCTCACCCTTTCCTGAACGGGTTGGCCTGCATCTCGATGGCGTTGACCTCGTCTGTGATGCCGCGGCGCTCGCTTTCCAGATAGCGCGCCACCGCCGCGCGGAACCCGTCATGCGCGATCCAGTGCGCCGAATAGGTGTTGACGGGAAGATAGCCGCGCTGCACCTTGTGGAATCCCTGCGCCCCGGCCTCGACGATCTTCAAGCCGCGTTCGATGGCGAATTCGATGGCTTGATAGTAACAGGCCTCGAAATGAAGGCAGGGGATATCGACATCGGCGCCCCAGTTGCGGCCATACAGCGTGTCGGCCCCGATGAAGTTCAGCGCCCCGCCGATAATCGCGCCGTCATGCTCCGCCATGACCAGCAGCATGCGGTCGGCCATGGTGGCGTGAAGCTGGTGGAACACGCCCTCAGTAAGATAGGCGCCGCCCCATTTGCGATCGATGGTGGACATGTAGAACCGGTAGAAATGGTCGATATGCGCGGTGGTGATGTCGTCGCCTGTCAGGCGCAGCAGCCGCACGCCGGATTCAGCGACGGTGCGGCGTTCCTTGCGGATGTTCTTGCGCTTGCGTGACGACAGCGCGGCCAGGAACCCGTCGAAATCCTCGTAGCTGTCATTCTGCCAGTGGAACTGGATGGATGACCGGATCATCCAGCCCTGGTCGGCAAGCGTGGCAGTGTCGGCCTCCGGCAGAAAATTCACATGCGCCGATGACAGGTTGAGCCGGTTGAGACGCTGCACCATGCCGTCGGCAAGGGCAATACGAATCTGTGTCGCGCGCAGGGGATCGGCATCGCCGACCAGAAAGCGCGGCCCAGTGGCCGGGGTGAAAGGCACAGCCGACAGCATTTTCGGGTAATAGTCGCCGCCGGCCCGCATGAAGGCGTTCGCCCAGCTGTGGTCAAAGATGTATTCGCCGTAGGAATGATGCTTCAGATAATGCGGCATGGCGGCGGCAAGCCGGCCCTCAGAATCGCGAAGCACCAGATGCATTGGGTCCCAGCCGCTGTCGCCGCCGGTGGCGCCGCCACCTTCCAGCGCCGCCAGAAATTCATGGCTGACGAACGGGTTCTGCGACCCGGCAACACGGTTCCAGTCGGTGGCCGTAATCTCGGCGATCGACGGGGCAAGATCAAGGGTGTAGGCATCGCCGTCCATGATCTAGGACATGGCGCGCGAACCGCCCCGCCGCAAGTGGGCAGGGGCGATTTGCCACTGGCCCGGGTCAGGAAATTTTGAACAGGCCATCAATTTCAACAAGGCATCCAAGCGGCAGGACGCTGGTGCCGACGGCGAAGCGGGCATGTTTGCCGGCATCGCCGAATGCGACGACCATCAGGTCCGAGGCGCCGTTGACGACGGCGGGCTGCTGCGTGAAATCGGGGGTCGAGGCGACAAAGCCGCCAAGCTTGACGACCTGCACCACCCGGTCGAGATCGCCGTCACAGGCCGCCTTCACCTGGGCGATTAGGTTGATGGCGCAGATTTTCGCCTGCTCATAGCCGTCCTCGACCGTGGCATTGTCACCAAGATGGCCGGTGGCGGTAAGCTTGCCATCGACAAAGGGCACCTGGCCGGCGACATGCACCATGGTGCCGCTCTTCACCCAAGGAACGTAGTTGGCGGCCGGGGCCGGGGCGTCCGGAATGGTGATGCCCATTTCATTGAGGCGGGTTTCGACGGTGCTTGCCATGATCTGTCTCCGTTGTTCGTCTTGGTGGAGTGTTGCGCCGGACATTGGCACAGCCTCGGTCACTGTTCAAAGCGAAATCGTGCAGCGTGAGTGGCTCAAGAAAAAGGCCCCGCACCGAAGCGCGGGGCCAGTCTGCAGGTTGCTCTGCAGGGAGAGATCAACTGCAGCCTGTGGTG
>CAJWVJ010000126.1 GCA_913048595.1 uncultured Alphaproteobacteria bacterium | reverse complement strand
CGCTGCAGATGGACATCAAGATCACCTCGATCACGCCGGAAATCATGCAGATCGCCCTTGACCAGGCGAAGGACGGACGTCTTCACATCCTTGGCGAGATGGCCAAGGCGCTGACCGCGGCCCGCGACGGGCTTGCCGACAGCGCGCCGAAGATCACCACCATGTCGATTCCTGTCGACAAGATTCGTGACATCATCGGCCCCGGCGGCAAGATCATTCGTGAAATCTGCGAGACGACAGGTGCGAAGATCGATATCGATGATGACGGCACCGTCAAGGTGGCGGCCGTCACCGGCGCGTCCGGCGAGGCGGCCGTGGCCCGCATCAAGGACATCGTCGCCGAGCCCGAGCTTGGCGTGATCTATAACGGCAAGGTCGTGAAGACCGTCGATTTCGGCGCCTTCGTGAACTTCCTCGGGGCAAAGGACGGTCTTGTCCACATCTCCGAGCTGCAGAACGGCCGGACCGAAAAGACCACCGACATCTGCAAGGAAGGCGACACCGTCAAGGTCAAGGTGATCGGCTTCGATGATCGCGGCAAGGTGAAGCTGTCGATGAAGCGCGTCGACCAGGAGACCGGTGCCGACCTCGAGGCGGAAAGCGCCAAGTAATGTTCTTCAGAAAACATCCAAAACAAATGGGGCGGCCGCGGCCGCCCCTTTTTTGTGCCGTATCGCTGGCAAGCCGGGTCAGGCTGTGTCTTCCGGCGGGGTGGCGATGGTGTTGAAGCCGCCATCGACGAAATGCACCTCGCCGGTGACGCCAGATGACAGGTCCGAGACAAGATAGAGCCCGGAGCGTCCGACCTCGTTGATGTCCGGGTTGCGCCCGAGCGGGGCCGATGTCTCGGCATGCCGGTAGATATGGCGCGCGCCGGTGATGGCCGCGCCGGCCAGTGTCTTCATCGGGCCCGCCGACAGCGCGTTCACCCGGATGTTCTGACCGCCAAGATCGACAGCCAGATAGCGCACCGAGGATTCCAGCGCCGCCTTGGCAACGCCCATGACGTTGTAGTTCGGCGAAATGCGCTGGGCCCCGATATAGCTGAGCGTGACCAGCGAACCGCCATTCGGCATCATCCCGCTGGCCGCCTGCGCCACTTCGGTGAAGGAGAAGGCCGAGATCATCATGGTCTCGGTAAAATTGCGGCGGGTGGTGTTCAGATAGCCGCCCTTCAGCTCGTTCTTGTCGGAAAAGGCCAGCGCATGGACAACGAAATCCACCGATGACCAGTGGCCGGCAAGCCAGTCAAAGGCCCCCGCCACCGCCCCTTCATGAGCAACGTCACATTCGACCATCAGATCCGAGCCGACCGATTCAGCCAGCGGGCGAAGCCGCTTGCCGAACCCTTCCATCTGATAGGTGAAGGCAAGCTCGGCCCCCGCCTCGGCGGCGGCGGCGGCAATGCCCCAGGCGCTTGACCGCTCATTCGCGACACCCATGATCAGGCCACGTTTGCCGGCAAGAAGTCCCGCTGTCATCTCAGACTTTCCTCAGTGCCAGCGTGGCGTTGGTGCCGCCAAACCCGAAGGAGTTCGACAGCGCCAGCTTGATGTTCGCGCCGTCGACCCGTTCGGACGGCACCGGAATATCTCCGATGGCCGGGTCCGGATTTTCGATGTTTGCCGATCCGGCGATGAAGCCTTCCTTCATCATGATCATCGTATAGATGGCTTCCTGAACGCCGGTGGCGCCAAGCGAGTGGCCGGTCAGCGACTTGGTCGAGGTTACTGTCGGCAGATAGCCGCGCGGGCCGAATACCTCGCGAACCGCATCCAGTTCCTTCACATCCCCGACCGGTGTCGAGGTGCCGTGGGCGTTGATGTAATCGACCTTGTCCGTCAGGGCGTTCCCGTCGAAGCCGGCAAGCGCCAGCTCCATGCAGCGGACTGCGCCCTCACCGGACGGGGCGACCATGTCATGACCGTCCGAATTGGCGCCATAGCCGACAATCTCGGCATGGATGGTGGCGCCGCGCGCCAGCGCATGGTCCATATCCTCGATCACCACCATGCCGCCGCCACCGGCGATCACGAACCCGTCGCGGTCGGCATCATAGGCGCGCGAGGCGCGCACCGGCGTGTGGTTATATTTGGACGACATCGCGCCCATCGCGTCGAACAGCACCGACAAGGTCCAGTGCAGCTCCTCACCGCCGCCGGCAAAGACGATGTCCTGGCTGCCGTTACGGATGGCGTCGACGGCCGAGGAAATGCAATGCGCCGAGGTCGAGCAGGCGGAGGTGATCGAGAAATTCACACCCTTGATCTTGAAGAAGGTGGCGATACAGGCCGACACGGTTGAGGACATGCAGCGCGGCACCATATAGGGACCGACGCGCTTGGGGCCCCTTTCGCGGGTGATGTCGAAGGCCTGCATCATGTTGGCCGTCGACGGCCCACCTGAGCCGGCGATCAGCCCGGTGCGGGGATTCGACACCTGCTCCTCGCTCAGCCCGGCATCGGCGATGGCCTGTTCCATGGCCAGGACGGCATAGGCCGCGCCATCGCCCATGAAGCGAAGCTGCTTGCGGTCGATATGTTGGGCGATGTCCATCTTGATGGTGCCGTGAATCTGGCTCCGGAAGCCAAGCTCGGCATATTCCGGCGCGGCGACGATGCCTGAGCGCCCTTCGCGAAGCGAGTCCGTCACCTCGGCCACATCATTGCCGATTGAGGAAACGATTCCGATACCCGTAATGGCGACCCTGCGCATGATCACGCCTCCTCGGGCTTGAACAGGCCGACGCGGATGTCGTTGGCCTCGAAAACGGTCTCGCCGTCGCAGACGACCCGGCCGTCGGCGATCCCCATCACCAGCCGGCGCATGATCACCCGCTTCATTTCGATCTCGTATCGGACAAGCTTGTTGGCCGGAAGGATCTGGCCGGTGAATTTCACCTCGCCGACCGACAGCGCGCGTCCGCGGCCTTCGCCGCCGGACCAACCCAGGAAAAAGCCGACAAGCTGCCACAGCGCGTCCATGCCGAGGCATCCCGGCATCACCGGATCACCTTCGAAATGGCAGGGGAAGAACCACAGGTCAGGCTTGATGTCGAATTCCGAAACGATATGTCCCTTGCCATGCGGCCCACCATCGGCGGAAATTTCGGTGATGCGGTCGCACATCAGCATCGGCGGCATGGGAAGTTGCGGGTTTCCCGGGCCAAACATCTCGCCCTTGGCACAGGCGATAAGGTCATCATAGCTGAAGGCAGTCTGCTGCAGTGGTGGCATGTAAGGATCCCCAGGATGGTTGCGGGAGAATGGTTGCGGGGGCGTGTCGGCAGGTGGCGCACATGGCCCCTTTGCGGTGTTGTTTCGCACCCTGCCGAGGGTCGGGAAATCCCCGTCCAACCCTGTCGGCAGGCCCCCATAAAAAGCACGAAACCGCGTCCGAGGCCAAGGGATTATTGACAATTTTGTAACAAGCCCGCATTTTCTGATCGCTATGTATCCGCCCGATGACACGATCCCCGCCAAGGCTGAGGAAGCGCGGCTTATGAAGCGTCTTCGCGACGCCGGGCTGAGGCCGACGCGCCAGCGGCTGGCCATCGCCTGTCTTCTGCTTGACGGACGGCATCGCCATGTGTCCGCAGACGGGCTGTCCCGTGAAATCCGCGACGCCGGCATGCATATGGCTGGTGGCACCGTGTACAACACGCTGAACCAGTTCACCGAGGCCGGCCTTCTTAGGCGGGTGACGGTTCACAACGAACACAGCGTGTTCGACACCAACACCGAGCATCACCATCATTTCTATGATGCCGAAACCGATCAGCTGATCGACATTCCGGCCGACAAGGTGCTTCTTGCAACCCTTCCCGGCGCGCCCGAGGGGCATGAGATCGCATCGGTGGATGTGATGATCCACATCACCGCTAAGGACAACTGATTCCGCCGGCCGAACCCATGCCGCAGTGATCATGCGACTGTGACAATCTTGTAAGTTTAAAATCATTCCAAACAGCTTGACCTGCGGGTATGCCGAACCTAGGCTTTTGGAACGAATTTTGTGCGGCCCGCGTCCGGCCGCGCCCTGCCTTGCCAAACATCTGACGACGAACCGGAGACGAGGATGAACGAACAGAACAAATGCCCCGTGATGCACGGGGGGATCAAGCACACGACC
>CAJWVJ010000125.1 GCA_913048595.1 uncultured Alphaproteobacteria bacterium | reverse complement strand
TGGTCGGAACGCAATGGGTAAAGGTCGCCCCCTCCTCGGCGATCAGCCGCAGCAGGTTCGCCGGAACATAGCGGCCGGGATAGATCTGCTTGATGCCAAGAAGCGTTGCCGCGTAGGGGAATCCCCAGGCATGGACATGGAACATCGGGGTGATCGGCATATAGACATCGCCGCGATGCAGCCTGTTGGATGTCTCGACCGGGCCGAACCCGGCAAGCACCCCCATGGTATGCAGCACGAGCTGGCGGTGCGAATAGGCGACGGCCTTGGGCTCGCCAGTGGTGCCGGTGGTATAGAAGGTCGTCGCCCGGGTATTCTCGTCAAAATCCTGAAACCCGAACCCGTCCGGCGCCTGTTCCATCATCTCGTCATAGCTGGTGATGAAGGCCAGATCGCTCTCCGGCTGCGCCGATGCATCGTCGCGGAGAAGAACCAGCCTCACCTTGCGGGTCACCAGCTTCATCACTTCGGACAGCAGCGGCAGGAAATCGGCATGGACGAGGATCACATCATCCTCGGCATGGTCGATGGTATAGGCGATCTGCGCCGGCGCCAGCCTGATGTTCACTGTGTGCAGCACAGCGCCCATCATCGGCACCGCAAAGAACGCCTCGAAATAGCGGTGTGTGTCCCAGTCCATGACTGCGACGACATCGCCCTGCCCGATCCCCTGCGCGGCAAGCCCGGCGGCGAAACGCTTCAGCCGGCCTTCGAAATCGCGGTAGCTGTAGCGCATAAGCCCATCGCTGACGATCTCCACATCGGCCGCGATCTGCAGCGGCGTGCGAAGCAGGCTTTTGATCAGCAGCGGAAAATCAGCAGGCGTGCCAGTTTCGGTCATCACGTCTCTCCCCGTGGGCAAGAACGGTATCAGGCGCGATCACAGCCGGACAAGACAGAAAACAGGCGCTGGATCAATGCCGGTCCGCGATGGCTTCAAGGCCGGCCGTCGGGGCCTCGGTGATCCAGCCGCCACCAAGCATGCGGTCGGTCTTACCAGCGTCATACAGCACCGCCGCCTGGCCGGTCGAAATGCCGGATTGCGGCGCGTCCAGCACCACCACAACCCTGTCGCCATCAACCGACGCAATGGTGGCCGGCAGCGCCGGGGCTGTGTTGCGAAGACGTGCCAGCACCGCGGTGCCTGCCGCAGGCCCGCCATCCGGCGATACCCAGCTTGCCTCCGACAGGCCTACCCGGTGACAGGCCAGCGCGCTTTGCGGCCCGACAATCACGCGGTGCGCCGCCGCATCAATGCCGACGACATAGAGCGGGCCCTCGCTTTCATCGGCGTCCTTGCGCCCGCCAATGCCAAGCCCGCGCCGCTGGCCGATGGTGAAATCGATCACGCCGTTGTGGGTGCCAAGCACCGTGCCGTCGAGATGCACGATCTCGCCTGCCTCAACCGCCCCCGGACGAAGCCGCCGCACCACATCGCCATAGCGGCCTTTCGGCACAAAACAGATATCCTGGCTGTCCGGCTTGTCGGCGACAGACAGCCCGTATCTTTGCGCCAGCTCGCGGGTTTCCTCCTTGCTCATACCGCCAAGTGGAAAGCGCAGATAATCAAGCTGGTCAGGCGTGGTCGCGAACAGGAAATAGGACTGGTCTTTCGTCGGGTCGGACCCACGATGAAGTTCAGCTCCCGCATCGCCATCGACGCGCTGCACATAATGGCCGGTGGCAAGGCAGTCGGCCCCAAGGTCCCGCGCGGTGGTCAGCAAATCGGTGAATTTGACGGTCTGGTTGCAACGCACACAGGGGATCGGGGTCTCGCCGCGAAGATAGCTGTCGGCGAAATCCTGCATCACCTGGTCATGGAACCGCCCTTCGTAATCCAGCACATAATGCGGAATGCCAAGCCGTCCGGCGACGCTCCGCGCGTCGTGAATGTCGGCCCCGGCGCAGCAGGCCCCCTTGGCCTGGATGGCGACGCCATGATCATAGAGCTGCAAGGTGATCCCGATGACCTCATAGCCCTGCTCATGAAGCAGCGCCGCAGTGACCGAACTGTCGACCCCGCCAGACATCGCGACGACAACGCGCGTCTCGGCCGGCGGCTTGGCAAAGCCGAGCGAATTGACCGCGGCGTCAGCGGATGCGTCACTTGTGCGTGGCGATGCCGTGGTCATAAGTCTCGTCTTTCAGCTCGTCTGCGTTAGAAATCCTCGGGCACGGTCAGGCGTAGCCCGTCCAGTTCTGGCGTCATGGCGATCTGGCATCCTAGGCGCGATGTTTCGGACAGGCTGAAGGCCAGGTCCAGCATATCCTCTTCATCTTCGCTCGGCCCGCCGGTCCTGGCGAACCAGTCCGGATCCACAATCACATGGCAGGTCGCGCATGACAGGCAGCCACCACAGGTGCCCTCGATGCCAAGATTGGCGTCACGGCCTGCTTCCATGACAGTAACGCCCTCATCGACCGTAACTTTATGTTCCTTACCGTCCGGCGTGGTGAAAATGATCGTTGGCATGATGCTCAACACTCCCTTTCAGGTTTGCGCGGTTTTGCGGTGACCTGGCACCTGTCAACGCCGGACCCGCTTTTACAGCGCGACAAGCACTTCCGCAAGCTTTTCGAAATCGGGTTTGCTGCTGTTCCAGCCTCCGGAAACGCGGATGGCGCGGCCGGCATGTGGGCCAGCCTTCATCGCCTTCAGCACATGGCTTTCATGAATCTTGCCCGATGAACAGGCGGCACCGGCGCTGACGGCGACTCCGGCAAGATCGAGCGCCATCACCATGGTCTCGGCGCTTCGTTCGCCGAGAGCGAGACAGGATGTGTTGCCGATCCTGTCAGTCTCGGCCCCGAACAGTGTGACATCGCCGCGCGTCGCGCCGATGCGGGATTCCATCGCATCGCGCCACCCGGCCATCTCGCGATAGTGGGGAATATCGTCAAAGGCGGCCTTGGCCGCCGCGCCGAACCCGGCGATCCCGATCACATTCTCGGTGCCGGAGCGCCGCCCCTGTTCCTGGCCGCCGCCACGAAGGAGGCTTGTCATCGCCCGTCCAGGGCGGACAAGAAGCGCGCCGATCCCGGTCGGCCCGCCGATCTTGTGGGCTGACAGGCTGGCGAAATCGAGGCCTGATCTGGCAAAATCAAGATGCTGCTTGCCAAACATCTGAACCATGTCGCTATGTACGGCGACCCCGGCCTCGCGCGCAATCTCGACAATGGCATCCATAGGCTGGATCACGCCTGTCTCGTTATTCGCCATCATCACCGAGACAAGCGTCCTTGGGCGGCTTGCCTCATCAATCTCGGCCAGCATCTGGCGAAGCACTTCAGGATCGACACATCCCTGATGATCAACCGGGATGCGGCGCGCATCAGGTGCCGCCTGCATGACAGAATCATGCTCGACCGCGCTGGTGATCACCCTATCGAAAGCCGACAGCGCAAGATTGTTGGCCTCGGTGCCGCCGCTGGTGAACACAAGGTCGGTCGGCCGTGACCCCGCCAGCATGGCGATTTCGGCACGCGCCTCCTCGACAACCATCCGTGCGGCACGGCCATAGCCGTGAATCGAAGACGGGTTGACTGGCGGGCCCATCACCGCCGTCATGGCGTCGATGGCCTCGGGCCGCAGCGGCGCGGTGGCGTTGTTGTCCAGATAGAGGTGGGGCTGGCGTGCCATGGTGACGGGTCAGCTCTTGCGGGGCGGAAGCGTCAGATCGTCTTTGTCGGTGATCGCGGCCTTGCCGGCATCGTCGTGAAGCAGGGTCGGAGACAGCCTGTCTTCCATGTCGTTCAGACGGGCCCGCAGGGTCTGCACCTCGGCCACAAGCGCCTCAATGGTCCTGGCATGGGGATCGACCTCGTCGAGATGACTGACGCCATAGGCGGCGAAGCTTTCCGCCTCGGCCGCCAGCTTCGGCTTGGCAGCGAGCTGACGGGCCGGCACGCCGACTACCGTGGCTCCGGTCGGAACATCTCGCGTGACCACCGAATTGCCGCCCACCTTGGCTCCCTTGCTGACTGTGATGTCGCCCAGAATCTGGGCGCCGGACCCGACAATGACGTCATCTTCCAGGGTGGGATGGCGTTTGATGCATCGCTGCGCCTGGGAATCAACGGCCGGCAGCACACCGCCAAGCGTCACACCCTGATACAGGGTCACGTTGCGGCCGATGACGGCGGTCTCGCCAATGACAACGCCCGAGCCGTGATCGACAAAGAATCCGCAGCCGATTGTCGCGCCGGGATGGATCTCGATGCCGGTGAACAGCCGCGCCAACTGCATGA
>CAJWVJ010000124.1 GCA_913048595.1 uncultured Alphaproteobacteria bacterium | reverse complement strand
CTGGTGATCATGACGCCGAAATCGCTTCTGCGCCACAAGGCCTGTGTCTCGAAGCTCGAGGATATGGGTCCCGGCACCACCTTCCACCGTATTCTCGACGAGCGCGACACGAAGGTGAAATCCGGCAAGGCCAAGCGTCTGGTGCTGTGCAGCGGCAAGATCTATTACGATCTCGCGGCGGCGCGAGACGAGGCCGCGCAGTGGGACACCGAGATCATTCGCGTCGAACAGCTCTATCCGTTCCCGAGCAAGGCGCTTGTCGAGGTTCTGGAGCTGACTCCCAAGGCCAGCATCGTCTGGTGCCAGGAAGAGCCGAAGAACATGGGAAGCTGGAGCTTTGCCCGCGACTTCATCGAAGATGCGATGCAGGCAGCCGGATGCGCGCAGGCGCGCCTTGATTATGCCGGCCGCGCGGCGGCGGCATCGCCTGCCACCGGATCGCTGTCGCGGCACAACAGCGAGCAGGCGGCCCTGGTGAATGAGGCGCTCGGCCTGAAAGCGGCGGCGAAGCCGAAGAAGACAGGCTAGGCGAAGAACGAGGAAGAACGACAAAGACTGACAAGGCAGGGCGGCCACCAGGCTCGCCTATTATGAAGCCGGGTGGCAGACGACCGCCCCTGACGCGAGGAGACGAGGCCGTTATGGCGATCGAAATCACTGTTCCCACCCTTGGCGAATCCGTGGCTGACGCCACTGTGGCCCGCTGGATCAAGACAACAGGTGACGCCGTTGCCGCCGATGAACCGGTTGTCGAACTGGAAACCGACAAGGTGACGCTTGAGGTGCCGGCCCCGGCCGCCGGCACGCTCGGTGAAATCCTTGCGGCTGAAGGCGCGACCGTCGAGGTGGGCGCCAGCCTTGCCATGCTGAATGAAGGTGCGGCCCCGGCCGCCGCCGCGCCGGCCGCCCCGACCGCTGCTGAACCCGCCGCCGCACCGGCAACGTCTGCCGCGGCCCCTGCTGCGGCCCCTGCGCCGGCGCCCGCCGCCCCGGCCGCCGCCGCGCCGGACATGCCGCTGTCGCCCGCCGTGCGCCGGCTTGTCGAGGAGAATAACCTCAACCCGGCTGCGATCAGGGGCACTGGCGTTGACGGCCGCCTGACCAAGGCTGATGTGCTGGCCCATATGAAGGGCGCGCCAGCGGCCCCGGCGATGACAGCCGCCGCCCCGGCGCAGGCCATGCAGCGCCAGCAGCCGCGCGCCGAGGACGCCGCCCGCGAAGAGCGTGTCCCGATGTCGAAGCTTCGCCAGGTGATCGCCTCGCGGCTGAAGACAGCACAGAACACCGCCGCCATGCTGACCACCTTCAACGAGGTCGACATGACTGCGTTGATGGCGCTTCGCAACAGCTATCGCCAGGAATTCGAGGCCGCCTACGGCACCCGCCTCGGTTTCATGGGCATGTTCGTGATGGCCTCGATCAAGGCGCTTCAGGAATTTCCGGCGGTAAATGCCGAAATCGACGGCACCGACATCATCTACAAGAATTACTACAATATCGGGGTTGCCGTCGGCACGCCGCAGGGGCTTGTCGTGCCGGTGGTCCGTGATGCAGGCGGTCTCGGCCTTGCCGAGATCGAGACCCGAATCGCCGATTTTGGCGACCGCGCCCGCAATGGCAAGATCACGCCTGATGACATGGCCGGCGGCTCGTTCACCATCTCGAATGGCGGTGTCTACGGCTCACTGATGTCGACGCCGATCCTGAACCCGCCGCAGAGCGGTATTCTCGGCATGCACAAGATTGAAAAGCGGCCCGTGGTGGTGGATGACGCCATCGTCATCCGCCCGATGATGTATCTCGCGCTGTCCTATGACCACCGGATCATCGACGGCCGCGAGGCGGTGTCCTTCCTGGCCCGCATCAAGGAGCTTGTCGAGGATCCGCGGCGGCTTGTCCTTGGCGTCTGAATCGTCGCCGACGGCCAGCGCGCGGGCCGGTTGACCACAAGGCGCGCCAGATTTCAGCTCGGGGGACCCTGATGAGCGAGACCAGATTCGACCTGATCGTCATTGGCGCCGGCCCTGGCGGCTATGTTGCCGCCATCCGCGCCGCGCAGCTTGGCATGAGCGTCGCCTGCATCGAGAAGCGGCCGACGCTCGGCGGCACCTGCCTGAATGTGGGCTGCATCCCGTCAAAGGCGCTGCTAAACGCGTCCGAACATTATGCCGGCGCCGCGGGCGGCGGGCTTGCCGGTCTCGGAATCGACATCGGCAGTGTCAGGCTCGACCTGCCGAAGATGATGCAGGGCAAGGACAAGATCGTCGACAGCCTGACCACCGGAATCGACTTCCTGTTCAAGAAGAACAAGGTGACACGTCTCCAGGGCGCGGCCCGCATCGACGGCCCCGGCAAGATCACGGTAAGCGATGGCGCGGATGCCGGAAGCTATGAGGCCGGGCGCATCCTGATCGCCACCGGCAGCCGTGCCTCGAGCCTTCCGGGAATCGAGATCGACGAGACCCGGATCGTCAGCTCCACCGGCGCGCTGGCGCTGCCGAAGGTGCCGAAGAAGCTGATTGTCATCGGCGCCGGCTATATCGGGCTGGAGCTTGGCACCGTCTGGGCCCGCCTCGGGGCCGAGGTCGAGGTGATCGAATTCCTGCCGCGGATCCTCCCCGGCATGGATGACGAGATCGCCAAGAAATTCATGGCCATGGCCAAGAAACAGGGGCTGAGCTTCCGCCTGAAGACGGCGGTGAAATCGGCCAAGGCCAGCAAGTCGAACGTCACCCTGATGGTTGAGCCCGCCGGCGGTGGCGAGGCCGAGACCATCAAGGCCGATGTGGCGCTTGTCGCCGTCGGACGGCATCCCGCGACAGACGGGCTGGGGCTTGAGGAGGCCGGCGTCGCGCTGACCGAGCGCGGCCGTATCAAGGTTGATTCCCGGTTTGAGACCTCGGTCGAGGATATCTACGCCATCGGTGACGTGATCGATGGGCCGATGCTGGCGCACAAGGCCGAGGAGGACGGCGTCGCCGCTGTCGAGATGATGGCCGGCCATGCCGGCCATGTCGATTACGAGCTTGTGCCGGGCATTGTCTATACCGCACCGGAAGTGGCGACACTCGGCAAGAGCGAGGACGCGCTGAAGGAAGCGGGGATTGCTTACAGGAAGGGAAGCTTCCCGTTCTCGGCCAACAGCCGCGCCCGCGCCCAGGGGCATCCCGACGGGTTTGTTAAGATTCTCGCCGATGCCGAGACCGACCGTGTGCTTGGCGTCCATATCATCGGACATGAGGCCGGCACCATCATTCACGAATGTGCCACCGCCATGGCGTTCGGGGCCTCGTCGGAGGACATCGCGCGCACCTGTCATGGTCATCCGACGCTGAACGAGGCGGTCAAGGAAGCCGCCCTCGCCGTCGACGGCCGCGCCATCCATATGTAATCGGCCCGATCGGGTCAGCCGGCGCGCGGGTGGGTCTCGCGGTGAAGACGCACAAGATGCGCCTCGTCGACACTGGTGTAGCGCTGCGTCGTCGACAGGCTGGCATGGCCAAGAAGTTCCTGGATGGCGCGAAGATCGGCCCCGTTCCCCAGCAGATGTGTGGCGAAGGCATGGCGAAGCGCGTGCGGGGTCACATGCGCCGGAAGGCTGAGCTCGAGCCGCAGCGATTCGACAAGACGCTGCGCAGCGCGGGCGCCAAACGCATTGCCGCGGGCGCTGACGAACAGCGGCGCGTCCGGCCCGCCGTCAAAGGGACAGGACCCGACATAGATGGCCACCGCCTCGGCAATGGCCGGCAGTACGGGAATCTCGCGAATCTTTCCGCCCTTTCCTGTGATCCGCAGCCAGTCGCCAAGCGGCACGTCGCGGCGCGTCAGTGACAACGCTTCGGACACCCGCAATCCGCCGCCATAGAGCATCATCAGCAGGGCGAAATCGCGCTGCTTCGCCCAGTCATCGCCGCGTCGCCTGAAGATCGCCGCCAGAAGGGCGCGCGCATCGTCCTCGGAAACCGGCTTCGGCACGGATTTTGGCGGCCGTGGCGCGCGGAGCCAGGCCAGATCCTCGATCCGGATGCGGCCGGTCCGGCCGCAGAACCGGTAAAAGCTCCGCAGGGCGGAGACCCGCCGTGCGATGGTGGTGCGCGCCAGATTGCGGCCGGCCATGTCGGCAAGCCAGCTCCGGAACAGCCGTCTGTCGGGGGGCGCGCCGGCGGCCCCGGAGCCGGCGCATTGCAGATAGTCATCCAGATCGGATTCATAAGCCGACAGCGTGTTGGCGCCATAGCGCCGCTCGCTCTCCAGCCAGGCAAGCCAGGCGCGCCGGTTGTCCTGTCTGTCGCCGCCGCCGGTCATCGCCGCTAGAGAATCGACTGGCCGGTGCCTTCCCAGTCGGAAATGAAGGCGGCAAGGCCCTTGTCGGTCAGCGGATGCTTGTAGAGCGCGCC
>CAJWVJ010000123.1 GCA_913048595.1 uncultured Alphaproteobacteria bacterium | reverse complement strand
GTGCGAGAAGCCCTGAATGTCGAAGAAGATCAGCCGCGGCTCGCCGGAAATAATGTCGAATCCGACCGCCGACAGCGCCAGGCCGAAACAGATCGAGAAGATGGTCTTCGGGAAATCATCGCCACCAAGCCCGGCGAAGGTGGCGAAGGCCAGAAGCATCAGCGCGAAAATCTCGGGATTGCCGAAATCAAGCGCCACCGAGGCCAGCATCGGCGCGAATCCGGTGAACATCATGTTGGACAGGGTCGCGCCTGCGAACGAGGTCAGCGCCGCCGCCATCAGCGCGATATGCGCCTTGCCGCTGAGCGCCAGCGGCCGCCCGTCGAAGGTTGTCGCCACCGCCGTCGAGGCCCCGGGGATCCCCAGCGCCACCGAGGAAATGGCCCCGCCATACATGGCCCCGTAATAGACCGCCGCAAGAAAGATCATCGGCGAGGTGGCATCTCCGCTGATCCCCTGGATAACGAAGGTGAAGGGAAGCAGGATCGCCACCCCGTTGACCGACCCCAGTCCCGGCATCGCCCCGACAAACAGCCCGATCACCACGCCAAGCACCGCCAGACCGAGATTCATCGGCTGAAGCGCAATCAGCATGCCGTCAAACAGGGAAAGCAGAATGTCCATGGCGAAAAATCTCTGAAAGGACGGGACTTACAGGAACATGTCGTAGAGCGGAATGAACAGGGGCTCGGTCTGGCCCTTCGGAAGCACGATCCGCATGGCGATGTCGAAGAAGAAGAAACAGACGACCGGGACCGTGGTCGCGATGCCAAGCGTCAGCGGCCAGCCAAACCGGCCGATGAAGCGGATGTAATAGACGAGGAAGATCAGGATCGCGGCATAGAAGCCCAGCAACTCGATCAGCGCGAGAAAACCGATCAACCCGCCGCCGACGGTGATCAGCATCCGCCAGCCATAGGAATTGAGGAACGGCGCTTCGGAGTTCGAGGCCGGACTGCGCCGCAGAAGCCAGTTGATGCCGGTCCAGACACAACTCGCCAGCATGATGGCGCCAAGCCAGAAGGGCCAGAAACCGCTTCCCGGGGCGCCATATTCATCATAGCCGATATTGTCGAAACGGGCGGCATCGGGGTTCCAGGCTGGCGGCTCGCCGCTCTTCCACATCAGATAGATGGAGAAAAGCCCGAGAATGAAAGCGGTGATGATTTCCGCGCGTCGCATGACTTTGTCCCAACCCAGAAATGAAAGCTGCCCGAAGAGGTGAAATTCTGAAAGACAGGCCGGGCCCCGGGAAACGGGGCCCGGTCAGGGGTGCGGGTGCGTGCGGTTACCGGATGGCACCAGACGACCGGAGGATGGTCTCGTGGTTGGCACGCTGGTCACGCCAATAGGCGGACAGCTGATCACCACTCATCAGATCACCCATCAGCGACTTCTTAGTCTTGTAGGCTTGCCAGTCTTCCGAGTTGTAGACCCGTGTGAAGAGTTCGGTGTAGTAGGCCTGTGCCTCTTGCGACATGCCGGGGGCACCGACCACCGAACGCTGCATGAAGTAGCTGAAGTCACCGCCCTTTTCACGAAGTGTAGGAACTTCGGGAAACATGGGCAGACGCTCGTTGGTGAAGGCCACAAGCGGGATCATGTCGCCGGACTGCCAGAAGCCGATGGCCTCGGACGGATTGTTCACCGACGAATTGATCTGCTTGCCGGCAACATCCTTGGCAACGGCCCCGCCACCCTTGTAGGGGATGTATTTCATGTCCAGCCCGTAATTGGTGTTTAGGAAGTCGGTGATGATGTTGTCCTCCGAATTGGACCCTGTGCCACCCATGACCCATTTGTTGCCGCGCTCGCGTGCCACATCAAGCCACTGTTCGAAGCTGGTGATGCCGGTATCTGCATGGACCCACAGGAGGAAGGTGTCCTCGGCCATGCGGGCGACCGTTGCGAATTCCAGAACGTCCACGCCAAGGCCTGGCTGGCGAAGCGGGGTGGTGTAGAAGGAATTCAGCGTCACCATAATGGTATGGTCGGGATCATTGGCGCCCTGCGCGGCGATCAGCGCCTCGGCGCCGGAACCGCCGGACTTGTTGACCGGAACCAGCGGGCGCTCGGCAAGCGATTCCTTTTCCACGATGCCCTGCATCAGGCGCGCCATCTTGTCGGCGCCGCCGCCCTTGCCAGCCATGATGATGAAATCGATCGGCTTGTTCG
Source organism: uncultured Alphaproteobacteria bacterium (assembly GCA_913048595.1). Taxonomy (GTDB): domain Bacteria; phylum Pseudomonadota; class Alphaproteobacteria; order Puniceispirillales; family Puniceispirillaceae; genus UBA8309. The sequence continues at coordinate 2,438 of CAJWVJ010000123.1, read as the reverse complement.
GTTGCCATGCCATCGCCGGGCTCGCCACCACCATGGTTGCGCACCCAAGAACGAAGGCTGATGTCATGAGTTTGCGAAGTGCTTTCATGTCTCTCTCCTCTGCACTTTGATGACACCAGATGCGAAATGGCCTGGTGTCCCTGCCTGCTGCGGCCGGCGGCCGCGGTTGCGTTCGGCACTCGGGGGCCTTGCTGCTTGCCCACCACGGACCGGCTCCAGCAAGGTTGGTGGCAGCCGCCCATCGTCGCGTCGCGATGGTTGCTTTCGGCTGCGCGTTGACGGCACACTTCCCAAAACCATCACCAGAGACAAGGCAAAAAGAGAAAATACAGAAACTGTAAATTTTTACATTTACACTTTACCTATTTTGCAATGAATATCATTACAGTTGGCGCGTGCCCTATGCTACCCATTCGGCAACGCCGAACTGGACAGCGCGTCCAAGCGCCGGACCAATGCCAGAATCCATCACCGCAGCAGGCTTAGCCGACTCTGGAAAGACGATCACGACCATGACCATCCGCACGCTTCTTGACGCCGGCGCTGACAGCGCCATCGCGCTGACCGCTCCCGACCGCGAAGCCATGACCTATGCGGCGTTGCGCCAGCATGTCGATTCTGTCGGCCGGCAGCTTGCCGCGCGCGGCCTTGGCCGGGGCGACCGGGTGGCCATCGTCCTTCCGAACGGGCCGGAGATGGCGTTGTCCTTTCTTGCCGTGGCAAGTTTCATGACGGCGGCCCCTCTCAACCCGGCTTACAAGGAAAGCGAATACGCCTTCTATCTCGAGGATCTGGCGCCGAAGCTGGTGATCGTCGAGGCGGGAAGCGACAATCCGGTGCGGCAGGCCGCAGCCGCCCTGTCGATTCCGGTGGTCGAGGCGGTGGTCGGCAACGGCGCGCCTGCCGGAGCTTTCCGGCTGTTTGACGAAGAGGCGGACACGGTGCCCGCCGACACCGGTGACGAGGCGCTGGTGCTTCATACATCGGGGACCACATCCCGGCCCAAGGTGGTGCCCCTGCTGCAGAGCAACATCATGGCCTCGGCCCGCAACATCGCCGCCAGCCTGCGGCTTGGCCGGGAGGATCATTGCCTGAACATCATGCCGCTGTTCCATATTCACGGGCTGATCGCGGTTCTGGCGACAAGCATGTCGAAAGGGGCGTCCGTCTGCTGCACCGGCGGGTTCAACGCGCTGAAATTCCTGGATCAGGCGCGCGACGAGAATATCAGCTGGTATTCCGGCGTGCCGACCATGCACCAGGCCATCCTGCTTCGCGCCAAGCGCCAGTCGGAGGCGGCGAAATCGCTTGGGCTTCGCTTCATCCGGTCTTCATCCGCCTCGCTGCCGCCAGCCGTGTTCGAGGAACTGAACGCGGTGTTCGAATGTCCGGTCATCGAGGCATATGGCATGACCGAGGCGGCGCATCAGATGACCTCGAACCCGCTTGGCGACGGCCGCCAGAAGGCCGGGTTCGTCGGCATCGCCACCTCGCCGGAAGTCTGTATCATGGATCACGAAGGCAATCGTCTTGCCAATGGTGGCGAGGGCGAGGTCTGCATCCGCGGCGACAATGTCACCCCGGGATACGAAAATAACCCGGCGGCGAATGAATCCAGCTTCACCGATGGCTGGTTCCGCACCGGCGACCAGGGGTTTTTCGATGAGGATGGCTATCTGAAGATCACCGGGCGCCTGAAGGAGATCATCAACCGTGGCGGCGAGAAGGTCTCGCCGCTCGAGGTCGACAATGTGCTGATGGAGCACCCCTCCATCCAGCAGGTCGTCACCTTTGCCGTGGCCGACCGCATGCTTGGCGAGGATATCGGCGCGGCGGTCGTTCTGGCGGACGGGGCCGAGATGGATGCCGGCAGCCTTCGCGCCTATGCCGAAACGCAGCTGGCGAAATTCAAGATTCCGAAGCACATTGTGTTTCTGGATGAAATCCCGAAAGGGGCCACAGGCAAGCTGCAGCGGATCGGCCTCGCGCAGAAGCTTGGCCTTGAGGACTGAGCCAGCGGATTGGCCCGGAGAATCGACATGGCAAAAACACGTATCTGTATCTTCGGGGCCGGTGCCATTGGCGGCTATCTGGCGGCGGCGCTTCACGAGGCCGGAGCCGAGGTCAGCCTTGTCGCCCGCGGCCCGCATCTCGAGGCCATCCGCGCCGAGGGGCTGGGGCTTGAGAAGGACGGCACCACGACCCGCTACCATCTGCTGGCAAGCGACAGGCCGGCCGACCTAGGGCCGCAGGATTATGTGGTCTTGGCCATCAAGGCACACACCATCGCCATGATCATCGATGACCTGATGCCCTTGCTGGGGCCTGACACAGCCGTTGTGCCGGCGGTCAACGGCCTTCCCTGGTGGTATTTCCACAAGGCGCAGACCGGCACGGTTCTGGATGAACAGCCGCTTCAGTCGGTTGATCCCGGCGGG
>CAJWVJ010000122.1 GCA_913048595.1 uncultured Alphaproteobacteria bacterium | reverse complement strand
AGTGCTGTGGGCGCAGATCGGCGTCTATAACGAGGACGCCGCGCGGATCGCCGAGGATGCCGGCATAAAGGTGGTGATGAACCGCTGCCCGAAGATCGAGTTGTTCCGCCCCTTCTGGAAACCAAAGCTGAACCTTGGCATCTGAGGACGCCACGCCGTATCAGAGGCCGTCTGCGGCCGGGCAAGGGCCCTTCGCGCCAGATATGTTCTGCTAGCGGGTCAGGAACCCCTGCGAGCGCAGGAACGGCAGCATGTGCGGGCGGCCTTCCTTGGCAAGAAGCCCGGCCATCTGGTCTGACCATCCCTGAACCTTGATATTGGCGGACCGGTTCGCGTAATAGGTCCGCATCTCCTCATCATAGGCGGAGATGGCCTCTTCCTCGCCATCGGTTGAATAGCTGTTCTCCTTCAGCGTGACCCCGACCGGCAGGCGCGGCTTGACCTCGGGGTCCTGCGCAGGATGGCCAAGGCACAGGCCGAAGACCGGATAGACCTGCTGCGGCAGACCAAGAAGCTCTGTCACCCGTGCCGGATCATTGCGGAGCGCGCCGATATAGCAGATGCCGAGCCCGGCCGATTCCGCGGCAATGACGATGTTCTGCGCATAGAGCGCGGCATCGACCGTGGCGATGATGAACTGTTCCGTCAGCCCCTTGGCCGGGACGCCGCCATGCGCCGTGCAGCAGCGCATCGGACGGCTGAGATCAGCGCAGAAGACAAGGAATTCCGGTGCCGTCTCGACATAGGCCTGGTCATTCGCCGCCGCACGCAATCCGGCGCGCTTGTCAGGGTCGGTAACGCGAATAATGGTCACGCCCTGAAGAAAGCTTGAGCTTGCTGCCGCCTGCCCGGCCTCGATCAGCCTTGTGAACAGGGCCGGATCAACGGCTTCGTCTGTGAATTTGCGGATGGAACGATGGCGTGTCAGAAGGTCGATTGTCGGGGTCATGATACAGTCCGGTAATTGCGATTGGTCCTCTCTGGACTAGCCGATTTTCCGGATATGTTCAAACCTGCCGCCGCAGGGTGGCGCGACGCGTCGGGCGCCGGGCGGCGCGGCGATTTTGGCCGTTCCCCGCCGCTGTTTCTCTCGCTAAGGTGATGGCTAAGCACGCGCAGACACCTCTACAGGACCCATACATGCCGGACGAGCACCGTACCGCCGCCACACGACCCGCCAGCAATGAAGCCGCAACGCTGGCCGTCTATGTCTGGCGCGGCGACGCCGGCGGCGGCGCGGAACAGAGGTTCGATGTGCCGAAGCAGGACAGCCAGACCGTTCTGGATGTCGTCACCTGGATTCAGCAGCAGGCGGATGCCAGCCTGACCTACCGGTTTGCCTGCCGGGTGGGCATGTGCGGGTCCTGCGCCATGATGGTGAATGACGAGCCGCGCTGGACCTGCCGCACCCATGTGGAGCGGGTGGCCAGCGATGGCGAGCTTCATATCGCGCCGCTTCGCAATCTGCCGGTGATCAAGGATCTTGTCACTGACATGGACCCGTTTTTCGACAAGTGGGTGAAGGCCGAGGCCGTCCATCACCCGTCCGCCGGGCGCGCCGACGGCTTTGCCGCTGTGACCCCGGACGACCCGCAGCGGATCGAGGCGAGCGCCGGCATCGAATGTATCAACTGCGCGATCTGCTATGCCGCCTGCGACACGGTGGCCGGCAATCCGGATTATCTGGGGCCGGCAGCACTGCAACGCGCCTGGACGCTGTATAATGATTCCCGCGATGGGGGCGGCGATGCCATCCTCGACGCGGTGTCGCAATCCGGCGGCTGCCACAGCTGCCATTCGATGGGAAGCTGCAGCCATTACTGCCCGAACGACCTCGACCCGATGGGGGCCATCGCCGGGCTGAAGCTGGCGACAACGAAGCGCTTCTTTGGCCGTGGGAAAGGCGGGGGACGCAGCTGATGACGGAACTCAGGCTCTATATGGCGCAGCGCCTGACGGCCCTGATCATGGCGCCGCTTGTGATCGGCCATATCGCGGTGATGATCTATGCCGTCCAGGGCGGGCTGAGCGCTGGTGAAATCCTGGGGCGTACCCGCGGCAGCCTTTTCTGGGCGCTTTTCTATGGAAGCTTTGTCGCCGCCGTCTCGATCCATGCCACCATCGGCATCCGCACAATCCTGTCGGAATGGGCGGGGCTTCGCGGAACATTGCTGAACGGCGTCTGCATCGGCCTGTGCGCGGTTCTTCTTGTCATGGGGGGACGCGCCGTCATGGCCGTCACATTCGCATGAGCGGGCGCGCTGGACAAATGGCGAAACGCAGGATCCGCGGCCACGCCCTTTGGTATGCGCATATTCTGCACCGTGTTTCGGGCATTGGGCTGGCGCTGTTCCTGCCACTGCATTTCTGGGTGCTGTCGCTGGCCATCACCGATGTCGCCGCGCTTGACGGCTTTTTGGCCTTTGCCGATCTGCCGCTGGTGAAGCTTTCCGAATTCGGCCTCGTCTTTCTTTTGGCGGTGCATCTGTTCGGCGGGCTGCGGCTGATGGCGCTGGAATGGCTTCCCTGGCCGGCGCCGCACAAGACGCTTGCCGCCGGCACGCTCGCCATATCGGCCTTCCTGTCCGGCGTTTTCTTCCTTCAGGCCATATAGGGCGGTTCTGATGACAGCACAGATCGACAGACATGATACCGACATCCTGATCCTTGGGTCGGGCGGGGCCGGGCTGTTCGCCGCGCTGCACGCCCAGCAGAGCGCGCCCGAAGGCACGAAGATCACCATGGCGGTCAAGGGGCTGATCGGCAAATGCGGCTGCACCCGCATGGTCCAGGGCGGCTACAATGTGGCGCTTGGCGGCGGCGACACGGTCGAGCGGCATTTCATGGACACCATCAATGGCGGCAAATGGCTTCCCGACCAGGACATGGCCTGGCGGCTGTGCGAGACGGCGGTGGAACGCATCCACGAACTGGAAAACGAGGTTGGCTGCTTCTTCGACCGCAACAGCGACGGCACGCTTCACCAGAAGGCCTTCGCCGGACAGACGGCCGACCGCACCGTCCACAAGGGCGACCTGACCGGCATCGAGATCATCAACAGGCTGATGGAACAGGTGCTGAGCCGGCCGGTGGAACGGCTTCAGGAACATCGCGCCATCGCCCTGGTCCCGGCGAAGGACGGCGCGGGCCTTGCCGGCGTCCTGATGATCGACATGCGCACCGGAAATTTCCGCATGGTGCGGGCCAAGGCGGTGCTGATGGCCACCGGCGGCGGGCCGACCATGTATCGCTACCACACCCCGTCCGGCGACAAGACCATGGACGGGCTGTCGATGGCGCTTCGCGCCGGCCTGCCGCTTCGCGACATGGAAATGGTGCAGTTCCATCCGACCGGCCTTCTGGCCGGGGATGACACCCGCATGACCGGAACTGTGCTAGAAGAAGGGCTTCGCGGGGCCGGTGGCATCCTGCTGAACAGCAATGGCGAGCGGTTCCTGTTCGATTATGACGAGCGCGGCGAGCGCGCCACCCGCGATATTGTCAGCCGCGCCATCTATGACGAGATGCGAAAGGGCAAGACCACCCCGCAGGGCGGCGTTCATATCGCCATGTCGCATCTCGGGCCGGAGACCGTGGCGCAGAAATTCGCCGGCATGGTGAAACGCTGCGCCGATTGCGGCTTCGATCTTGCCGGCGGGCTGGTCGAGGTGGTGCCGACAGCGCATTATTTAATGGGCGGCGTTGTGGTGGATACCGACACGCGGACCGCCCTTCCCGGCCTTTATGTCGCCGGCGAGGATGCCGGCGGCGCGCATGGCGCCAACAGGCTTGGTGGCAACGGGGTCGCCAACTCCACCGTCTATGGCGGCATCGCCGGTGATGTGATGGGGCGTGATATCGCTGCCCAGGCGCATCTTCGCGACCCCGACGAGACTGTCATCGCCGCCGAGATCGACCGCGCCATGCACCCTGTCGGACAGCGGCATGGCGACATTCACGGGCTTCGGCGCGAACTGCAGAATGTGATGTGGGACGATGTCGGGGTGATCCGCACCGAAAGCGGCATGACCGGCGCGCTGGCGAAGCTCGACGCCATTGAATCCGAGCTGATGCGGACAGGCATCGCGGCAGGCGGGCTCGCCTTCAACCTGACCTGGCATGACTGGCTGAACATGCGCTCGCTCGTCGAGATTTCGCGGGTCATCACCCATGCCGGCATCGCCCGCGAGAATTCGCGCGGCGCGCATTACCGCGAGGACCACCCGGAGGTCGGCGAACTTTCCAAATCCTATTTCACACAGGCGCGCCGGCAGGACGGCTCTCTTCAGGTGACGCGCGAGCCGGTACGCTTTACCATCGTGGCCCCGGGCAAGACGATCCTTCCCGACGGCGAGCCGGAGACGCTTGTCGCGGCGGAATAACCCGTCGGAACAGCTGGGAGGCAGACATGATCCCGATAGACGTCATCGAATCTACGGCGAATGACCTGATGGCGAAGGCCGCCATCGAGATTCCCGATGACTACCTGACCGGCCTGAAAAAGGCCGCGGACAGCGAGGATGGCGACCTGTCCTCCTATGTGCTTCGCGCCATGCTGGACAATTACGTCGCCGCCAAGGAAGACGGCCGCGCCATGTGCGGCGATACCGGCACGCCGCGCTGGTATGTGAAGATGGGCAACGAGACGACGATCGAGGGCGGCCCGATCG
>CAJWVJ010000121.1 GCA_913048595.1 uncultured Alphaproteobacteria bacterium | reverse complement strand
TGATCACGGTTCGGGTCTTCTCGGCGTCGGCACGAATCTTCTGCGCCTCTTCCTCACCCGTCGCGCGGAATTCCTTGGCCTCGCGTTCACGCTCGGACTTCATCCTGTTGAAGATGTTCTGGCTTGTCGCCGTCGGATAATCGGCACGGCGAAGCCGCACATCGATGATCCGGATGCCAAGCGATGACACCGAGGCGTTCACTTCCTCGCCAATCGAGCGGGTGATGTCGTTCCGCTGTCCGGTCAGAATCGACGCCAGCGTTTCACGGCCAAGGGCCCGGCGGACCGATGAATCGATGATCGCCTCGAGACGGCCCCGCGCACCAAGCTCGTTGCGAACCGTCTGGTAGAACAGCAGCGGGTCTTCGATCTGGTAGCGCGCATAGGCGTCCACCTGAAGACGTTTCTGGTCAGACAGGATGACCTCTTCGGCGTCCTGCGGAATCAGGCTGAGAACCCGCTTCTCGTAATAGATGACATCCTGGATGAACGGCATCTTGAAGGCAAGGCCGGGTTCCTGAATGGTCCGCTTCGGCTCGCCAAACTGCAGGACGAGCGCCTGCTGCGTCTGGTTGACCGTGAACAGCGCGCCGTAGCCGCCGATGATCAGCAGGCCGATAACGACGATGGAGACAAGACGTGCAGCACCCATGTCAGTTTCCTCCCGACGGCTTGTTCAGTTCGCGAAGCGGCAGATACGGCACCACGCCGCTGCCGCCGGCAGGCTCGTCGATGATAATCTTTTCGACATTCGCGAAAATCTCCTCGACGGTTTCGATATAGATGCGTTCCTTGGTGACATCGGGATTGACCGTATAGGCCTTATAGACCTGGTCGAAGCGCGACGCGTCACCGGCCGCGCGGTTCACCACCTCGGACCGGTAGGCTTCTGCTTCGGCGATCAGCTTGGCGGCCGCACCCCGGGCCCGCGGCACGATGTCGTTTCGGAAGGCCTCGGCCTCGTTCTTCAGCCTGTCGCGGTCCTGGCGCGCACGCTGAACCTCGTTGAAGGCGTCGATCACGTCGGATGGCGGATCGACAGCCAGAAGCTGCACATCGCGGACACGCACCCCGGCGCCATATTCGTCAAGCAACTCCTGGAGCTGCGAGCGGGCCTGCGCCTGAATGTCCTGACGGCCTTCGGTCAGCGCGGTCTGGATCGGCGTGCGGCCGATGATCTCGCGCATCACGGCCTCGGCCGCCACCTTGATGGTGTCGTCCGGCTCGGCAAGGTTGAACAGATACTGGCCGGCATCGGAAATCCGCCAGAACACCACGAAATCGATATCGACGATGTTCTCGTCGCCGGTGATCATCTGGCTTTCGTCAGCGATATCACGGCGGGAAGAACTGTTGCCGCTGACGTCGCGGAAGCCGATTTCGATCCGGTTGTCACGTGTGACCTCGGGGGTCATCACGGTCTCGATCGGATAGGGGATATGGTAATGCAGCCCCGGCGCGGTTGTGCGGATCCACTCGCCGAACCGCAGGACAACGCCCTGCTGCTGCGGGTTGACCCGATAGAATCCGGTCATCGCCCAGATCGCGATGGCCACGATCAGCAGAAGCGAGATCGATTTGCCGCCCGTCGGCAGCATGCGGCCAAGCGCTTCGCGCCCCTGGCGTACCACCTTGTCGAGGTCCTGCGGCGAACCACCGCCTCCTTGGCCCCAAGGGCTTCCGCCATTGCCGCCGCCGCTGCCGCGGCCACCGCCGCCCGGGTTACCCCACGGGCCGCCGTCGTCGCCGCCACCGCCCTGATTATTCCATGGCATGATGTGCCTACTCCATCGCACTCGAGTTGCTGTGTTAGCGCCGGCACCCCTCGTCAGACAGATGCGTGCCGGCACCGAAAATCCCGTGAGGTGAATCGCGCTGTCCCGCCTGCCCTGCAGTCATTGTTGCAAAACCGGTCAGGACGGCCTATGTCCCCCTCAAGTCCTGATCATATTTGCACGGAAGCTGGTGATTTCAAGCATGGCCAACGAATTGACAGAGCAGCAGGTGGCAGCAGCCCTTGCCACCGTCATCGCGCCCGGTCGCGACCGCGACCTGGTTGCCGGCGGACAGGTCTCCGGCATCGTCATCAAGGACGGCCATGTCGGCTTTGCGATCGAGATCGATCCGGCCGACAAGGACCACGCCGACGAGATTCGCGCCGCCAGCGAGGCGGCCGTGCGCGCCCTTGACAGGGTGCTGTCGGCCACCGCCATGCTGACCGCGCACCAGCCCGGCACAGCTCCGCAGAATGGCGGCGGCCCGCAACCCCAGGGCCAGCAACAGGCCCAGCAGCAGGCACCGTCGCGCGAACCGCTGAAGCCGGCCACACATCTTGTCGCCGTCGCGTCCGGCAAGGGCGGGGTCGGCAAATCGACCACTGCCATCAATCTGGCGCTCGCCATCGCCGCCACCGGCAGGCGCGTCGGTATTCTGGACGCCGATATCTATGGCCCGTCGCTGCCGCGACTGATCGGCCAGAACAGGAAACCACAGAGCGACGGCAAGAAAATACACCCCATCGAGGCCTGGGGCCTGCAGACCATGTCGATCGGCTATCTGGTGGCCGAGGACGCGCCGACCATCTGGCGCGGCCCAATGGTGATGAGCGCCATCGAACAGATGCTTCGCGACGTCGCCTGGGACAATCTGGACGTTCTGGTGATCGACATGCCGCCTGGCACCGGCGATGCGCAGCTGACGCTGTCGCAGCGGGCCGCCCTGTCCGGCGCGGTGATCGTCTCGACACCGCAGGACCTGGCGCTGATCGATGCCCGCAAGGGACTCAACATGTTCCATAAGGTGAATGTGCCGGTTCTTGGCATCATCGAGAATATGAGCCATTTCGTCTGCCCCGACTGCGGCGGGCGGCACGACATCTTCGGCCATGGCGGGGCGGCCGCCGAAGCGGCCCGCATCGGCGCGCCCTTCCTTGGCGAAATTCCGCTGGAAATGACCATCCGCGCGACGTCGGATGCCGGTACGCCGGTCGTCGCACAGGACCCGGACGGCCGGCACGCCGCGCATTACACCGCCATAGCCGGTGCCGTCATGGCGCAGCTGGACAATGCGGTGAAGGACGGTCCGAAGATCGTTATTGAGTAGGACATGACCGAATAGATGGCGCGCCAGCGACCTAGACCGTAACCGGCGCGATCCTTGTGAAACGCTCGTATCTGTAGGCCGGCACATCGCCCTCGGCCGGCATCTCTTCCAGAATCTCGCGATCCCACTCCGCCGCCTCGAGCGGCGGGAAGGTGGCGGCGTTCGGCCCGCCATCTGGCGATATCTCGATCACCGTCGCCTCGACCCGGGCGCAGAGCGGCAAGCCGGCAGCGTAGATTTCCCCGCCACCGAACAGGATGATCTCGTCCCGCGCGCCGTCGGTGGCGGCGATCCAGTCGCGCGACAAGGCCAGCGCATGATCCAAGTCGGCGGCACGAAGCGCGCCTTCGGCCGCCCAGCCGGAATCCCGCGTCATCACCACGCTGGCGCGTCCGGGAAGCGCCCGACCGATGGAATCCCAGGTCCGCCGCCCCATGATCAGCGGGCATCCCATGGTCAGCGCCCTGACCCGTTTCAGATCCGCCGGAAGATGCCAGATCAGCCCGCTGCCATCGCCGATGACGCGGTTCTTGGCCATCGCCACGACGGCCACCATGTCAGGCGAAGCCGCCATGATCACACCGCGATGGGCGCGGGGATGTGCGCCTGCGCCTCATAGCCGGTGATCTCGAAATCCTCGAAGGTGAAGCCGTCGATGCTGTCCGGCACACGGTGCATCACCAGCTGTGGCAATGGTCCCGGCTTGCGGGCCACCTGCAGGCGCGCCTGCTCGAAATGATTGGCATAGAGATGCGCGTCGCCAAGCGTATGCACGAATTCCCCGGGCTTCAGCCCGCAGACAGCCGCGATCATATGGGTCAGCAGCGCGTAGGAGGCGATGTTGAAGGGCACGCCAAGGAAGATATCGGCGCTTCGCTGGTAGAGCTGGCAGGACAGCCTGCCATCGGCGACGAAGAACTGGAAAAGACAGTGGCAGGGCGGCAGCGCCATGTTCGGCAGGTCGGCCGGGTTCCAGGCCGACAGCATCAGACGCCGTGATTCCGGTGTGGTCCTGATGGCGGTCACAAGGTCCGTCAGCTGGTCGATCTCGGCACCGTCCGGGGTCAGCCAGCGCCGCCACTGCTTGCCATAAACCGGCCCCAGATCACCATTCTCGTCGGCCCATTCATCCCAGATCGAGACGCCGTTTTCCTGAAGATAACGGATGTTGGTGTCGCCTTTGATGAACCACAGCAATTCATGAAAGATCGAGCGCGTGTGCAGCTTCTTGGTGGTCAGCAGCGGAAATCCGACCTCGAGGTCGAAGCGCATCTGATGCCCGAAGACCGCGCGGGTGCCGGTGCCGGTGCGGTCCCCGCGATCGACGCCATCTTCCAGAACGCGGGCCAGAAGATCGAGATATTGCTGCATAATCGCGGGCCCTTTGGCAGATGGGACAGAGGCTGGGATGGTCACAGGACGATGGATCAGGGCAAGGTCGCACGCGCCCGAACCCTTATCAAGCGGCAATCATGCCATGCGCCGCGCCAATTGGCATCCGGCAAAACAGCGCTTCCAAAGGGCGGCGCCTGCCCTTATATTGGGGATGCCGGTTTGCCGGCTATGGCGATAAACGTGCTGTGAAATAAGCAGAGCGGACCCGGGGGCG
>CAJWVJ010000120.1 GCA_913048595.1 uncultured Alphaproteobacteria bacterium | reverse complement strand
TCCCGAAGACAATCTTTTCTATCTGTTTCGGCCTGGCGCTGTCCGCTGTTGGCTTCGACATCATCTCCGGCGAGCCGCGGCTGATCTTCTTCGACATTCAGGGCTTCTCGCACGGCATCCGCTTTCTGGTGCTGGCTATCGGGATTTACGGCATTTCCGAGATGCTGTGGACGATGAACAGCGCGCGCGGCTCCTCCTCGATGTCGAAGGTCGAGGTCAGTTTCGCCAGCATGACGGACGCGCTGCTGCGATTCCGCGAGGCCTGGCGCGGCACGCTGATCGGCTCGGTCATCGGGTTCTTTGTCGGCATCCTTCCCGCGGCCGGGGCGACTCCCGCCTCGCTGATGGCTTACGGCGTGACCAAGATGACCTCGCGAAACGGCGATTCCTACGGCAAGGGGGCCATTGACGGTGTTGCCGCGCCCGAAGCGGCGAACAATTCGGCCTCGACCGGCGCGATGCTGCCGATGATGACGCTGGGGATTCCGGGATCGCCCACCACGGCGGTGCTTCTTGCCGGCATGGTGATCTGGGGGCTGGAGCCGGGGCCGCTTCTGTTCTCGGCGCAGCCTGACTTTGTCTGGCCGCTGATCGGATCCTTCTACATCTCCAATTTCATCGCTGTTCTTGTGAACATCGCCTTCATCCCGGTCTTTCTGTGGATGTTGCGCATGCCCTTCGGGGTTCTTGTGCCGCTTGTCTTCGTGCTGTCGCTTGTCGGCACATATGCCGCCTATATGAACATGTTCGATGTGTGGCTGATGGTGCTTGTCGGGCTTGGCGGCTTCTTCATGCGGATGCTTGACTATCCGGTCGCGCCGGCGGTTCTGGCCATCGTCCTTGGCCCAATCGCCGAGCCGACCCTGCGCCAGACGCTGATGCAGTACGAGACCTTCACCATCTTCCTCACCAGACCGATCGCCGGGCCGATCACCATTGTGGCGATCTTCCTGATTCTGCTTCCGGGGCTGCGCCTTCTGTGGCGTCGCCGGTCCGGCCGCCGTGCCGCCGCTGACACCTAGCTGGCAATTAATCCGGCACCTCACGGGGTTGTCATTTTTCCGCATGGCTTAACCCCGCCATCATCGGGTGATGGTACGCAACGGGGGTGGCCGGCATGTCTGCCAGCGGTTCTGAAACAGATATCAGGGATGGCGGCAAGACCGAACTGCTGATTGAGCGGCCTGTCCGCCTTGCGCCGGCGCGTGTCTTCGCGCTGATCACAAGGCCGGAATATCTTCCCGGCTGGTGGGGCCCGGAAGGCATCACCCTTGGCGAACATCACCTGGATTTCACGCGGCCCGGCCCCTGGTCTTCTGTGATGACCGAGCCGGAAGCGGGATGGCACCGGGTCTCTGGCGAGGTTCTGGCGGTGTCCGACGGCGCGGCGGTGGAAATCAGCTGGGCCTGGCATGAATGCGAGACGGATGTCCGCGGCCATGAAAGCCGCGTCCGGCTGGCGGTTCGCGACGACGGTGCCGGTGGCACCATCCTGACCATGCACCAGACCGGGCTTGCCGATGCGGAATCGGCGCGCCTCCACCATGAGGGATGGACATCATCCCTTGGCCGGATCGACGCCATGATCACGCCGGTCGGCCCGATCCCCTGACATGAGAACACAGCCCCGAGGAGCATGACATGCCCCATTTCCTGTTTGCCTATCATGGCGGAAAACAACCCGAGACACCCGAGGAGACCGAGGTGGAGATCGGCCGCTGGCGAAGCTGGTTTGACCGGATCGGGGCGGCGATTGTCGATCCCGGGAACCCGGTCGGCATGGCCAAGACCGTCTCGGCCGAAGGTGTCACCGATGATGGCGGGGCCAACCCGCTGTCCGGATATACCATCATCCATACCGAAAGCATCGACCAGGCCGTTGAGCTGGCGAAGGCCTGCCCGATCATGGGGGATGGCAGCATTGAGGTGGCGGAGATTCACGAGGTGGCGGTCTAGTCCATCGCCTCATTCAGGAAGGCGCGAAGCATCGCGGAACCACAGGAGATGCGCATATGACGGAGCTGACAATCGGGGTGAACTGGCTTGCCGTGATGGCAGGGGCGGTGATCGCCTATCTTGTCAGGTGGGCCTGGTATTCGCCTAGATTCTTTGGCGAAAGATGGGCCCGCGCCGCCAATGTCGAATACAATACGACGCCCCCGGTTGCCGCGATGGCCATGCATTTCAGCGGGATGGTACTGCTGAGCTGGTTTGTCGGTATCATGGCCCGCGAAGGCCTGCTGGCCACGACGCTGTTGCTGATGATCGCAGGCGCCGTCCTTGGCTATGGCACGGATAGCTATCTGAAGATCAGGACAGACGGCAAGCTGATCAATGCCGGCTATTGGATCGTCTCTGTGATTGTGATGATCGCGGCGCAGGCCCTGATGCCCGGCTGACCGGATGCTGCCTGATTGACGCCGGTCCGGCCTGCTGGCCGGTGCGCTGCTTTCGGCTTGCCCGATCTTCGCCGGTGCGAAACACTGGCGCGTGAAGGGAGACTCTTCATGCGGATCATGATTGTCGGTGTCGGGGCGCTTGGCTCCTATTTTGGCGGGGCGCTGGCCGAGGCCGGCCATGACTTGACGTTGCTGATCCGCAACCGGGCGCATCGCGCCGCGATCCGCGAGAAGGGCCTGGTTCTGATCCGGGACGGGGTGGAGGCGCGCATTGAGGCGCATGTCGTGGATGCCGAGGCGGCGGCCGAGGCTGGCATCGCCGACATGGTTATCGTCTTTACCAAGACTGGCGCGACCCGGGTCGCGCTGCAGGCGGCGCTGCCGGTGATCGGTCCGCAAACGCGGCTTGTCACTGTGCAGAACGGTCTTGGCAACGCCGCCGTCCTTGGCGAATTCGTGCCGATGGACAGGGTGATCTACGGCACCACCATGGCCCCGGGCGATATTGTTGGAGATGGCGTCGTCAGCACCTATGGCGCGCATGTCACGCAATTCTGCGGTGCCGGCACCGACCCGGTCACGGCAGAGATGGCGGATCAGCTGGCGTCGATGCTGAGCGGCGCCGGGATCGAGACCCGTGTCAATGCGGATGTCGACCGGGTGATCTGGGCCAAGGTGTCTTTCAACTGTGCGATGAACAGCCTGTGCGCGCTTCTTGGCAAGACGCCGGGGCCGCTTCTTGATTCAGACGAGATGAAGGCGCTGGTCATGGCCACGGTGATAGAAGGCTGCGATGTCGCCGCATCGGTCGGGGTCAAGGTGGATCGCGAGGCTGTTCGCCAAACCCTTGAGATGGTGCATCGCGAACATCGTGACCACATCCCCTCGATGCTAGTCGATTTCCGCAATCATCGGCCAACCGAGATCGACGCGTTGAACGGCGCGGTGGTCGCGCTTGGCGAGGACCGGGGTGTGCCGACGCCGCACAACAAGACGCTCCTTGCCTTGGTGCGCGCCCGCGAGGCACAGTATCTTCAGGATCAGGACTGACCGGAGGAGGTTATCATGACGCGTGCAGCGACACCCATCCCGCTCGAGATCAGCTATCCCGATACGCCGAAGGGGATGAGCGATGCCGAATGGCACGCCCGTGTCGATCTGGCGGCCGCCTACCGGCTAACGCACCATTATGGCTGGACAAGCGTTGTCTATAACCACATCACGCTGCGGGTGCCCGGGACCGACACATTCCTGATCAATCCGTTCGGCCTGACCTATGACGAGATCACCGCCTCCAACCTGACCTGTATCGATCTGGACGGCAACAAGGTGTCCGACGATGCCTGGCCGGTGAACCGCGCCGGCTATGTGATCCATGCCGCCATTCACAAGGCGCGGCCCGATGACCTGCATTGCGTGATGCACACGCACGAGCCCTTCAGCCAGTCGATCGCCGCGCTCAATGTCGAAGTGGTGCCGATGATGCAGGAGGGCTGTCAGCTGTTCGAACGTATCGGCTATCATGATTTCAACGGCATCGTCCTCGACGAGACCGAGCAGGAGGCGCTGACGACCGCCATGGGCGCTGACAAGCACACGCTGGTGCTGAAGAACCATGGGTTGCTCACCGCCGGGCCGAATGTGGCCTGGGCGTTCGTGCGTCACCAGCTGTTCATCCGCAATGCCGAGATCATGCTTCGCACCATGTCGTCAGGTGCGCAGATCAGCTATATCTCCGACGAGATCATGCGACATACGCGGGAGCAGTTCGAGGGCGGCGCGGCGCAGTCTGGGGCCGCTGTGCGCCATCCTGAATGGCCCGCCTTCTGGCGTATGCTGGACAGGATTGATCCGTCCTGGAAACATTGATCACATGTTGAGCACCGCCAGCCTTTCGGGAAGGCCGGCGATGACGCCACGGCCGGCATTGGCAAAGGCAAACCGCAGGAAGTCTTCCTGCCCGTCGCCGAAAAATGTTCCCGGGATGGTCAGCACGCCGGCCTCACGCGCCATGCGCTTTGCAACCTCGATCGACGCGGTGCCGCCGAACGGGTGCCGGACATAGCCGAAATAAGCACCGGTGCTCAGAAGTTCCCACCCGTCGAGCCCCGCCATCACATCGCTGAACAGCGTCGATCGCGCGGCGATGCGCTGGCGGTTTTCCTCGCGCCAGCCGGCAAGGCTTGCCAGCATCGGCGTAACGGCAATCTGGGGGGTGCGCGGCGCGCAGATCTGGATGTTGTCGATGATCTTGGCCAGCTCGTCGACAAAGGCGGAACCCGCCGTCACCGCGCCGAGCCGGTGACCAGGCATGCAGTAG
>CAJWVJ010000119.1 GCA_913048595.1 uncultured Alphaproteobacteria bacterium | reverse complement strand
CGCTTCTCGAGGCGATTTCCGGCGGCGCGGCGCAGTCATGGCAGATGGTCAATCGCGGCCACACCATGGTGAAGAACGAGTTCGATTTCGGCTTCGCGCTGGACTGGATGCGCAAGGATCTGCGGATCTGCCTCGAAGAGGGCGCGCGCACCGGCTCGCCCATGCCGGTGACGAGGATCGTCGCCGGATTCTATGACGAGCTGTCGGCGGCCGGCCATGGCCGCAACGACACCTCGGCGTTGATCAGACGGCTTCGGGACGGGTGAGGGGCGTCTCCGTTGCCTACATCACTGGCAAAAGAAAGCCCGGCGGTGATGCCGGGCTTTTTGATTCTGACGGCCGTCTTCGCGGATCAGATTCCCACGCAGAGGAACTTGATTTCCAGGAACTCGTCGATTCCGTATTTCGAGCCTTCGCGGCCGAGGCCCGAGCTCTTCACCCCGCCGAAGGGGCCGACCTCTGACGAGAAGATGCCGGTGTTTGCCGAGACCATGCCGTATTCCAGCGCCTCGCTCACCCGGAACAGGCGCGACGTGCTGTCGGTGAAGATATAGGCGGCAAGGCCGAATTCGGTGTCGTTCGCCATCGCCACCGCCTCGTCGTCGGTGCTGAAGCGGAACAGACCGGCCACCGGCCCGAAGGTTTCCTCGCCGAACATCATCATCTCTGACGACATGTTCGCCAGCACCGTCGGCTGGTAATAGGTGCCGCCAAGCTCGTGCCGGTCGCCGCCGGTCAGCACCTCGGCCCCCTTGGCGCGGGCATCGGCAACATGGCGCTCGATCTTCTCCAGCCCCTGATCATCGATGATCGGCCCCTGCTCGACCCCGTCCTCCATGCCGTTTCCGACCTTCATGGCCTCGCTGGCTTCGGTCAGGCGGCGGGCGAATTCGTCATAGATGCCGTCCTGCACGAAAATCCGGTTGGCGCAGACACAGGTCTGGCCGGCATTGCGGTATTTCGAGGCCATGGTGCCGGCGATCGCGGTGTCGATATCGGCGTCGTCGAAGACGATCAGCGGCGCGTTGCCGCCAAGCTCGAGGCTCATCTTCTTCAGGGTGCCGGCGCTCTGTCGCATCAGGATGCGGCCGACCTCGGTGGAACCGGTGAAGGTCATCTTGCGGATGCGGTCGTCGGCGCACATGGTCTCGCCGATGGCCGGGGCGTCCATGCCGGTGACAATGTTGATGATGCCGGCCGGAATACCGGCGCGGTCGGCCACCTCGGCAAGCGCCAGCGCCGACAGCGGTGTCTGCTCGGCAGGCTTCAGAACACAGGCGCATCCGGCGGCGATTCCCGGCGATACCTTGCGGGTGATCATCGCGATCGGGAAATTCCACGGGGTGATCGCGCCGAACACGCCGACAGGCTGCTTGAAGGTCAGGAAGCGCTTGTCCGGGATCGGGCTTTCCATGACATCACCGCAGACGCGGCGGGCCTCTTCGGCAAACCAGTCGATGAAGCTGGCGCCATAGGCGATCTCGCCGCGCGCCTCGGTGATCGGCTTGCCCATCTCGGTTGTCAGGATGACCGCCAGATCCTCGGCATTGGCCATGATCAGCTCGTACCATTTGCGCATCACCATGGCGCGATCCTTGGCGGTGCGGGCCGCCCAGGCTTTCTGCGCCGGCACCGCGGCGTCGATGGCGGCGGTGGTTTCGGCGGCGCCAAGATCGGCCACCTCGGCAATGGTCTCGCCGGTGGCCGGATTGGTCACGGCGAACCGCCTGTCCTGCGGCGCGGCCGCCCAGGCCCCGTTGATGTAGGCGTCGGTGCGAAGAAGGGTCGGATCGTTCAGCTTCATCTTGTGGTCACTCCGGAAGGCGGGATGGAAGTCAGTTTTTCGGCGGCAGTTCGCGCCACCGCATGTCGTCATAGGGGCCGCCCTCGACGCCGAGCCGGTGGGCGCGGGCCACAAGGACATAATGCTCCGAGGCGCGCGTGATGTTGGCGATGTCCTCTTCGGTCATGTCGCGCATCTTCTTGGCCGGCCGGCCGGCCCAGATTTCATGTGTCGGGATCACCTTGCCGGGGGTCAGCATGGCACCGGCGGCAAGCATGCCCTGGGGTTCGATCACCGCGCCGTCCATCACCATCGACCCCATCCCGACAAAGGCGCCGTCGCCGATGGTGCAGGCATGCACAAGCGCGCTGTGCCCGACGGTGACATTGTCGCCGATGATGGTCGGGTGGCTGCGGCTGTCGATGTGAAGGCAGCAATTGTCCTGGATATTCGTATTGTCCCCGATGGTGATGTAGTTGTTGTCGCCGCGAAGAGTCGTCTGATGCCAGATCGAGCTGTTGGCACCCACGCGCACAGCCCCGATGATGGCCGCGGTCGGCGCGATGAAGGCGCTGGCATCGATCTCGGGAACAAGGTCCATGAAGGGCGCGATGTAGGCGCGGCGAATATGCGCGCCGGACGGGCCGTCCTCGGTCAGGTCATAAGTCATTTCAGAAGTCCTCCGGACAAGTGATGCATCACAACACTTAACGCCAACGCGCCGTTATTTATAGCGATATTTCGCCAAGTTATTCATTGAAAACGAGGCAGATTGCCCCAAGATAATGGGCAAGAGAAACCTACGGAGGCTGACATGGCATTCACTCTACCTGACCTGCCCTATTCCCACGATGCGCTGGCAGGACTGGGCATGAGCGCGGAAACGCTCGAATATCATCATGACCTGCATCACAATGCCTATGTCGTAAACGGCAACAAGCTGATTGCCGGTACCGAATGGGAAGGCAAGTCGCTCGAGGATATCGTCATAGGCACCTATGATTCGGGCGCGGTGGCGCAGAACGGGATCTTCAACAACGCGTCGCAGCACTGGAACCACATGAAGTTCTGGGAAATGATGGGCCCCGGCGAGACCGGCATGCCGTCCGAGCTGGAATCCGCGCTGAACGAGAATTTCGGCAGCGTCGATGCCTTCAAGGATGAATTCAAGGCCGCCGGTGCCGGACAGTTCGGTTCGGGCTGGTGCTGGCTTGTGAAGGATGGCGACGGGTCGCTGAAGGTCACCAAGACCGAGAATGGCGTGAACCCGCTCTGCTTCGGCCAGACGGCGCTTCTGGGATGCGATGTGTGGGAACATTCCTACTATATCGATTTCCGCAACAAGCGGCCTGACTACCTGTCGAACTTTCTCGACAAGCTGGTGAACTGGGAATATGTCGCCGGCCAGCTCTAGGGCACCGGCGAAGACATCACATCACGCCCCGTCCGGAGATTGCGCCGCGGCGGGGGTTTTTTTGCAACCGCCTGTTCATTTGCCCAAATTCCACCGCAATCAAGCCACAAAGACGCGGTTAACCGGGGGTAGAGATACTTCGAGATCAGTTCACAGATTAACCAGCGGCCGGGGATGACCGGCCAGGAGGCATCCGATGGCAGCAGCCACACTTGTTTTTCTTCTGGGACTTGGCGTCTACAACAGCGACGCGGTGTCCGAATTCCGCGAGCACAGCAACCACAATCCGGAATATGTGATCAGCTTTGTCAAGGAATGTGAAAGCGGGCTCCGCAGCTCGGGCTACGCCTACGCCCCGGCGGGGAGCATCATGCTGAAGCAGGTGAACCGCGACGGCAGCGTCGGCGAGGTCTGCACGGACTGACCGGTCCGGCAGATGCGACGGGTCAGTTGTCGCTTCCGTCTTTCACCATGCTGTTCACCCGAAGGCGCAGCGCGTTCAGCCTGATGAAGCCGTGCGCGTCGGCATGGTCGTAATCCACCGCGCCTTCCTCGAAGGTCACCAGATCGGCGTTGTAGAGCGAGTTTGGTGATTTCCGTCCGGTGACGATCACATTGCCCTTATAGAGCTTCACCCGCACCACCCCGCGCACTGCGTCGCGGCAGCTGTCGATGGCGGCCTGAAGCATCTCGCGCTCGGGCGCGAACCAGAACCCGTTATAGACAAGTTCGGCATAGCGCGGCATCAGCTCGTCCTTCTGGTGCGCGGCGCCGCGGTCAAGCGTGATAGATTCCATCGCCCGCCGCGCCGTCAGCATGATGGTGCCGCCTGGGGTCTCGTAAACGCCGCGCGATTTCATGCCGACAAACCGGTTCTCCACAAGGTCCAGACGGCCGATGCCGTTCGCCCCGCCAAGCTCGTTCAGCCTGGCAAGAAGCGTGGCTGGGCTCATCTTCACGCCGTCGATGGCGACCGGGTCGCCGGCTTCGAACTCGATCTCGATTTCGGTCGGCCTGTCGGGCGCGTCCTCGGGAGACACGCTGCGCGAGAAGACATATTCCTCTGGTGCGACCCAAGGGTCTTCCAGAACCTTGCCCTCGGCGGAGATGTGAAGAAGGTTCGCGTCAACGCTGAACGGCGCCTCGCCGCGCTTGTCGCGCGGAATCGGTATCTGGTTCTGCTCGGCATATTCGATCAGCTTTGTGCGCGAACCGAGGTCCCATTCCCGCCAGGGTGCGATCACCCGGATGTCGGGCTGAAGCGCGTAGCAGGCAAGCTCGAACCGGACCTGGTCATTTCCCTTGCCGGTGGCACCATGCGCAACGGCATCGGCGCCGACAGCGTGGGCGATCTCGATCTGACGCTTGGCGATCAGCGGGCGCGCGATGGATGTGCCGAGAAGATACATGCCTTCATAGAGCGGGTTGGCGCGGAACATCGGAAAGACATAGTCGCGCACGAATTCCTCGCGCAGATCCTCGATGAAGATTTCCTTGATCCCCAGAAGCTCGGCCTTGGCGCGGGCCGGTTCCACCTCTTCGCCCTGGCCGAGATCGGCTGTGAAGGTGACGACTTCGGCGTTATAGTGGTCCTGCAGCCAGCGCAGAATGACCGAGGTGTCGAGCCCGCCGGAATAGGCAAGCACGACTTTTTTGACGT
>CAJWVJ010000118.1 GCA_913048595.1 uncultured Alphaproteobacteria bacterium | reverse complement strand
TCGACACGGATCGAACCGCCATCGGCGCGGATCAGGCCAAGAAGGCATTTCAGCGTCACCGATTTTCCGCAACCGGATGTGCCGATGATGGCAAGCGATTCCTCTGGCGCGACCTCAAGGTCGATGCCGCGAAGGACCTGTTTGTCGCCAAAGGATTTGGTCATCCCCTCGAGAACGATCTTCGGTGTTACCATGCTGTCCTGACCACTCATCCTCCGCTCACCCGAAAAACAGCGCTGTGACGATATAGTTGGAGATCAGGATCAGGATCGAGGCCGACACAACGGCGTTGGTGGTCGCGCGCCCGACACCTTCGGCACCGCGTCCCGAATGATACCCGTGATAACAGCCCATCAGCGCGATCAGGAACCCGAATACCGCTGCCTTTACGAGGCCGAGCGTGATGTCGGAGATCTCGAGATACTCCAGCGTCCGGCTCAGATAGATCGACGGGTTGAAACCAAGCCTGTAGACGCCGACGAGATAGCCGCCAAAAACACCGATAAGGTCGCCGATGAGAACCAGAAACGGCAGGCAGATCGTTCCGGCGAGGAGCCGCGGGGCGACAAGATACTGCATCGGGCGCGTCGACAGCGTATCGAGCGCGTCGATCTGGTCGGTGACCCGCATGGTGCCGATTTCGGCCGCCATCGAGGCGCCGATGCGCCCGGCCACCATCAGACCGGCAAGAACTGGCCCCAGTTCGCGCGTGACCGACAGCACGACAACTGTCGCCACCGTGTCCTCGGCCGAAAAGCGGGCGAATCCCGTATAGGATTGCAGCGCCAGCACCATGCCCGAAAACAGCGTCGTCAACCCGACCACGGGAAGCGAGAAATACCCGATATCGATAATCTGCCGCCCGAGCTGGCGAAGATAGAAGGGCGGAAACACCGTCCAGCGGATGGCCGCGCCGGTAAACAGGGCGATCCTGCCGATCGCCGCCAGGAAAGCAAGGCTTGTCCGGCCTATATTCTGTAGAAAGGCGATCATTCTCGGTCCAGCTCAGCACCGGTGCCACGCGACACCCGGCACAATTTATGCCCCGGTTTCCCGCTTTTGACCACCCTTGAAGCGCCGCGCCGGCCGCTGGCCGAGCTGCGTCAGGATTTCATATCCGATGGTGCCGGCATCGGCTGCCATCTGCGCAAGGCTGTAACCGGCCCCCAGCACGGTGGCATGTCCGGCATCATCGACCAGATCGGCGTCCAGATCCGTGACATCCACCGTGATGCTGTCCATCGACACGCGCCCCACCACCGGTGCCTGTCTGCCGCCGACGACAACCCGGGCGCGGTTCCCGAGGCTTCGCGGATATCCGTCGGCATAACCGACTCCAAGCGTCACGATACGCGAGTCCCGCTGACAGACATGGGTGCCGTTATAGCCGACAGCATCGCCTTGTCGGGCCGTGCGGCGCTGAAGGATGCGCGCCTGCCAGGTGATAGCGGGTCTGAGACGGGCTGCCTCGTCCTGCTGCGCCCCTTCGGCGTCCATGCCGGCCGGATGAAGACCATAAAGAGCGATCCCCGGGCGTGTCATGGAGAAGGCGTAGTCCGGTCCGAGAAGGGTCCCGGCGCTGTTGCCAAGGCTGGCGGGCGCATCCGGAAACAGGCCGACAAGGTTCCTGAAATCCGCCAGTTGCCGCGCGCTCGCCGGGTCCTTCGGGTCTTCTGCCGCGGTCAGATGGCTCATCAGCAGGCACGGGGTGACGCCGCCAAGGCCGCCCCTCTGTCCGGTCATCATCTCCTGCAAGGCGGCAAGCTCTACCCGGTCGAGGCCAAGCCGTGTCATGCCGGTATCCACATGAATGGCGACCTGCCAGTCATCGCCTGTCGCCATCAGCCGGCGGAGCTGTTCCAGGCTGTTGATCACCGGGGTGATCCGGTGGGCGCGGAAATCCGCCTCCTGTCCGGCGTGGCAGCCGCTAAGGGTGAAGATCGCGGCCGCGTCATGTCCGGAGCCGTCAAGCGCCGCGCGAAGCGCCACCGCCTCGGCAAGAGACATCACGAAGAAGGTGCGGCATCCGGCAGCGGCAAGGTCCGGGCCAAGCCGCAGCGCGCCAAGCCCATAACCGTCCGCCTTGACGACGGCGGCGGTTTCGGTGGCCTTGCCATTCTGGTGGTCGAGTGCCCGCCAGTTCGCGATGACGGCGTCGATATCAATGGTGATCAGGCTGTCGGCGCTGCCAAAATCAGGTCTTTCGTCCTTGCTGTCGTCGCTCATGGCCTGCGGTCCCTAGTAATGGTCGGGAAGCTGGCTGTCATCCTTCAGGTCGGTGAAGTGGGTGAAGCGCTTTTCGAAATGGATGTTGACCGATCCGACAGGGCCGTGACGCTGCTTGGCGATGATCACCTCGGCCTTGTTCTCGGCCGCCTGAAGCCTGGCGATGAAGGCGTCGTTCTTGGCGTTGAACTGGTCCTCTGTTTCGCGTGCGTCGCGCTCCGGTTCCTTCTTGCTGAGGTAATATTCCTCACGATAGATGAACAGCACGACATCGGCGTCCTGCTCGATCGACCCGGACTCACGAAGGTCCGACAGGTTGGGGCGCTTGTCCTCGCGCTGTTCAACGGCGCGTGACAACTGCGAGAGCGCCAGCACAGGCACGTCCAGCTCCTTGGCGATGGCCTTCAGCGAGCGGCTGATGTTGGAAATTTCCTGCACCCGGTTTTCCGATTTCACGCCAAGCTGCGGGGCCAGAAGCTGAAGGTAATCCACAACGATCAGCCCGAGGCCGCTTGTCCGCTTCATGCGGCGGGCGCGGCTTGC
This sequence comes from uncultured Alphaproteobacteria bacterium, assembly GCA_913048595.1. Lineage (GTDB taxonomy): Bacteria > Pseudomonadota > Alphaproteobacteria > Puniceispirillales > Puniceispirillaceae > UBA8309. Next base: position 2,142 of record CAJWVJ010000118.1, on the reverse strand, counting down.
CACCTGCGAGACGGACAGGGACGGTGTGTCGTCGATGAAGAAGGGAGAGACGGAAAGCTGGTTGCTGACCTCGACAAGCCTGTCGAACTCCTCAGCGTTGAGATCGCCCTGGCGGATGGCGTTGGAATCGATCTGGGCGCGCTCGCTGAGGATGCGCGTGCCAAGCTGTTCCGCCGACATTTCCAGCGAGAAGAAGGCCACTGGCGCGGCGGTCTCGCCGGTACGGGTGGTAGTGGCCGTGTGAAAGGCCATGGTGGTGGCAAGCGCCGATTTGCCCATCGCCGGACGGCCGGCAAGGATGATCAGGTCGGACCGGTGCATGCCGCCCATCAGATTGTTCAGATCGGTCAGGCCGGTGCTGTAGCCCGACAGACCGCCGTCGCTCTTGCGCGCGATCGCCGCCTGGTTGATGGCGGCGGCTGTGACGCTGTCGAATCCGCGAAGGCCGGCGTCTGCCTCGCCGGTTTCGGCAAGCTGGAACAGCTTGGCCTCGGCGGTCTCGATCTGGGTGGTCGCCGGCAGGTCGACATCGGGATGGCTGGCATCCTGGATCACATCGTCGCCGATGCGGATCAGTTCGCGCCGCAGATGCGCCTCATAAATGGTGACCGCGTAGTCAGGCGATTGCGCGATGCTGATCACGCCGTCGGCAAGTTCGCCAAGATAATCCTCCATGGCGCCGTCGCCGCCATCATCGGTGCTGCTGAAGAAGCTTTTCAGCGTTACCGGATTCGCGAGCTGCCCGCGGTCGATCAGCCGCATAACGGTGGCGAAGATACGTCCGTGAAGCGGGTCGTAGAAATGTTCGGCGCGCAGCCTGTCGTCGATCTTCTCCATGACGTCATTGTCGAGAAGAAGCGCGCCAAGCAGATTCTGCTCGGCCGGCAGGTTGTGCGGCATCTTGCGGGCGCCGCCAAGGCCGGCCGCCGGATCCCCGCTTGCCGGGAAAGCTTCGATGTTGGATTGTTCTTCGGACATGGCAAGACGGTAGCAAACCAGCCCCGCTGTTAGGTTCAATTTGTGTGGGGATAACTAGTAGAAAAATTGCCGAATGGCTGTGGATAACTTTGTTTCAGGGACATAAAAAGCCGGGGTGAAATAAAAAAGCCGGGGAAATCCCGGCTTTTCAGAATTGGTCTCTCGCGAGGCATCAGTTCTCGTCGCCATCCTCGGCGGTAGCCTCTTCGGCAGGGGCCTCTTCGGCGGCAGCTTCTTCGGCGGCAGCCTCTTCTGCAGCAGCCTCTTCTGCAGCAGCCTCTTCAGCCGGAGCCTCGTCGGATGCGGCGGCTTCGGGCGTTGCCTTTTCGGCCGCGAAGGCGGCATCCATGTCATCGTCATCGTCTTCGATCATGCCGGTGACGGCGACGCCGGTCTCCAGCTGTGTCTTCGCCTCGTCGAGCGAACGCGCGACATTGACGGTGACTGTGACGGACACTTCCGGGTGAAGGCGAAGACGGGTGTCGTGAAGGCCGAGTGTCTTGATGGCCTTGTCCATCACCACCTGGTTGCGGGTGATGGTGAAGCCCGCCTCGGTCACCGCCTCGGCAATGTCACGCGAGGTGACGGAGCCGAAGAGCTGGCCCATCTCCGATGCGGCACGGACCATGCTGACAGCAAGGCCGTCCATCTTGCCGGCTTCAGTTTCGGCTTCGCTGCGACGCGACAGGTTGTCGGCCTCGCGCTGTGCCTTCTCGGTTTCAAAACGCTCGAGATTGCCCTTGTTGGCACGAAGCGCCTTGCCCTGTGGCAGCAGGAAGTTGCGGGCATAGCCCGGCTTCACCCTGACGACATCGCCCATCTGGCCGAGCTTCTCGACACGTTCAAGCAGAATAATTTCCATTGTTCCTGGTCTCCTTGGCTTGCCGCGACGTTACGAGGTCACGTAGGGCATCAGGGCAAGGAAGCGCGCACGCTTGATGGCCACGGCCAGTTCGCGTTGTTTCTTTGCCGATACGGCCGAGATGCGGGACGGGATGATCTTGCCACGCTCGGATGTGTAGCGGGCGAGAAGCTTTGTGTCCTTGTAGTCAATGACCTGCGCGTTCGGCCCGGAGAACGGGCAGGACTTGCGGCGGCGGCCAAACGGACGACGGACGGCTTCGCGTTTGATTTCGAGTTGCGTCATGATCTATTCCTCGCTGC
>CAJWVJ010000117.1 GCA_913048595.1 uncultured Alphaproteobacteria bacterium | reverse complement strand
AGCCCGGGATACGCCGCCGACATCGCCGCCTTCGACCGCCGGGGCATCGACTTCGCCGGAAGCGACTGGGACCCGCTTGCCAGCCTTCTGTTCTGCGGGCCGGTGAAGACCAATCACACAATTATCAATGGCCGGCAGGTGGTCGCGGACGGCCAGCTTGTCACCATGGATATGGGGCGGATGCTGGAACGCCACAGGGCGATGGCGCATCACCTGATGCAGGCGTCAGGCCATATGGGATAGAGGCTGGCTAGGAAAAGCCAACTCACCTCGGCGGCGCGGTCATGCAGCCGTCCGGCGCGTCGGCCAGCGTCACCGGGCCACCCTCTGGCATGTCGAAGATCCCGCCCTCGACCGGCAGAATTCCGCCGATGAAGGCAATCCGGTTCGGCACCACAGCCTTGATATCCGCCGTGTCGGCCGGTGGAATCCGCCCCGGATGGCGCAGGATGCCCCAGGCAAACAGCGCCGTTTCCGCCATGTCCTCGCGCGGGAATCTGTCGCGCGCATACTCCGTCATGAAGCCGGGGTCCGCCTTCTGCGCGGTGCGCCAGGCGCGGCTGTTCATGTATTTGCCGTCGAGCGAGGCATGAACCGATTCATGAAACAGGGTTTCCTCGAGCTTGTTGCGCGACTGCCGTTTGATGGCATTGCCCTGATAGACGAAGATCTTGCCGGCCCCGGCAGATGCCGTCTTGTTGCCGCGATGGATGCCAAGACTGCGAATGCCGGCACGAAGTACCGTCGGAAGCTGCCCGAAGCCGCGCATATAGCGAAAGGCCTCGGCTGTCGCCGCCTCGGGCGTTTCGAATTCCGGGTTCACATGGACCTCGAACTTCCCGCCGTCGGCGAAATAGGCGTCATAGAGATATACCTTGTGATAGAACTCGCGTTCTACCCGCTTGTCCCACATCTGGCGTGTGGCGCGGCCCCGCGAATGAAGACAGACAAAACTTGTGGGATCATCGGTGCGGATGATGTCGAACACTGTTCCGGCGGTGAAGTCATAAGGCGGCTCCATATGTGATTCCGGCCTCCCGCCACTGGCCGCACAGGCCGTGACAAGCATCCATGACAACAGAGCCGGGAAGACCGGGGAAAGACGGGGCATTGGCAAGGCTCCCTGACCGATTGGCGACAGGGACCACCCTAAGGGAGGAGCGGTAAAGAAAACGCTAACGGCAGGCGCGATGTCTTACAGGGCGATCACCGCCACCGTCCTGCCAGCCCAATGTTCCTGAAGGTTGGCACCGCTGTCCTCGCCCGCCGGCCCGGCCCGGTCAACCACCAGGAAATCCTGCTGCCTGCGCACCAGAAGCGGGTGGTGCCAGACATCCGGCGCATAGCTCACCCCCTGGTCGCCACGCGCGGCGAAGCAGCGAAGGCCACCGAAATCCGGCGCGCTGTCATCCTCATTGGTCGGGGCCACAACCACCAGCCAGTCATCATCCGAAAGCGGCATGAAGGCCTGCGAACCCAGAGGATGGCGCTCCATCATCGCGACGGCGATGGGAGCCTGGCGCGGCGTGCCGGCAAAGACCGACAGGATCGGCCGCCCGCCACTCGCCGCCACATCCACATCAGACAGCGCGTGAAACCGCGTCGTGGTGCCTTCATTGATCATCACCAGCTCTGCTCCGTCGCGTTCGATCACCGTGCCGAACGGAGCGAAGCCGGCCTTTGTCAGCGGTTCGATGGCAAGCTGGCGCGGCGTCATTTCCCGGCTCCGTCAAAGGGGTGGGTCTTGCGCCAGTGACGCGCGATATCGACCCGCCTTGCCAGCCATACACGGTCATGGCGCTGCACATGGTCGAGGAACTTCACAAGCCCGGCAAAGCGGGCCGGCCGGCCGATCAGCCGGCAGTGAAGTCCAACCGACATCATCTTCGGGGCCGTATCGCCTTCCGCATAGAGCGTGTCGAACGCGTCGATCAGATAGGCGGCGAACTGGTCGCCGGTATGAAAGCCCTGCGCCGTCGCAAAGCGCATGTCGTTGGTGTCCAGTGTGTAGGGCACAATCAGATGCGGCGTTTCGGTCTGCCGGCTCCAGAAAGGCAGATCATCGGAATAGTCGTCGGCGTCGTATAGAAAGCCGCCTTCCCCGGCGACAAGCCGGCGGGTATGTTCGGATGTGCGGCCTGTGTACCAGCCAAGCGGCCGCGCGCCGCAGATTCGGGTGTGAATCTCGATAGCGCGGCGCATATGCTCGCGCTCCTCATCCAGTTCCATCCCGTGATAATTGATCCAGCGCCAGCCATGCGAGGCAATCTCGTGGCCATCGGCAAGGGCGCGTTCGATCACCTGCGGGTGGCGTTCCATCGCCATCGCCACGGCGAACAGCGTCAGCGGCACGCCGCGGTCGCGAAACAGGTCGAGAAGCCGCCAGACACCGGCCCGTGACCCATATTCATAGATCGATTCCATCGACATGTGGCGCGCACCCGCGAACGGGGCCGCGCCGATGATTTCGGACAGGAACGCCTCCGACGCCGCGTCCCCGTGAAGGATGCAGTTCTCGCCGCCTTCCTCGTAATTCAGCACAAACTGCACCGCCACCCGCGCATCGCCGGGCCAGGCCGCCTGCGGGGGGCGCCCGCCATAGCCGATAAGATCACGCGGATAGCTCATCCACCGGCCCCTTCTGCGGTCCCGTCACCCGCCGGCACGCCGTCGGCGCGCAGCATCGCCCGCCAGTTGGCCAGCATCGCGCGTTCTTCATTCTCGACCCAGATGACATTGCCTGGCGGCATGGCGTGCGAGGCGGCAACCTGCCAGTAGATGTCGTCGACATAGCGCAGGATATCGGCCTCGGTCTCCAGCACCACGCCCTTCGGCGCGAAGCCCATCCCGTCCCATTGCGGGACGCGGGCATGGCAGATGGCGCAGCGTTCGGTCACCAGCTCCACCGCGGCGACGTGAAGCGCGGCCCCTTCGCCGAATTCATATTCGGCATAAGCCTCTTCGTCATAGTTCGGCGCGCCGGCCTGTGACAGGAAGATCGCGCCGGCCACCAGCAGGGCGGCGGCGACCCATGTCCACCAGGGGGCGGGATCGCCCTTGTGCTTGGTGTTGAAAAAATGCCGGATCAACCCGCCGATCACCAGGACAAGCGCCAGGATCACCCAGGCATAGTCGGTGGCGAAAACCGCCGGATAATGCCCGCCGATCATCACGAAGATCACCGGCAGCGTCAGATAGTTGTTGTGAAGCGAGCGTTGCTTGGCCCGCGCGCCATGCTGCGGGTCCGGCTCCTCTCCGGCGATCAGCGCCGCGACAACCTTCTTCTGGCCGGGAATGATCACCATCGCGACATTCGCCACCATCAGGGTGCCGATGGTCACGCCGATCTGCACAAAGGCTCCGCGCGCCGAGAAAATCTCGGTATAGCCCCAGGCGAGGAACACGATGAAGGCGAAGCCGGCGATGACAAGGCCGCGCGTGTCACGCCCGATCGGGCTGCGGCACAGCATGTCATAGGCCAGCCAGCCGCCGGCAATGCCGCCGATGCTGATCGCAACGGCCTGCCATGGCTCAAGATCGAGGATTTCGATGTCGATCATATAGAGGCCCGACCCGGCGTAATAAATAATGGTCAACAGGGCGAAACCGGACAGCCAGGTGGTGTAGGCCTCCCATTTGAACCAGGTCAGCTCATCAGGCATGCGCGCCGGGGCGACCAGATATTTCACCATGTTGTAAAAGCCGCCGCCATGCACCTGCCAGGCCTCGCCATGCGCGCCGTCAGGCAATTTCCTTTCGGGCTTCAGGCTGAGATCGAGCGCGATGAAGTAGAAGGAGGACCCGATCCAGGCGATTCCGGCAATCACATGAAGCCAGCGCACCATGAATTCGGACCACATCCAGAGATAGTCGACCATTCTGTTTCCCCTTGTCGGCCCGTTTTTGCTGGCCCGGATCCGGGCAGCTCCGGCAGTGTGCCAGCGCTAACCAGTTTCGTCCAATTCCTGCTGCCATATGGCGACGCCGGCGGCGATCGACAGCGCCACCCGCGCCGGATGCTTGCCGGTGATGCTGGCAAGCCCGACCGGACAGACGAGCCGGTCAAGCGCCGACGCGTCAATCCCGGCCTTGCCAAGCCGGGAACGGAACCGCGCCGCCTTCGTCGCCGAACCGATCAGCCCGAGGCGCGCAAACCCGTCGCCCGACAGCACCCGGTGGCAGATCGCCTCGTCAAGCGTGTGGTTGTGGGTGATCACAAGATGGATGGCGTGGTCCGGCGCATGTGCCGCGACCACCGTCGGATCGGCGGCGATGAGGCGCCGCGCGCCAGCCGGCATGTCAGCGGGAAAGCGGCCGGATTCGATATCCACCCAGTGAAGATCAAGCTGCAGCGCCAGAAGATGCGGTGCCAGCGCCCGTCCGATATGCCCGGCGCCGTAAAGAAAGACGGGCCGCCCGGGAAGCGTCACCGGCGCAACGAAGGATTTCGCCCCACGGTCGAGCCCAATGGCCGTGTCACCGGCATCGGCAAGCGGATCCGTCCCCTGCAGCGGATGAACAAGCGCCCGGCATCCGGCAAGCGCCGCCAGAACACCGTCCTCTGCGGGGCCGAACCGTTCCAGAAGCACCCGCACCTGGCCGCCGCAGCATTGCCCCATATCGGGACCAAGGGCGGCGCGCATCACCACCCGCTGCCAGGCACCGGCCGCGCTGTCAGCCAGCATCTCGCGCGCCCGCGCCATCACCGTGAATTCCAGCGTGCCGCCGCCAATGGTCTGCCAGATGTCATCGGCGGTGATCAGCATCATCGCGCCGGCCTCGCGCGGGGCCGATCCTTTGACGTCTGTCAGGCTGGCCCGCACCACCACCCCGTCGCGGGCAATCCTCTCGCGGGCCGCCTCGATCCAGCTTGTCATCAGCCCTCTCCGGGACCGCTGCCAAGAACAGCACCCGGGCCGCCAAGCCGCCGCGATGCAAGACACAGCCGCTCCGGCGTCGCCGGCGCATCCAGCGCCGGATATCCGG
>CAJWVJ010000116.1 GCA_913048595.1 uncultured Alphaproteobacteria bacterium | reverse complement strand
CGACAATTCAGGCGATGGTACGGGCTGTCCGGGGCCGGATGACCGCAACAGCCTGGCGCGCCGCCATTACCACCACGCCACCTTCTATGGTTTCATGCTGTGCTTCGCCTCGACCAGCACCGGCACGATCTATCACTATCTTCTCGGCCGGGAAGCGCCCTATGGCTATCTTGAACTGCCGGTGGTCCTCGGCACGGTTGGTGGGGTGATGCTGTGTGTCGGCACCGCCGGTCTGTGGCGCGAGAAGCGCCGGATGGAGCCCGCGGTGAGGCCGCTGGCGAAGCTGGGAATGGATTATGCCTTCATCTGGCTGCTGTTCTGGGTGAGCGCCAGCGGCCTGCTGTTGCTGGCGCTCCGCGAGACAGCCTTGATGGGGCTGACGCTGGCGATCCATCTGGGGCTTGTCTATGGTTTCTTCCTGGTGCTGCCCTTCTCGAAATTTGTCCACGGGCTGTACCGGTTCGCGGCCCTTCTCGCCGATGCTGGAGAGGCGCGACGCTCAGCCGTGTGACCGCTGGATCACCGGCGAGATCACCTGGTCCGACACCGGCACATCAATCACCGCCGGGCCGCCTGACGCCATGATCGTCTCGATCAGGTCCGGCAGCGCCGCCAGGTCGTCAAGCCGATGACCGGCAAGCCCGAACCCGCTGGCGATGGCGGCAAAATCGGGCCGCCCGAACACCGCGCCATCATCGGCAAGACCGTCGGCCCGCAGCTTGTGAATTTCCGATCCGTAAGCGCCGTCATTGATGGCGAAGATGATCACCCGCAGCCCGTGCCGCCGGATCGTTTCCAGCTCCTGGACATGCATCAGAAGGCTGCCGTCGCCATCGAACAGCACCACCGGTTCATCAGGCCGCGCCGCCGCCACCCCCATGGCGAAGCTGATGCCGTTGCCGATGGCCCCGAACTCGCGGATGGTCAGGAAATGCGACTGCGGGCGCGACGGCATATGCGCAAAGAAGCAGGAACAGTGCCCGGAGGAATTCACCAGCTGGCTTCCTTGAGGAAGGGCGGCTTCCAGCGCCGCAACCACGTCGCGCGGATCATGGGTGCCGTCAGTGATCTCGAAACGGGTACTGTCGAACGGCCGCGTGCGGATGTCGCTGGCGAGCGCCTCTGTCCGCCAATGCGGCGGACGCTGGTCCAGCCGTGCCAGCAAGGCCTCGACCCCTAGGCGCGCATCGGCACGCATGCCTGCGTCAGCGGCGCGACGGCCCTGTACCATGGTCGAGGGCGCGATATCTATCTGTAGCAGCTTTGCCTTTTGCCAGAGCTTGCCGGCATCCGAATTATGGCTGGCAAGCGACCCGCCAACAGCGATCACCAGATCGGTGGCGGTGAAACACTCGCGCGCGATTTCCGATGAAAATCCGCCTGCCACATTCAGGTTGAAGGGATGGTCGTGGAACAGGCCGCGCGCCGGAAGGGTCGTGGCCAGAAGCCCGTCCAGCCTGTCGGCAAGCGCGGCGCAGGCGGGCGCCGCCCCGGCGGCTGCAGCGCCAAGACCGCCCATGATGATGATCCGGTCCGCGGCATCGATCATCGCACAGGCGGCGGCGATCTCACCCTCGTCCGGCGGCAGCGGCGTGCTGGCCGGCATCAGCTCTGCCGAAGGAGCCGGCAGAGCGGCGCCGTCATCCGCCACGCTTTCCGCCAGATCAAAGGGAATTCCGACAATCACGGGCCGCCTCTCGGTTTTCGCCTGAAGAAAGGCGTCACGGATTCCGGCCGCGAAACGCGGCGGGTGGTGAAGCGACCTGTAGGCCGCGCCGGCGGCCTCGACAAAGGGGGCCTGCTCGATCCCCTGATTGTACCAGGGCTTGGTCAGCGGGGCCTCGCCTGCCACCACGACAAGCGGGATCCGCGCCCGCACCGCCGCTGGAAGGGCGGTCATCAGCTGCGTCAGTCCCGGCCCGCAGGTGACCGTGGCGACACCGGTCCGGCCGGTCTTGCGGGCATAGCCCATGGCAGCGGCGACGGCGCAATGCTCATGCCGGACATGGATCATCCGCGTGCCGAGCGCGTCAAGATGCGTCGCCATATGCATGTTGGCATCGCCAAGAAGCGCGAAACAGTCTGTCACCCCTTCGGCCCGCACCGCCTCGGCGATCACCTCGTACCAGTATCTCTTCTCAGGATCACGGCTCATCTGTCAGGCCCCGGCTTGCCAAAACACTTCCTCCGCCAAGGATAGACCAGGCGAAGCCGGCTTGGCATCTGCAAAGCGGCCCTGCGACCAAGATGTACTCCGGGCAGGAAGCCCCCTGCCTGACCAGGAAGCCAAATGTTCAAGACGCTTGTCGGCACGCCGCGGATGGCTGACACTGCGGTGCGGAAACGGTTTGGGGGACGGCCATGACATTTGAAGGACACCGGGTTCTTGTCACCGGCGCGGCAGGCGGCGTGGGGCGCGCCACGACCGATGCCTTTCGCCGGCAGGGCGCGTCGGTCTGCGTTGCCGATCTTGACTGTTCCGGGCTTGACGCCGAGGCGGCCGTGCCGGGTGACCTGACGGAGATGGCCTATGCCGACAGGCTGGCTGGAGCGGCGGCGGCGGCGCTTGGCGGCTTTGACATTGTTGTCAATAACGCCGGGTTCATGACCTGCGGTGCCGTCACCACCACATCGGATGATGATCTGGCGCGCGCGCTGGCGGTCAATGTAGAGGCGCCGCTCCGGATCAGCCGGGCGGCGGTGCCGGTCTTTGCGGCGGCAGGCGCCGGCGCGATCTTCCAGACTGCGATCGCCGTCGGGAAATTCCATGGGCTGACTACCGCGACAATGCCGACCGGGTCGCGGCGCACGTCAATTTCTATATCGGGGCGCACCGAATCCGCATTGTCGCCGATCTGGCGCAGCACTTCGGCGGCGTAATAGGTGAAAAACTGGCCGGCGCGATAGACCTCGCCACGCCCCTCTGCGCGCGGCTTTCCTTCCTCGCGGCTCAGCAGCTCGCCAAGCTCGTCGGCACGCTCGATCAGGGCGTTGCCGACCTTCATCAGCGCTGTCTGGCGGGCCTCAAGCCCGGTCGCCTGCCAGATTTTCTGGACGCCGCCGGCCGCCTCGATGGCGGTCTCGAGCTGCGCCGTGCCGGCCTGCGCGAACAGGCCGACCAGGTCTGTGACATCTGACGGATTGCGGTTCTCGACGGCATCGCCCGATGCCACCCATTCGCCCGCGATATAGTTGCTGTTCATGCTGCGTCCCCCGGCTTGCGATGCGGCCTGCAGGCACGCGGGCGCAACGTTACCATGTTGCAACCGCCACACTGTTCAAAAAACGGCACTCTGGCCGATCCTGGCGGATGCCCCGGGGATTGCTGGCCGACCGCCGGATGTGTCACTGTTAGGGACGCGGATTTGCAGGAGCTGGCAGGGTGCGATGCGGCTGACCGATGTTGAACAGGCGATGCTGGCCGGCGAGATGGGGCCGTCCTGCCGCTGGGCGATGGATCACCAGATGCAGGTCGGCAGGATGTTTGATGCGGCCGAGATGGTGCCGGTCAGCCAGGCGCATATGATGGCCGACCCGGAATCGCTTGGCGATGCCGGGGTGGGCTTTGTCGAAGGGCTGGCGGCAGATGGCGCGCGTGTCGCCGTGCCGATGATCACCGATCCGCGCGGTGTCGACCTGTCGCATTACCAGCCGCTCGGCCAGACCGAGGAGATGGCCGCCCTCGAGCGCCGCTTCATCGCCGCCTGCAAGGCGATGGGGATCATGATGACCGATACCTGCATCACCTATCAGACGATCATGCCGCCGGTGTTCGGCGATCATGTCGCCTATGGCGATACGGGGGTGGTGATCTATTCCAACTCAGTCTGCGGGGCGCGGTCCAATTTCGAAGGGGGGCCGTCGGCGCTTGCCGCCGGACTGACCGGACGCACCCCGCGCTATGGGCTGCATCTTGACGAACACCGCCGTGCCACCTGCCGCTTCACCGTTGAAAGCCGTCCGCGCGACCTGATGGAATGGGGCGTTTTGGGTGCCACCATCGGGCGGATGGCGGGAAGCTACTGGCAGGTGCCGGTGATCGAGGGGATTGACGGGCCGCCGACGTCGGATGAGATCAAGCATTTCGGCGCGGCCATGGCCAGCTGGGGGTCGACGCCGCTGTTCCACATTGTCGGCGTCACCCCGGAATGTCGCGGCCTTGCCGATGTGGGCGGCGCGGCGCTTGCCGCCACCCGCGTCGCGGCTGACGAGCTTGCCGATCTCAGCGCGGCCTTCGGGGCTGCGGGCGAGGCTGTCGATGTCGTGGTGTTCGCCGCCCCGCAGCTCAGCCTTGTCGAGATGGGGCAGGTGGCGGCGCTGTGCGACGGCCGCCGCCGCGCCACCGCCACCGACCTGATTGTCTGCACCTCGGCGCAGGTCTATGGCGATGCCGAGGCGATGGGCTATGTCGAGGCGATCAGGAGTTTTGGCGGCACGGTGCTGACAGGCACCTGTTTCTATCAGCAATATGCCCGCGAGATCGGCGAGGCGAATGGCTGGACCCGGCTTCTCAGCAACTCGGCCAAGATCGTCAACATTCTTGGCGGCTATGGCTACAGGCCGGCGCTTGCCACCATGGCGGACTGTGTCGCCTCTGCCGAGGCCGGCATCATTGTCGCGGGCCAGGGTACAGAGACGGAGGCTGGCTGATGACGATCGAACTATCCTGCCATGTCGGCATTGGCCCGGCGGTCGAAGGTGCCGCGCTCGTCGCCGATGACAATTTCTCGGCGCGCTATGATCTCGACCGGATCAAGGGCGTGTTCTCGCGCCCGCAGCACAAGCTCCATGGACACTCCTACAGGGACGTGATCCTGGTGCTGAACACCGCCAAGGGCGGGGTGGCGACCGCCTGGATGCTGCACGAGATGGCCTCTCGCGGCGTGGCCCCGCGCGCCATCCTGCTGAATGCCGCCAACACCATCATGGCGCAGGGCGCGGCGCTTGCCGGCATGGCGATGTGCGACCGCTTCGCCGATGGCGATGTCACCCGGCTGATCCGGACAGGCGATCAGGTCATTGTTG
>CAJWVJ010000115.1 GCA_913048595.1 uncultured Alphaproteobacteria bacterium | reverse complement strand
CGGACGGAAACTGAACCGTACATCACAGCATCGCCAGATGCTGTTCCGGAACATGTCACAGGCACTGATCAAGCATGAGCAGATCGTGACCACCCTGCCGAAGGCGAAAGAGCTGCGGCCTGTTGTCGAGCGTCTGATCACGCTTGGCAAGCGCGGCGACCTGCACGCCCGCCGTCTGGCCCATGCCCGTCTTCGCGACGATGCGATGACGAAGAAGCTGTTCGATGTCCTCGGCAAGCGCTATGAGGACCGCGCTGGCGGCTATTGCCGCATCATGAAAGCCGGGTTCCGCTATGGCGATTCCGCGCCGATGGCGGTGATCGAGCTTGTCGATCGCGACGAGGATGCCCGCGGCCAGGATTCCGGCCCGGTCCAGGTCGAAGACGATCTCCAGGCCGGGGACACCGCGGCCTGATCGCCGCGCGAGAGATGAATGTCGGGCCGTCCCTGTGACAGGGGCGGCCCTTTTTCTTTGCCGCGCGCGACGGCTTCAGGCAAAGATAGCGCCATGACCGAGCTTGATCTCGACACCCCGGCACCTTCCGGACAGGCGGCGGCATCGCAGGCCAACGCCAACGCGCCGCTTGCCGAGCTTCTGCGCCCGAAGACGCTTACCGAGGTGGTGGGGCAGGAGGCGCTTCTGGGGCCAAAGGGGCGTCTTCGCCGGATGCTGGATACGGGCGAACTGGCCTCGATCATCTTCTGGGGGCCGCCCGGCACCGGCAAGACCACGATCGCCCGCCTTCTTGCCGGCGAGGCCGGCATGGTGTTCGAGCCGATCTCGGCTGTCTTTGACGGCGTTGCCGATCTTCGCAAGGTGTTCGAGCGGGCCGGAAAGCGCCGCGACGCCGGCGACCGCACGTTGCTGTTTGTTGACGAGGTGCACCGCTTCAACAAGGCGCAGCAGGACGGCCTGTTGCCCCGCGTGGAGGACGGCACCGTCACCCTGATCGGCGCCACCACCGAGAACCCGTCCTTCGCCCTCAATGGCGCGCTGCTGTCACGGACGCAGGTGATGCTTGTCGAACGACTTTCGGCCGATGCGCTGGAGGCGCTTCTGGCGCGGGTGGAAACACATCTCGGCCGCGGCCTGCCACTTGATGACGAGGCGCGCGCCGCGCTGAAGGCGATGGCCGATGGCGACGGCCGCTATCTTCTGAACATGGCCTCGGCGCTTGCCGGACTCCCCGCGGACGAGGCGCTTGATCCGGCCAAGCTCGCCGCCGTGGTGGCCGGGCGCTCGCCTGCCTTCGACCGCGCTGGCGAACAGCATTACAACCTGATGTCGGCGCTACACAAGACCCTTCGCGGCTCGGACGCCGATGCCGCGCTCTACTGGCTGGCGCGGATGTTCGCTGGCGGCGAGGACCCGCATTATATCCTGCGAAGGCTGACCCGGTTCGCCTCGGAGGATATCGGTCTTGCCGAGCCGGAGGCGCTTGCCCGCGCGCTGGCGGCATGGCAGGCCTTCGAACGTCTTGGCAGTCCCGAGGGCGAGCTTGCCGTCGCCAATCTTGTGATCTATCTGGCCACCGCGCCGAAATCCAACGCCGCCTATGTCGCCATGAAGGCGGCGAACCGTGCGGCGGCCGCCACCGGGTCGCTGATGCCGCCGGCGCATATCCTGAACGCGCCGACCGGGCTGATGAAGGACCTGGGATATGGCAAGGATTACGCCTATGACCATGATGATCCCGACGGCTTTTCCGGACAGAACGGTTTTCCGGACGGCATGCAGCGCCAGCGTTTTTACAGTCCGGTCGAACGCGGCTATGAGCGCGAAATCGGCAAGCGGCTTGCCTATTGGGACAGGCTCCGCGCGGAAAAGAGCGGAGGCGGTCGGTGAGTCTCGGGATGGTCGCGGCGGTCGGTGCCGGCGGCGCGCTTGGCGCGGTAACCCGCTATGCGGTGGCACAGTTTGTCGGCGCCGGCATCTTCGGCATTGCCGGGCCGTTGGCGACATTGATCGTCAATATCGCGGGAAGCATGATGATGGGTGCGCTTGCCGGGGGCATGGCCGCCGGCATGGTGCTTCCCGAGGCCTGGCGCGGCTTCGTCGCGGTCGGGTTTCTGGGCGCATTGACCACCTTTTCCAGCTTTGCGCTGGATACCGGCCAGCTGGCGGCGCGCCAGGGCATGGCGATGACGGCGCTCTATGTCGGGCTGTCCGTCTGCCTGTCGCTTGCCGCTTTCTTTGCCAGCCAGGCTATCGCGGCACATCTTGTCGCGCGGATGCCGGGATGACTGGCGACCCCTCGTCAAAGCCCGACTGGTGGCTTCACCCCGTTCCCGAGGCCGAGGACGGATCGCGGCTCGACCGCTATCTGCGGCGGCTTGTGCCGGGGCTGACCCAGGGACCGGTGGAAAAGATGCTGCGGTCCGGGCTGATCCGGCTGGACGGGGCCAGGGCAAAGCCGGCGACGCGCCTTGAGGCCGGGCAGGAACTGCGCCTGCCGCCGCATCTTCGCGATGCGCCTGTGCCGGCCGTGCCCGCAACACCGAAGGCCAGCCCGCAGCTTCGCCGCCGGTTCGAGACCATGCGACTTGCCGAGGGTGATGACTGGATCGCCATCAACAAGCCGTCGGGTCTTGCCGTCCAGGGCGGGTCGGGAACGAGCCGCCATGTCGATGGCATGCTGCAGGCGCTTGCCGGGGGTGATGATGACCGCATGCGGCTTGTCCACCGGATCGACAAGGACACATCCGGCCTTCTTCTTCTGGCGAAGGACCGTCCCGCGGCGCGGCGTCTGACCCGTGCCTTTCAGCAGCAGGAGATGGAAAAGACCTATCTCGCCCTGGTCACAGGCGCCCCGCCTGAGGCGATGGAAATGCGCGGCGCGCTGATGAAACGGGGCGGGTCCGGCGGCGAGATGATGGCGGTCGACCCGGGCGGGCAGCCGGCGCACAGCTCGCTATGCCTCATTGATGCGGCGGGGGTGAAGATGGCGCTTGTCGCGCTTCGCCCGCGCACCGGCCGCACGCACCAGCTTCGCGTCCATATGGCCCATGCCGGCCACCCCATTGTCGGGGACGGCAAATATGGCGGGGCGGCGTCGCATGTCGGTGGCGGCATCGCCGCGCGCCTTCATCTTCATGCCTGGCGGCTGCGGCTTCCCGACGGCACGAGTCTTCAGGCGCCGCTTCCCGATCATTTCCGCGGCTCTCTGGCCACGCTTGGCCTTGCGGTCCCGGGGGCGGGCTGGCAGTTTGCCACAACAGGGAAGTAGGGCCGTCATCAGGGTTTTGCCATGTCCGCGAATACACGTTTCTACAAGATTGTGAGCCTTGCCGAGGAGGCTGGCGGCCTCGCCGTGCGGCTTGACGGCAGGGCGGTGAAGACGCCCGCCGGCACGCCCGCCATTCTGCCGTCACGGGCGCTTGCCGATGCAGTGGCGGGCGAATGGGACGCGCAGGGCGAGGAGATCGACGCCGGCAGCATGCCTGTCTTCAGCCTCGCCGTGACGGTGATCGACCGGGTGACGCCGCAGCGGGCCGCCATTCTGGACGAGCTGACAGCCTATGGCGGCAATGACCTGATCTGTTATCAGGATGGTGAGGATGCCGAGCTTGCCGCCCGCCAGGCCGAGGGATGGGGGCCATGGCTCGACTGGGCGCGAAGCGATCTCGGCGCGCCGCTGCAGGTGGCCCGCAGCATCATGCCGGTGATGCAGCCGCAGGCGAGCCTTGATGCCCTGGCCGCCGCCGCCGCGGCACATGATAACTGGGAGCTTGGCATGCTCTACCGCGCGACGACGCTTGGCGGCTCGCTGGTGCTGGGGCTGGCCATGCTTCGCGGCTGGATGGATTCTGAAGGGCTGTTCACCGCCGCCTTCCTTGAGGAGCTGTGGCAGGCCAAAAAATGGGGAAGCGACCGGGAAGCCGAGGACAGGCGCGCGATGATTCGCGGCGAGCTTGACCAGGCGCATCGTTTCCTTGGCCTGCTTCGCGTGGCGGGTGACGGCGATGCTTGATCCCGGGCTGGAATCGCGCCTGTCAGCCTGTGACGCGGCCGAACTCGGCCCGCATGCGGCGGCGCTTCTGGCAGAGCTGAAACGCGCCGTCCGCGCCGGCATGCCGCTGTCCGCCGTGCTGCTGGCGGCCACCCTCGTGGATGTCGTGGCGCATGAAGAGGCCGGTCCGGCGGGTCTCGTCGACGGGATCGATTTCGCCTATGCCGGCAACAAGGCCGCGCTGGGATGGCTTCGCGGGCGGCGCAACGAACTGCTTCACCATGAAGGGCCGACAGACGGGCTGATGGGCGAAAGCGTGGCCGCGGACTGGCACTGGCGCGATGCCGGCAAGGCGGTGGTGGCGCTTCTGGATTATCTTGAGGATCTGAACGGCTATTGATCGTCCGGCTTGCCGGCCAGGTCCGGGTCCGGGAAATGTCTTGTGAAGCTGTCGCGAAGCGTGGCGTCCAGTGCCGTCATGTCGATATCGACCCCAAGCCGCCGCAGCGATGTCACCCCGCCATCCCGCACCCCGCAAGGGACAATCGCCCCGAAGCCGTCCATCGCCGGGTCAAGATTGATGGCGATCCCGTGCCAGGTGACCCAGCGGCTGATCCGCACGCCGATGGCCGCCACCTTGTCGAGCCGGCCATCGCCTTGCACCCAGATTCCTGGATTCCCGTCGCGGCGCTGGCCGTTTATGCCGAATCCGCCAAGCACATCGATGATCCAGCCCTCCAGCGCATGGACATAGGCGCGCACATCCGGCCGGCGGCGCGACAGGTCGAGCATGACATAGGCCACCCGCTGTCCTGGGCCATGCCAGGTCCATTGCCCGCCACGGCCGGTATGGTGCACCGGTATGCCGCCGGGATTCACGAGGTCGGCCTGTTTCGCCGAGGTGCCGCCTGTCAGCACGGAATGGTGCTCGAGAAGCCAGACCTCCTCGTCCGCCGTGCCGGCGCGGATGGCCGCGGCATGCGCCGCCATGGCATCGACGGTGGCGTCATAGGGCGCAAGCCCCGGCAGGGTCCGGAAGGCGGGCATGTCAGCCCTCAGCCGGCCCGCATCAGCCCGCCGGGGCTGAGCGGCATGTGCCGGTTGACGTCCTTGTAGAGAAGATAGCGGAACGGCTCGTCGCCGGTGGCAC
>CAJWVJ010000114.1 GCA_913048595.1 uncultured Alphaproteobacteria bacterium | reverse complement strand
GCGCGGCTCGGCTCGTCCAGACGGTGGTTGGCCCGTCCCACCCGCTGCAACAGGCGGCTGACGCCCTTTGGCGCGCCGACCTGGATCACCAGATCGACATCGGCCCAGTCAAGGCCAAGGTCCAGCGAGCTTGTCGCCACAACACAATCCAGCCCGCCTGCCGCCATCATCGCCTCGACCTTGCGGCGCAGTTCACGTTCAAGCGATCCATGATGAACCGCGATGCGCAGATTCTTCTCATTCAGCTGCCACAGCCGCTGGAAGACGAACTCCGCCTGTGCCCGCGTGTTCACGAAGATGACGCTCATCCGCGCCGCCTCGACTTTCGCATAGACCTCGTCAAGGGCATGCCGCGCCATATGGCCGGACCAGGGGATACGGTTGTCCGTCTGGAGTATATCGATGACGGGAGCCACCGCCTGCGGCACCCGCACCATAGCCCCGCCTTCCCGGCACAGCCAGTCGCGCGCGGCGTCCGGCTTGTCGATGGTGGCGGACAGGCCGATGCGGCCCGCCTGCGGTGCCAGCGTCGCCAGCCGTTCCAGATTGAGGCTGAGAAGATCGCCCCGCTTGTTGTCGAAGAAGGCGTGAAGCTCGTCGATGATGATGTAACGAAGCCCGCTGAAATAGCTGCCGGCGTCATCATAGGACAGAAGCAGCGCCAGCGATTCCGGGGTCGTCATCAGGAAATCGGGCGGCTTTGTCTTCTGCCGCTGGCGGCGCGAGGACGGGGTGTCGCCTGTCCGCGTCTCGAAACTGACCGGAAGGTCAAGCGCCTCGATCGGGGCGGCGATGTTGCGGTGAACATCCACCGCCAGCGCCTTCAGCGGCGAGATATAGAGCGTGTGCAGACGGCCGTCGGAGCCGCGGGCATCAATATCGAGGAAGCTTGGCAGAAAGCCGGCAAGCGTCTTCCCCGCACCGGTCGGCGCAAAGACGATGACATCGCGCCCGCCAAGGGCGTGGGCGGCGGACTCGACCTGATGGTCGAACCAGTCCCAGCCGCGCGATTTCAGCCATCCGGTGAGCGGGTGAGACTGGAGCTGCGGCAAGGCCTGCCTATATTGATCATCATGAGATGGCTGAACCATGAGCTCTATATAGAGCCGATCGACACCTTTATCGACCCGGTGCGGCCGGTGAAACGCGCCATCATCACTCATGGCCATGCCGATCACGCCCGCGCCGGACATGATCATGTGCTGGCGACGCCGCAAACCATCGAGATCATGCGGCGGCGCTATGGGGCGAATTGCGCCGGATCATTCCAGCCGCTGGATTTCGGCGAGAGGCTTGCCATCGATGATGTGACGGTCTCGCTTCATCCGGCGGGGCATATCCTTGGCAGCGCGCAGGTGCTGATTGAACATCAGGGGCGGCGCGCCGTTGTCACCGGCGACTACAAGACGCACCCCGACAGCACCGTCCAGCCATTTGAACTGGTGCCGTGCGACCTGTTCGTCACCGAGGCCACCTTCGGCCTACCGGTGTTCCAGCATCCCGACCCGCAGACCGAGATCAGCCGCCTTCTCGCCTCGATCGCGGCGCAGCCGGACCGAAGCCACGTGATCGGGGCCTACGCGCTCGGCAAGGCGCAGCGGGTGATCAAGCTGCTGCGCGAGGCGGGTCACGAGGCGCCGATCTTTCTTCATGGCGCGCAGGAAAAGCTGTGCGGCTATTACGCCGAACAGGGCGTTGATCTCGGTGATCTGCGAAAGGCGCTTGACCGTGAGAAGGATTCCTTCCGCGGCCATGTGGTCATCGCACCACCGTCGGCGCTTCGCGACCGCTGGTCGCGCCGCCTGCCAGACCCGGTGGTGTGCCAGGCGTCGGGCTGGATGACAATCAAGCAGCGGGCGAAGCAGAGCGGCGTCGAACTGCCACTGGTGATTTCCGACCATGCAGACTGGAACGAGCTGACATCCACCATCACCGCGACAGGGGCCGAGACCATCTGGGTCACCCATGGCCGCGAGGACGCGCTTGTCCATTGGTGCCGGCAGCGCGGGCTGGATGCCGAGCCGCTCTATCTTCAGGGGCGTGAAGAGGATCAGGGCGAATGAAGGATTATGCCGCGCTTCTGGAAACCCTTGTCCTGACGCCTTCGCGAAACGCCAAGATCGCGGCCATGGCCAGCTATTTCAAGCATACGCCGGACCCGGACCGCGGGATCGCGCTGGCGGCGATCACCCGCGATCTCAGCCTAGCCAACCTGAAGGCCGGCGCGCTACGCCAGCTGACCATGGAACGTGTCGATCCGGAATTGTTCCTGATGTCCTATGACTATGTGGGCGATCTGGCAGAAACCATCTCGCTGATCTGGCCGGCCGCCGGGGATGCGGATGCCGGCGATCTTCCGGGCGTGGCGCGGTTTGTCAGTGATATCGAATCCCTCCCGAAGGCCAGTCTCGCCGCCCATGTTGCCGACCTTCTCGATCGCGCCGAACCGGCGGAACGATGGGCGATGATCAAGCTGGCCACCGGCGGGTTGCGGGTCGGGGTGTCGGCGCGCCTGGCGAAAACCGCGCTTGCCGCCTATAGCGGCAAGGAGCTTGGCGAGATCGAAAAGATCTGGCACGGGCTGGAAATGCCCTATGGCGGGATGTTCGCCTGGCTGGACGGCCATGGCGAGAAACCGGAAATACGGCATGACCAGACCTTTCACCCGATGATGCTGGCCAACCCGATCGACGAGGCGCGCGATTTCGACCGGCTGTCGCCGGTGGACTATCAGGCGGAATGGAAGTGGGACGGCATCCGTGTCCAGCTTGTCATTGATGGTGAGCGGGCGCGGCTGTTTTCACGGACCGGCGATGACATCAGCGCCGCCTTCCCCGACCTTGCCGACGCGCTTCAGGGCCGGGCTGTTCTTGACGGGGAACTTCTGGTCGGGCACGGGTTCGAGCCCATGCCGTTCAACAATCTGCAGCAGCGGCTGAACCGCAAGACACCGGCGAAAACACATCTTCGCGACTATCCGGCCTTTGTCCGTGTATACGACATGCTGTTCGACGGCGAGGACGACATCCGCGAGCTGCCGCTTGTCGGGAGACGGGCGCGGCTCGATGCCTGGATGGCGGATCACGCCGGGGCGCGGCTTGATCTTTCGCACGTCCTGGCCTTCGACAACTGGGACGAGTTGGCGGCACTTCGGCGGGAGGGCGCCGAGACCCATGGGCATGAGGGGCTGATGATCAAGCAGCGGACCAGCCCCTATGTCGCCGGCCGGCCGAAAGGCCTGTGGTTCAAATGGAAACGCGACCCGCGATTGATCGACACCGTGATGATGTATGCTCAGCGCGGCCATGGACGCCGGAGCTCGTTCTACTCCGACTACACCTTTGGCATCTGGCGCGGCAACGAGATCGTTCCGGTCGGCAAGGCCTATTCCGGCTTCACCGATGAGGAACTTCGCGCGCTCGACAAGTGGGTTCGCGGCCACACGGTTAACCGCTACGGCCCGGTGCGCGAGGTCGAGAAACAGCTTGTCGTCGAACTGGCCTTCGACAGCGCCCATGAGAGCCCGCGCCACAAATCCGGAATCGCGCTTCGATTTCCGCGGATCAGCCGCATCCGCTGGGACAAGCCGGCACATGAGGCGGACACTATCGACACGGTGAAGGCACTGATCAGCTGACATCCGCCGTGGCGTCATATCTGATCAATTTGATCACGCTTTGCTGAAATTATTGCAAACAGGGCAAGTGCCGGATTGTTCTTTATTCGTAATTATCTTATTTATCTTTTACAAATATTATACTGTTCGCCAAAGTGATCACCGGCAGGCATGCGTCCATCTCGCAGGATGATTTCCCATGAAAAATCTTGATGCCAGTATCATCGCCCTTCTGAAGCGCAACGCCCGCATGTCGGTAACGCAGATGTCGCACGAGCTTGGCGTGTCGCGCGTCACAATAGATTCACATATCAAGAAGATGGAAGCATCTGGCGTGATCACCGGGTATACGGTGACACTCGGCGCCGAGGAATTCCGACACAATGTTTCAGGCTGGATCCTGATCAATGTGACGGCGAATGATGAGGAAGACATCATTCGCGAGATGATTGCAATGCCGGAAATCTCGAGGCTGTTCACCACGAATGGCCGCTGGGACCTTGCCGCGGAAATCCAGACACCGTCCCTCGAGACCTTCGATACCGCCATCTCGCGACTCCGTCAGATTCCGGGTATCAAGGAAACCGATACAAGCCTTCTGTTGAGCTCACGTATCGGCTGACCCTCTGTCAAAGCGATCCCGAGGCGTGACGATTCATCACGCCTTTGCCCGCCCGGCACAGTGGCAGGGCACCAATTTTTGGTCTTTTCCCGTTTGAGAAATGGTGGTCATACTGTTCGTAGCCGTCGGGGGGATATCATCGGCGGATACGATATTGGAGGAAATCATGAAAAAACTTCTCAGTTTCGGCGTCGTCGCGGGCATGATGCTTGCCAATGGTGCGGCGAACGCCTTCGAGTGCAAAATTAAAGAGGCCTCGATGGACAAGCCGGGCGGCTTTCCTGAGCGTGCCCTGACCATGATCGTGCCTTACGGCCCGGCAGGCGGATCCGGCCAGGTGGCCGCTGCCATGGCCGAAGGTGTTACCGGCCTGACCGGTGTCGCCATCAACCGTGACCACAAGCCGGGCGGTTCGGGCACAGTCGGCATGACTGCCTATATGGCAGCCCCTGCCGACGGCTATAATGTGCTTGAGCATATCGACGACGCCTCGTCGGCCCATGCGCTCGATTCGTCGCGTCCGAACCCGGCCGAGGACCTGATCCCGCTGGTGATCTCGCAGGTGACCTTCTCGCAGATCTACATCCGCACGAACGAGACCCGGTACAATGACTGGCCCTCCTTCGTCGAGTGGGTGAAGGCCCAAGGCGGCAAGGCGACCATCGCCAACGTCTCCAAGGAAGGGTCCATGGAGCGCGTCACGATGAAATTCATCACCGACGCCACCGGCATGGAAATCCAGCAGATTTCCTTCGACAAGGGCGCGCCGCGCTATGGTGCGCTTCTTGGTGGCCAGGTCGACGCCCTTTTCGAGCAGCCCGGCGACGTCCGCAAGTTCCTGGACGCCGATAACTTCAAGCCGATCCTGACCATCTTTGACGAGCGCCCGAGCGTCTTTGCCGACGTCCCGACGCACCGTGAGATGGACATGGAGTTCGATCCGCTGCTCCGC
>CAJWVJ010000113.1 GCA_913048595.1 uncultured Alphaproteobacteria bacterium | reverse complement strand
CCCAGGAAATACGGTTGATTTCCTGGCGGACCTGCCTGACGAATTGTGCTGGCGAGCTCTTTGCCATGGTGAATCGGTGCCGATACAAGTTTCAAAATCGCCAGCGACGCCAAGGCCAAACGCAAAATCAGGCACACCGCGCGGTTTGTTCCCCGCGATCTGCCGGTTCAGGTTGTCAAGTGACTAATGTCGCTACCGTGGGGGGTGTCTAGCAAAACCGGCATGGCATGGCAATAGGATATTGGGGTGATGATGCGAAATATTCCGCATCCCGTTCCGCCCGCCGGGGACGGCCTCTATGAAGCGGCGGCACCGCGTTTCAGCGCCGACCGGCCACACCAGGCGCCGCTGGCTGTCACCAGCCAGCAGATGCTGATGGCCAGTACAAAATCCGTGTCGCCGCCGAGGGCGATGATGATGCTGCCAAGCGCCGCGCTTGCCCCCATCTGGACCGCCCCGCACAGGCCGGTGGCCGCCCCGCTATGCGGCCCTGCCGCCCTGATCGCGCCGACGAGCGCGTTGGCCACAACCAGCCCGTTCGCCACCCCATAAGCGAACAGAAACACCGATATCAGCAACTGCGATCCCACATCCGCCGCAGCCGCCGCCACAAGGCCGGACATCGCCACCACGCTGGACAGGCTGCCGCCATAGGCGACCCGGTCGAGACCAAAGCGCGGGCCGAGGCTGCGGCTGAAGCTGTTGCCAACCATGTATCCGAAAGGAGTGGCGCTGAAATAGAGTCCGAACTCGAAGGCTGTCGCGCCGAGCCGCTTGAACTCATAGGGAAGAAAACCGCCCATGGCGAAGAAGGCGGCCGTCACCGAGGCTGACAGCGCAGCGTTGGTGATGAACAGCGGGGTCACTATCAGCCTGCCATACACGCCCAGTATTCTGGCCGCCGGCACGGGCGGAATGCTGCGATCGCGGCTCTCGGCCAGCAACAGCAGCGACGCCAGGAACACGATGCTCGCCGTCGCCACCATCAGCCCGACGGAACCGCGCCAGCCGACAAGGTCTGCGAGCATGCCGCCAAAGGCAAAGCCGAGAAGCGGCACCACCGACTGGAACATCGTTATGGTCGACATCTGGCGGCCTGCTTCCGTGCTCTTGAAGCTGTCACTGATGATGACCCGCCCCATCGCCATGCAGGTGGCCGCGCCGGCACCTTGCAGAACACGCATCGCAATCAGCAATTCCACGCTAGTCGCCATCATCGCACCAAGCCCGCTCAGCGTGAACAAAAGCGATCCGTAAACAAGGACCGGCCGCCTGCCGATGCGGTCGGACAGGGTGCCAGCGCCCAACTGCCCCAGGCCAAGCATCACCATGAAGGCGCCAAGTACAAGCTGGGCCTCGTCCGCCGTCGCCATCAGGCTGGCCCGCATGTCGGGGATCGCCGGCGACAGGATGGAAATGCCGACATTCGCGCCCGACACGGCCAGCGCCAGAACCCAGATCGGCGGCAAGGCCGGCCGCGCTACCGGCGGCGCGTTCAAGACAGGTCCGCCGGAGGCCAGGGTGCCGGGCGCTGCTTGCCCGGAAAACCGGGCCGCGCCGGCATTACCGGGCGGAGGGGCATGGCCTGCGGCACAACGCTGACAAAACGGTCCTTGCTGGTGGCGGTGATGACGCCCGCGCCAACCAACCGGTCGGGATCGTGCCCGGACAGGGTGGTCATAGCGGCGTTCCTGCGGCGCAAGCTGACGTCATGGATTCCATCCTTGTGTCATATCCCACACGCCCCGGCACGGCAAGCAGCGCCGTATGCGCCAAGGCTCGCACCCCGGCCGCATTTCAGGGCGTGACTTTACATCTTACCCGCTACACCATCTGCGACATGATTCGCCGTGATGATAATCTGCGGGGCGCCATGCTGATGGCGCTCAGCATGCTCGCCTTCGTGTCCAATGACGCCATGATGAAGGCGCTGTTCACCGACATGTCGATCTATCAGGCGATCTTCCTTCGCGGGGTGATCACCGTGCCGCTGATCGCAGTGATGGCCTGGCAACAGGGCGCGCTGATCATCCGCATCGCCCCGCGCGACCGCGGGCTGGTGGCGGTGCGGGTGGCGGCGGAAGTCGGGGCGACCATCGGTTTCCTGACAGCCCTGAAGCATATGCCGCTTGCCAATGTCACGGCGATTCTTCAGGTACTGCCGCTGACGGTCACGTTGGCAGCGGCGCTTTTCCTTGGCGAGCGCGTCGGCTGGCGGCGCTGGCTTGCCATCACCGCCGGGCTGTGCGGCGTGATGATCATCATCCGTCCCGGCATGGAGGGCTTTTCGGCCTATTCGATCTGGGCACTTGCCGCGGTCGGATGCATCACCCTTCGCGAGATCACCACCCGCAAGCTGTCTTCCGATCTGCCGTCGCTTCCCGTGGCGCTGGCCACGGCGATGGCCATCGGCGCCCTTGGCGCGGTGATGCTGCCGGTGGTGGAATGGGCCCCTGTATCGGTCGGCGGCTGGGGTCTTCTTGCCGGCACGTCGGTGGCAATCATCGGCGGCTATCTGTTCAGCGTGATGACCGTCAGGACAGGCGATATCGGCTTTGTCGCGCCCTTCCGCTATACCGCCATGGTCTGGGCCATCGGCCTTGGCCTGCTGCTGTTCGGCGAGCTGCCGGACGGCCCGACAAGCCTTGGCACGGTGATCATCATCCTGACCGGCCTCTATTCCCTGCGCCGCGAGCACCGGCTCAGGCCGTCATCTCGAGAACCGGCGCGCCAAGCGCCTGCGGATCGGGACTGACGCCGAGGCCGGGGGCCTGTGACGGCGAAATATACCCGCCCTCGCGGGTCGGCGCGGCGGCGTCAAGGCGGGGGCTGACATAGCCCGACAGGTCGCAGACATTCATGATCCCCGAAAGCGGCGTCGCCGCCGCCAGATGAAGCGCCGCCCCGGTGGCGATGTCCGAGCCCCAGGTATCCTCGATACACATCTTCACGCCAAGGTTGAGACACAGGTCCCGGGCCCGCCGCAGCGCGCTCAGCCCCCCGAATTTCGAGAGTTTCAGCGCCGCCGCATCCATGCATCCAAGCTGCCATCCCTGCAGCAGCGAGGCGGTGTCATGCGCGGTCTCGTCGATCTTCATGGCAAGGCCGGTGGCCTCGCGCACCGCGGCACATTCGGCAAGCGTCGCGCAGGGCTGTTCCAGCATGATGTCGAGACCGGCGACGGCGCGCCCCACCCGTGTGGCGTCAAGCCGCGAGGCCCCGCAGTTCCAGTCGCCATAGACGAGCGTTCCCCGCGGCACCGCCTCGCGCACAAGCCGCAGGCGCGCGATATCCGCCTCATTGTCCTGGTCGGCGCCAAGCTTCACCTGGATCTGCGTGAGGCCCTTTGCGGTTTCCTCGGCGGCGATGCGTGCCATCTCGTCCGGCGCAAGGCAGGAAATCGAATGATAGAGCGGCAGGCGCGGCGACTGCAGCCCGCCGAGGAAGGCATAGAGCGGCAGCCCGGCGGCCTGCGCCGTCAGGTCCCACAGCGCGATGTCGAGCGGTGATTTCGCATAGACGTGACCGACGAGATATCTGTCGGCGGCGCGCATCATCCCCTCGGCGCCAAGCGCCAGCCCGTCACGCGCGAAGATCACCGGCGCCAGCTCCTGAAGCGCCGGCGCCACCCCACCGGGATAGGCGGCAAGATAATGCGGGATCGGGCAGACCTCGCCCCATCCGGTCAGGCCAGTATCGCTTTCCAGCCGCAGGATACAGCTTGTCACGGTGTCACAGATCTTGCCGTCGGACATGTTGTAGGCGATGTGGCTCGTCAGCGGCAGATGCCACAGGGTCAGGCTGGTGATTTTCATGGGCCGGCGTCCAACTTGATATTCGATCCAGCACGCTAACGCTGGCAGCGGCATCCGGGCAAGAGGCAAAAACGGTCGCGCCGCACCGGCTTTGCAGCTAGGCTTTCCGGACCGATACATCAGCTGAAAAATGGCAGGAGA
Source organism: uncultured Alphaproteobacteria bacterium (assembly GCA_913048595.1). Classification (GTDB taxonomy): domain Bacteria; phylum Pseudomonadota; class Alphaproteobacteria; order Puniceispirillales; family Puniceispirillaceae; genus UBA8309. The sequence goes on along the minus strand of CAJWVJ010000113.1, from coordinate 1,372 downwards.
ATCGCAGCATGACCCGAAGCGCCTTGATCGTCGGAGCCGGTCTGGGGCTGAGCGCCGCGCTGGCCCGCAAGTGCCGCGCCGCCGGCATGGAGGTGGCGCTTGCCGCCCGTGACGGCGAGAAGGCCCGTGCCGTCGCAGAGGAAACCGGGGCCACCCTTCATACATGCGATGCCAGTTCGATCGAGGATGTGGCGGCTTTGTTCGACGCGCTCGACGCCGCCACCGGCACACCTGATCTCGTCGTCTACAACCCTTCTGCACGGCTTCGCGGACCGATCACCGAGCTCGACCCGGCAGCCACCCGCGCCGCTATCGAGGTCACCTGTTTCGGGGCCTTCCTTGTGGCCCAGCAGGCGGCGCGGCGGATGCTGGCGCGCGGGTCGGGCAGCATCCTGTTCACCGGGGCGTCTGCCGGGGTGAAGGGTTTTGCCAACTCATCGGTCTTCGCCATGGGCAAGTTCGGGTTGCGCGGCCTTGCCCAGTCGCTGGCCCGCGAGCTTCACCCGCAAAACATCCATATCGGCCATTTCGTGATCGATGGCGGCATCCGCGCCGCGCACCGTCCGGAACGGCAGGATGACGGCAGTGACAACATGCTGGACCCCGACGCCATCGCCGAGGCCTATCTGCAGTTCCACACCCAGCACCGCAGCGCCTGGGCCTGGGAGGTCGAGCTGCGGCCCTGGGTCGAAAAATTCTAGAAATCCGGCCTAGCGCATCAGCGGCATGCGGATTCGGGTGCGGCGGCGCTGGCCTTGCGGCAGGTGCCGGTTCAGCCGCCGTTCGACAAGCCCCCACAGCCAGATAATGGCAAGCCCCATCAGGATGAAATAGCCGGCGGCGATGGGATAGGCGATGAACGGGTTGAAGGTCTTGTCGGCGATATAGTTCGCGTAATAGAGCGCGTCGCCCTTTTGCCGCCAGGCCGGAAAGCCCGAAAAGAAGACCAGCGTCGTCGCGTGGCTCAGAAAGATCGCCTCGTTCGTGTAGGACGGCCAGGACAGCCGCAGCATTGTCGGCCAGACAACACGCCAGAAAGTCTGCCGCCCGTTCATGCCATAGGCCGCCGCGGCCTCTACATCACCGACCGGCACCGCGCGAAGCGCCCCGTAGAAAATCTCGCCGCTATAGGCGGCGGTGTTCAGGAACAGCACGATCAGCGCGCCAAGCCAGGCACGCGTCAGCCAGCGCGTCTCCATGGTGATCTCGACAAAGCCGAAATCTAGCGGCACTCCGATCTTCGGCAACAGCACGAACAGCTGATAGGCGACAAAGAACTGGATGAAGAGCGGCGATCCGCGGAACAGAAAGATGAAGCCACTCGCCGGAAGCCGGATCAGCCGGTTTGTCGAATTCTTGCCGATTGCCAACG
>CAJWVJ010000112.1 GCA_913048595.1 uncultured Alphaproteobacteria bacterium | reverse complement strand
TGACGGGGGCCTAATGCGGGCGAAGCTGCGAAGCGACTTCGCCATCTGCATGCGGGTCTGCCCGTTCAACCGCGCCTATGACGGTCCCGCCGGCAAGCTATGGCGCTGGCTTGCGACAGGGCGCGGATGCTGGCTTGCCCGCATCTGGGCGGACCGCTGGCCGGCGGCGCGGCGCAGCGCATCCGACTGGTGGGCAAAGGCCGGAAAGGCCGGTGACGACGGCGGCTAGAGCCCCAGCGCACGCGCCATGCGGTCAATCTCGCCACATTGCCAGGCGACATGGTCGGGTGTTGGCTGCTGCTCGATGAATTTCGGCAGGAACGGATCGACGAGACCGGTTTCGACGCCGGCAAGCTCCTCGACCACCCGATGGCCGCAAAAGGGAACATAGGCCTCGGAATAGCCGCCCTCATGCATCGCCACGACCCGTCCGTCGCACAGTCTGTCCGCCGCCGCCATCACCATCGCCGTCATTTCGGCATAGGTGGATGACAGGCAGGACATCCGCGCCAGCGGGTCCGTATGGGCGGCATCCAGACCGTTTGCGATGATGATCACATCGGGCCTGAAATCCTCAATCAGCGGCAGCACCACCCGGCGCATCGCGTGAAGATAGGCCTGGTGCCCGCACCCCGCCGGAAGCGGCAGGTTGGTGTTCGCCCCGACCCCCTCGCCTTCGCCGCGATCCTCCAGCCCGGCATAGCCTGCCGGAAACATGTTCGCCTGATGGACCGACAGGGTGTGCACGTCCGGATCATCATAGAAGATCGACTGCGACCCGTTCCCGTGATGCACGTCCCAGTCGAGGACGAAGAACCGCTCGGCAAGGCCTGCGGCCCGCGCCGCCGCGATGGCGATCGGGATATTGGCAAGAAGGCAGAACCCCATGGCGCCGTCGGCAAGACAGTGATGCCCCGGCGGACGGGTCAGCGCATAGGCGCTGTCACAGGTGCCGCGAAGAACCGACAGCAACGCCTCGCGCGCCAGCCCCGCGGACTGGCAGGCGATCTCGAAGGAGCCATGGCCAAAGGGGGCGGAAACGCCGAGCATGCCGCCGCGCCCGTCGCTCAGCGCCTTGAATTCGGTCAGATAGGCCTCTGTATGGACACGGCTGATCTCATCCATGCCTGCCGGGGCGGCCTCAGGCTGGGCAAGCTGCGCCAGAAGGCCGGTGCGGTCCATCAGATTGCGCATGCGCCGCTTTGATTCCGGACTTTCCGCATGGCCGCCGGCCGCCATCGGCTGCAGCCAGCCGCCGACCGGGGCGGTCAGCACCGCCTCGCCGGCGGTGTGCCAGAAACAGGCCTCGGACAAGAAAAATGCTGAACGACGCATGCCCCGGCTCCCGATCCGCCTAGCCGCCGGCGGGTTGCGTCGCGGCGGATCTGGTTGTCACCCGATGCCAGGCCAGAAGGCCGATCCCCGCCGCCGCGGCCCCGCCATAGACAAGGACATCGCCTGCAAGAAGCATGGCCGCCAGCGTCAGGCGCGCGCCAATCTCCCACAGGGCAAGCCGGGCGCGGTCGAACCGGGACAGCGCGCTTGCCAGCAGCACAAGCGCCAGCAGCAGCCGCAGGATCAGCAAACCGAGGGCGCCAAGATCAACCGTGCCGTCATAGCCCGGAAGATAGGCCCTGGTGCCGGTCACGGTCGGGTCGATGAAGGCCGCCTCGATCAGCAGAATATCGGGATAGAAGGCGAAGACGAACGGGATTACGAACATCACGATGCCGATCCGCACCGCCGCGACGCCGGTCATCATCGGGTCTTCCTTGGTGATGCTGGCGGCGGCAAAGGCCGCCAGCGCCACTGGCGGGGTGATCGCCGAGGCGACGGCGAAATAGAAGATAAACATATGCGCCGTGAAGACGGCGATGCCGAGACCCGCCAGAACCGGACCCATCAACAGCGCCACATTGATATAGGCAGGCACCGCCGGCATCCCCATGCCGAGCACCACCGCCAGCATCATGGTCAGCGCCAGCGCGATGAACTGGAAGACAAGCGAACCGCCGGCCCCGAGTTCAAGCGATTTCAGCCAGGTCAGCACATCAAGCGAGATGAACACCGGAAGGCCGGTGAATTTCAGGCAGAAATCGATGATCGAAACCGCCAGGAACATCAGATAGAGGGTCGAGATCAGGATGCCGGCATTTGACATGGCGTCGATCAGCCGGCGCGGCCGGGCCCGCATCTCGGGGTCGAGAAACAGCAGGATCATGAGCAGCATCACCGCCCACCAGCCGGCGCTGCCGGCGTCACCCGCCGAATTCTGGATGATGCCGAACAGCCAGGGCATGTTCTCGACATGGCACCCGGTGTCGGTGAAGACCCGCTCGATGCCGATCAGCCCGCCGACAAAGCCGCAGCCGACATCCTCCTTCGAGGTCAGAAGCAGCGCCAGGATCAGCAGGATCGGCCCGAAGATCATCATCAGGTTCAGCATGTCCTGCCTCCCCAGATGCATCTCTTCGGTCAGTTCGCCAATCGCGGTGATGTTCTGCTTTCGCGCCTGGAACACGGCCGTCAGGAACAGGCAGAAGAAATAGAACAGTGCCGGAATCGCCGCCGCGATGATGATCTTGGAGTAGGGAACCGCGGTCAGCGAGGCGAGGACGAAGGCGGCGACTCCCATCACCGGCGGCATGATCGATCCGCCGGACGATGCCGCCGCCTCCATCCCGCCGGCAAAGACCCTGGAGAAGCCGCGCCGCGCCATCATCGGGATGGTCAGCACGCCGGTTGACAGCACATTGACGATCGGTCCCCCCGAAATGGTGCCGAACATCGCCGAAGAGACGATGGCGGCATGCGCGGGCCCGCCCGCCAGCTTGCGCGTCCAGCGGAAGGCCAGCTTGATCAACGACTGCCCACCGGCCGACGCGTCGAACAGCGAGCCCAGGATCAGATAGGGGAAGATGGTGTTCATGATGATGTCCATGAACCGCCCCAGAACCCCGCTGGCATTGTTCACCAGAATGTCATGGACACGCGGCCTGCCGTCGCTGAGAAGGCGCGGTTCGCCAGCAAGCTTGGTCATCAGATATTTGTTGATGTCATCCGGCCCGTGGAAATACCAGACCAGCACCGTGCCGATGGTGTAGAGCGCGACCAGAAACGCGACGATGACAAGCGGCAGGCCCCAGACCTGGATGTTGTAGCCGAGGAAAATCAGGATCGAGACGCCCATGATCAGCACAAGCCATCCGCCGGTCGTGCCGACACATTGGGGATCCTCGACCGTCGTCGGGGCCGGAAGGCCGTAAAGGGCGGCTGTCTCGGCGGCATCGGCAAGGCTCCGCGTGATCAGCCTGTCACGCTCGCCGGTAAACTGGTCGATCAGGCAGATCGCCTCGATCTCAACCACATAGGTCACCGAGATGCCGAAGGCAGCGATGATCAGCGCCACATCCATGAACAGGCCGAACCGTCGCCAGATGGCCGACCGGTCCTGCCATGCGCGGTACATGGAATGTTTCAGCGCGACGATCAGCATCATCAGCGACAGAACCATGGGGAAGAACCATTCGCGGGTGAATTTGCGAAGCTTGAACCAGTCATATCCGGTGATGTCGCGCAGGCCCTGGTCAAGGCCCGGGATGCCGGGGATGGAATTCATCAGGCCGATGACGACAAACCCGACGGCAAGCCAGTACAGGAACGGACCTGTAGCGGTGACATCCGCCTCTGGTGACGCAGCGGATAGCGACTGGTTCGCTGGCTTCTCCGACATCGCTCTATGTTCCCCCCGAAACAAAGGATGTCCGGGCCGCCCCATGGTGGCGGCCCGGCAATGTCTGGCCCGTCTTCAGGTTACGGCTTGGCGCAATCCGGGACGGTATAGCCGGCCTCTTCCCAGGCGCGGACCGCACCGGGGTGGTATTTCAGAGGCATCGCACCGCACATGCCGGTGGTGGCTGTGTCGGCAACCTCGCCGAGCGAGACCTGGGGCAGGAAGGGTGTCTTCGACTTGATCGCGTCGAGATTGTCGAGAACCGCCTTGGTCAGCTGATAGGCAAGCTCTTCATCCATGTCCTTTCGGACAACCTCGCCGCCGACAGTGGCGACACCACGGAAGCGGTCATCCTCGGACACCACCTTGACGCCTTCCGGCTGCACCGCTTCTGACAGGGGAATGTCCACCTTACCCGAGCCGGGCGCCTTCATGTATTTCTGGGTGGCGTCGCTCTCGAAGGCCGCCTTCGGCATCGACCACATGGTGATGCTGCCGGAAGCCACAGCCGCGGTATGGCGCCCGTCCGGGAAGCTCGACGGCAGGACGAAGGCGTCGGCCGACCCGTCGGTCATGGTCTTTACCGCCTGGTCCCAGTTTACCTGGACACCCGTGTAGTCGTCCCCGTCGCCAAGGCCGGTGGCGAGCTTGACCACGCCACGGGCGTTGGTCAGGGCGGCGCCGCGCGGCGGGCCGTTATAGATGGTCTTGCCCTCGAGGCTGTCCCATCCCTTGACGCTGGAGCTGTTGTAGGCGGACAGGGTGAATACCCCGAGACGATAGGTGTAGAGGACCGCCAGACGGTCCGCATAATCCGCGCCGGTGTCCTTGCCAAGCTTGGCATAGGGTCCGACTCCGCGTGACAGCAGGAAGGGCAGGATGAAGGGCGCTGCCGAAATGTCCGACTTGCCCTCTGCCACGTTCTGGATCGAATTGGTCAGTGTCTGGCCGGTCGCCACCTGGATGTTGGCAACGCCGGCAGCGTTGGCGAACTCGCCAAGTGCGAGAACCGTGTTGCCCGGAACGCCGTTGGCGTTGGCTGTTTCGGCAGACAGGTTTACCTGTGCCAGTGCCGGTGTCACGAGGCTGGCGCTGACGGCCAGACCGGCAATGAAGTGAAGTGCTCTCATGTTGCGTTTCCTCCCGTTGCAACTGCCCGGGGATAATCCTTGTGGTTCCCGGCTTAGTGCCCGGCCTCACCAGCCGAGTGCAGCAATCGTAACGTGAGCGTTACGCAGTTATTTTGATTAATCAAGCGTCCGTTTGTCATGAAATTACTTTCATGACCTTCAGGTTGTGCAGCCCCATTCGGGTCCCCAGACGTTTTGCCAGAAGGCCGGATTTGTGATGTTCGATTTCGCCCTGCCGCCGGACCACAGATCAAAGCCCGGTGCCGCATGCCGGTCGAAATAGGCCTTCAGCTGTGCCGACAGCTCCGACGCAACGGCTGCGCCGCCACCTTCTGGGGCCAGATCATGCCGCTCGCCGGGGTCGCTTTCCAGCTCATAAAGCTCGCTTGGCAACGGCGTGCCGCCAGCCTGGCTGAAACGCTCCACATAGAGATGGCCTGCGGTGCGTATGGCGCGGCTTTCCTCCTGCTCGATGCACAAGGCGTCCCGCACCGGCCGGCCGGGATCATCCAGCGCGATGACCCGGCTGTCATGCCGGTCGGTTTCGATCAGCGCTGCGCCGGCGGCATGAAGAAGCGTGTTGGGAATGTCGATCTGGCTGACCAG
>CAJWVJ010000111.1 GCA_913048595.1 uncultured Alphaproteobacteria bacterium | reverse complement strand
CCCGCCGCAACACCACTGATCCCGTCTTGTCGAAGCTGTAGCTCCGGCCCACCGCAACCTTGCCGACAAGAAGCTGCGCGTCGAAGGCACCGCCATGGATGCCGACGCCGTCACGCTGCGCCGCGACAATTCCGGCCACATGCGTGCCGTGGCCATTGGTATCGGCCCGGCCGGTGACGGTGAAATCGCGGTTGCCGGCAAGCGCCAGGGCCAGATCGGGATGGTTCTCGTCAATGCCGGTATCGGCAATGGTGACGACGCTGCCACGCCCGGTCCATCCGCGGGCATAGGCGGCGCTGAAACTGGTGGCGGCAAGAGGTGCCTTCCTGCCGCCGGCGTGATATTCGGCCGTCTCGTAACGGGCCGGGTCTGAAATGGTGCCCGGGGTCGGGGTGCCGATATCGGCATTGTTCCGTTCGGTCACACGCGCCGCGGCCGCGCCGTCGCTGTCCGTGCCGTTATGCAGCCTGTCAGTGCCGTCGACAAGCACCACCGGTCCTGCCGAAGACAGGCCACCACCGCCACCGCCGCCGCATCCGGCAGCAAGGCCGAGCAGCGCGACGAACGCACAAGCAAGGGACAGACGCACCGCAGAAGGGCGCGACGGCGACCGGGTCATGGCGTGGGATGCAGGATTGAGCGAATTCATCAGGGGTGGTCACCAGCAGATCAATAATGGTCGCGGCGTAACACCTCTGATTGAATAAGTAAAATTTTGGTAAACGCACGACAAAACACAACTCTGGCGTCTCGCTGCTGCCGGGCGCTCCTCTGGCCAGAGACGGCTGGTTATCTGACCTTCATATTCCTGTAATTACGCAATAATTTTTTCAATCCTGAGAGAGGCTCCAGCCATGACCCGACAGATGGGTTTCCATGCTCTACACGCAATAGGCGAACTATTTCGTTAACAATTGGTGAAAATCTGCCGAAATCAAGAGCTGCCAGACCCCATCATCCGGTCCAGATGGCGGGCGAGATGGACCGCTTCGCGGCCGGTGCCGTCCCCGATCTGGCAGCGGCAGGAGGTGCCGTCGGCGATGATGGCCTCATCGGCCGCGGCCGCGCGAACCGCCGGCAGAAGGCTGGCCTCGGCCATGCGGATCGACACATCATAGGTGTCGCGGCCATAGCCGAAGGCCCCGGCCATGCCGCAGCAGGACGTCTCGATTGTCTCGACCTTCGCGCCGGCGATCTCGCGAAGCACCGCCTCGGCGGGTCTGACCAGGTCGAAAGCCTTCTGGTGGCAATGGCCATGCAACCTGACCGGCGCGGCCGGCTGGCTGGCGATCGGCAGGTCCGGCCTGTCGGCATCCAGAAGCTCGGCAAAAGTCAGGGTCGCCTCGGCCACCGCCTCGGCCTGCGCCGTGCCAAGAAGCGCTGGCACCTCGTCACGAAGCGCCAGCGTGCAGGACGGCTCCAGCCCGACGATTCGCACACCGCTTCGGGCCAGCGGATACAAGGCAGTCACCAGCCGTTCGGCCTCGGCCCGCGCCGCATCCACCATGCCGGCCGACAGATAGGTCCGCCCGCAGCAATAGGGCCGCCCCTTGGCCGGGGCCGGGGCAAAGACATCATAGCCGCCAGCGCGAAGCACGCGCACCGCGGCCCGCAGATTTTCCGGCTCGAAATAGCGGTTGAAGGTATCGGCGAACAGCACAACCGGCATGCCGCTTCCCGACGGGCCGCTGCCGATCTCGCCGGACTGGAAGGCGTTGCTGTGCCAGCGCGGAAGCGATCTCTTCGCGGTGAACCCGGTGAGGCGAGACACCAGGCCGGCAAGCCCGGGCACATGCCGCCAGGCGGATTGCAGCAGGTTGGCAAGACCGGCCATGCCAGACGCCAGCGGCGCATAGGCCGGAAGATGGCCGACCAGCCTGTCATGCAACGGGATGCCGTGCCGTGCCGCCCGCGCCGCCGTCACCTCGACCTTCATGCGCGCCATATCCACGCCGACAGGACATTCGCGCTTGCAGGCCTTGCAGGACACGCACAGCTTCATGGTCTCGGCCATCTCGTCACTCGCCATGGCATCTGCGCCAAGCTGGCCCGACATGGCAAGGCGAAGGGAATTGGCGCGCCCGCGCACCGCGTCGCGTTCATTGCGGGTGGCGCGGTAGGACGGGCACATCACCCCGCCAGACAGCTTGCGGCAGGCGCCATTGTTGTTGCACATCTCGACCGCGCCCTGGAACCCGCCGGCGGCGCCCGGCCAGGCGGCCCAGTCGAGGACGGCGGCGAAATCATCCACCTCGTAGCCGGGGGCGAAGCGGAACAGCGAGCGGTCATCCATTTTCGGCGCGTCGGTGATCTTGCCGGGGTTGAACATGCCCTGCGGATCGAACATCGCCTTGACCTGGCGGAACAGGTCAGGCAGCACCGGCCCGAACATGCGGTCGTTGAATTCCGAGCGGACAATGCCGTCGCCATGCTCACCGGAATGTGAACCGCCGAATGAGCTGACAAGATCGAAGGCCTCTTCGGCGATGGCGCGCATGGTTTCCGCGCCGCCAGCCAGTTTCATGTTCAGAACCGGCCGCACATGAAGGCATCCCACCGAGGCATGCGCGTACCAGGTGCCCTTTGCGCCGTGCCTGTCGAAGATACCGGTCAGCCTGTCGGTATATTCGGCGAGGTCCTTCAGCTCGACGGCGCAATCCTCGAGGAAGGACACCGGCTTCGCCTCGCTTTTCTCGCTCATCATGATGTTGAGGCCGGATTTGCGCCATTCGGCCACCCGTCCCTGCATCGCCGGGTCAAGCGCATCGACCACGCCGCCGCGCCAGTCCGCCCCCTTGTCCCAGCCAAAGCCGAGATCACCCATCATCTCGTGAAGCCTGGCAAGACGGCGCCGGTTTTCCTCCATGTCCTCCTCGGCGAACTCGACAAGGAGAAGCGCCGTCGGATCACCGCGCACCGCTTCTTCGACGGTCGGCTGGAAGATCGGGATGGAGCGCGCCAGCGCGATCATCGTGTCATCGACAAGCTCGACCGCCACCGGATCCAGCGTCACCAGATGCTGTGCCGCGTCCATCGCCTTGTAGAAGGTCGGGAAATGGCAGATTCCCATGATCTTCTTCGCCGGCAACGGCCACAGCTTCAGCTCGATTGCGGTGCTGTAGGCAAGCGTGCCTTCCGAGCCGACAAGAAGATGCGACAGGTTGATGCCGTCACCCGCCGCGCCGCCCGGGCGAAGCGCCATGGCATCGGGGATCAGCGCGTCGATATTATAGCCGCCGACGCGGCGCAGCACCTTTGGAAACCCGTCGAGAATATCCTGCCGGTGCGTCTGGCCCATCGCCAGCAGCCGCGGCTGCAGATCGGCGAGAAGACCGGCTGCGCCGGTGCCGGCGATGTCACCGAAGCGGGCCGTCGACCCGTCATGCAGGATGGCGTCGATGGCGGTGACATTGTCGCGCATCATCCCGTAGCGGATGGAGCGGCCGCCACAGCTGTTGTTGCCGGCCATACCGCCGATGGTGGCGCGGCTTGAGGTCGAGACATCGACCGGAAACCACAAGCCGTGCGGCTTCAGCTGGCGGTTTAGCTCGTCAAGGACAATCCCCGGCTCGACAAGGCAGCGCCGGCCCTCGACATCCAGCTCCAGAATCCGGTTCATATGCTTGCTGGAATCAATGACGATGGCGTGGTTGACGGTCTGCCCGCATTGCGATGTGCCGCCGCCGCGCGGCAGGATGGCGACACCCTCCTCACGGGCGAAATTCAGCGTCGCCTCGACATCGGCAAGCGTTTCGGGAACCACCACCGCATGCGGCATCATCTGGTAGATCGACGCGTCTGTGGCATAGCGGCCACGGGCGAAGGCGTCATCCAGAAGCGCGCCCTGGAGCCGGGATTTCAGCGGCGCAAATGATGGAACACGGATTTCGTTCGGCATACGGTTCTCTGCAACAGGCTGGATAACGGAACGGGCACCAGAAAACGGGCCCGGATAACGGGCATAGCGTCGCGGCCGGCGACCCCGTGGTTGTCACCCCGTGATTAAAAATCTAGGTTATTCTGTGTTCTATTCCAACGCGAAAGATTACCGCACATGACGACGAGCAGCTATCAGGCCGGCAGGCATTTTCTTCAGATTCCGGGTCCGACCAATGTTCCCGACAGAGTGCTGCGGGCGATGGACTATCCGACCATGGACCATCGCGGCCCGGCCTTTGCCGAGCTTAGCAGGAAATGCCTCGACGGCATGAAGACCATCTTCAAGACCGACACGGCGGTGATCATCTACCCGGCCTCCGGCACCGGTGCATGGGAAGCCGCGCTTGCCAATCTGATCAAGGAAGGCGAGCGCGTCCTGATGGTCGAGACAGGTCATTTCGCCACCCTCTGGAAGAAGATGGCGGACAGGCTTGGCATCGAGACCGAGTTCCTCGAGACAGACTGGCGGCGCGGCGTCGACCCGCAGGCCATCGAGGACAGGCTGCGGGCCGACAGCGGCGGTGCGATTCGCGCTGTCTGCGTTGTCCATAACGAGACCTCCACCGGATCGACATCACGTATCGGCGAAGTGCGGCAGGCGATGGACGCCGCCGGCCATGGCGCGCTGCTTCTGGTCGACACAATTTCCTCGCTTGCCTCGATTGACTACCACCATGACGAATGGGGCGTCGATGTCACGGTATCCGGATCGCAGAAAGGGCTGATGCTGCCGCCGGGCCTGTCCTTCAACGCGCTGTCGCAGCGCGCCATCGACGAAGCGAGGACAGGCGGGCTTCGCCGGTCCTACTGGGACTGGGACGAACAGCTTGCCGCGAACAATGGCGGGGCCTTTCCCTACACGCCTGCGACCAACCTTCTCTATGGCCTTGCGGAGGCCATCGACATGCTTCACGAGGAAGGGCTGGACAATGTCTTCGCCCGCCATGACCGGCACGCCGAAGCCACCCGCCGCGCTGTTCAGGCCTGGGGGCTTGAGGTGCTGTGCCAGGAGCCGCGCGACTATTCCAGCTCGCTGACGGCGGTGCTGATGCCGGACGGAATCGATGCCGACTCCTTTCGCGCCACGGTGCTGAGCCATTTCGACATGTCGCTCGGCAACGGCCTGTCGCGTCTTGCCGGCCGGGTCTTCCGGATCGGCCATCTCGGCGACTTCAACGACCTGATGCTTGCCGGAACGCTGAGCGGTGTCGAAATGGGGCTTCGTGTCGCCGACATCCCGCACCAGGCGGGCGGCGTGCAGGCTGCGATGCACTATCTGTCCGAAACCGCCGCTGCGGCCTGACCTGACACGGGGCATCGACATGAGCGAAGACCAGGATCTCATCTATACCGCTGCCGATGGCGTCGGGCATATTGTCCTGAACCGGCCGCACCGGCGCAACGCGCTGACCTTCGGGATGTATGACCGGATCAAGGAGATCTGCGGTCGTGCCGGCACACCGGACGACCCCGACGCGCTCCAGGTGCTGATCTTCTCCGGGGGCGGCGATGCCGCCTTTGCCGCCGGCACGGACATCTCGCAGTTCCGTACCTTCACCTCCGCCGACGCCATCGACTATGAGCACAGGATCGACGCCACGCTGACGATGATCGAGGAATGCCGCATTCCGACCATCGGCGCACTGAACGGTTTCTGTA
>CAJWVJ010000110.1 GCA_913048595.1 uncultured Alphaproteobacteria bacterium | reverse complement strand
CTGACCGGCGAAAAAGCCTATACGGACCTGTTCTCGCTGACCGACGAGGCCGAGATGGGACATATCCGCCTTGCCCGCGAAGCCGATCTCGTGCTGGCGGCGCCAGCGACAGCGAACCTGATGGCGCGCGCGGCGAACGGGCTTGCGGACGATCTGGCAACAACAATCCTTCTTGCGACCACGGCACCGGTGCTGATGGCACCGGCGATGAACCCGGCGATGTGGAGTCATGCGGCGACACAGGAGAATCTCGCAAGGCTTCGGGCACGCGGCATCGCCTTTGTCGGGCCGGCCGCCGGCGACATGGCCTGCGGCGAGGAAGGCACAGGCCGGCTCAGCGAGCCGGACCTCATTGTCGAAGCTGCGCTTGCCAGCCTTTCGCAACGCGACGGATCGCTGGTTGGGCGCCATGCTCTCGTCACTTCAGGCCCAACACTAGAGCCGATTGATGCGGTCCGCTTCATCGCCAACAGGTCGTCAGGAAAGCAGGGCCACGCCATCGCCGCCGCGCTTGCCGGCCGCGGGGCACGGGTAACCCTCGTCAGCGGGCCTGTCACTGTGCCGCCGCCACCGCAGGTCGAACTGGTGCCGGTACAGACAGCACAGGAGATGCTTGCCGCCTGCGAGGCGGCGCTTCCGGCCGATTTTGCCGTCTGTGCCGCCGCCGTCGCCGACTGGCGGGTCAGCGGCGCGACAAACGGCAAGATCAAGAAAGCGGGAAACGGAGACACGCCGCATCTGGAACTGACGGAGAACCCGGACATCCTGCAGCACCTATCAAACCACGAATCCCGCCCACGTCTTGTCGTCGGCTTTGCCGCTGAGGCCAGGAACGTCAGGGAAAACGCCATGGCGAAGCTGGCGCGGAAGGGATGCGACTGGATCGTCGGCAATGCCGTCACCACCACCGATGGCGGCAGCGTCTTCGGAAGCGACAGCAACAGCGCCATGCTGCTGACCGGCAATGCGGCCGAGCAGTGGCCGCAGATGCCTAAGGATGAGCTGGCCGCCAGGCTTGTGGCGCGGATCGGAGACCATTTCGCATGACCGGACAGCCATCACCCACAATCCAGCTTCGAACACTGGCGCATTTCGACGGGCTAGACCTTCCTGCCTATGCCACCGACGGGGCGGCCGGCATGGATGTGCAGGCCGCGGTGGAGGACCAGACCATCCTGGCACCTGGCGAGCGGTTGGCGGTGCCGACCGGCCTTGCCATGGCCATTCCCACGGGATTCGAAGTGCAGGTCAGGCCACGGTCCGGACTGGCGCTTCGGCACGGGCTGACGATCGCCAACGCGCCGGGCACCATCGACAGCGACTATCGCGGCGAGGTGAAGATCATGCTGATCAATCTTGGCAAGGAGGAGGTGGCCATCAGCCGCGGCATGCGAATCGCCCAGCTTGTGGTGGCACCGGTCAGCCGGGCCGGGCTGGCCCTTGTCCACAGTCTTCGGTCAACCGATCGCGGCAGCGGCGGGTTCGGATCAACCGGTCTGTAAGCAACAGGGGTAGAGGGCCATGCTGAGCGACGAGAATCTGGAACGCTATGCCCGCCAGGCCATCATGCCGGAGATCGGCGAGGACGGTCAGGAGCGGCTTCTTGCCAGCCGCATGCTGGTGGTTGGCGCCGGCGGTCTCGGCTCGCCGGTATTGTTCTATCTGGCGGCGACCGGGGTCGGCCGCCTGACCGTCATGGATGGCGAATCGGTCGAGCTCAGCAACCTGAACCGGCAGATTCTGCACACCACCGCCAGCATTGGCAGCCGGAAAGTGGCGCAGGCCGCCGCCGCCGTCGCCGCGCTCAATCCCGGAATCGAGGTGACGCCGCTTGCCACGCGTGTGGAAGATGACAATGTCGATGATCTTCTGGCAGCGCATGATGTGGTGATCGACTGTTCCGACAATGTCGACACCCGCTACCGGATCGGCGACGCCGCGCACCGCACCGGAACGCCGCTTGTCTTCGGCGGGGCGGTGCGAAGCGAAGGCCAGCTGTCGGTGTTCCATAGCGGGCCCGGCGGCGCGGCCGGAACGCCCTGCTATCGCTGCGTCTTCCCCGACATGCCGGACGCCAGACAAGCCCCCGGCTGTTCCGAGGCCGGCATCCTCGGGCCGGTCACCGGCGTGATCGGCACGCTTCAGGCGCTTGCCGCTGTCAGGCTAATTCTTGGACTCGGCGGGGCGCAGACAGGAAAGCTGGTCCTGTTCGACGGCCGGCAGGGAAGCTTCATGGAAATCAGCACGTCGCGGCGCGACGGCTGCGGCTGTTGCGGCGGCTAGAGCATCGCCTCGATCACCCGGTCTCGCGGGGCGTGGCCGTCCCAGAATGTCTGGATATTGATGATCACCTTGTCCCCCATCTCGAGGCGGCCCTCGATGGTGGCAGACCCGATATGTGGCAGAAGAACGACATTCGGAAGGTCGAACAGCGCCCGAGTGATGTTCGGTTCATCTGCATAGACATCAAGTCCGGCACCGGCGATGTGGCGCGCCGCAAGAAGCGCGGCAAGCGCCTTCTCATCCACCACCTCGCCGCGCGAGGTGTTCACCAGATAGGCGGAGGGCTGCATCATCTCAAGCCGTTCACGGGTCAGAAGCCTGTGGGTGGCCGGCGTGTGCGGGCAGTTCACCGACACGATATCCACACGGCTCAGCATCTGGTCGAGCGAGTCCCAGTAGGTGGCTTCCAGCTCGGCCTCGGTCTCGGGATGGACAGGCTTGCGGTTGTGATAATGAATGCTGAGTCCGAAGCCGCGGGCGCGCCGCGCGACGGCGCAGCCGATCCGCCCCATGCCGATGATCCCAAGCCGCTTCCCGTTGATGCGGTGACCTAGCATGCCGGTCGGCGCCCATCCGGTCCATTCACCCGACCGCGCCACCTTGTCGCCTTCGGCGATGCGGCGCGGCACCGCCAGCATCAGCGCCAGCGCGACATCTGCGGTATCCTCGGTCAGCACGCCGGGGGTGTTGGTCACGGTGATACCGCGCGTTTTCGCCGCGGCGAGGTCGATATGATCCACACCGGTTCCAAAAGAGGCGATCAACTTCAGCCGGTCCCCGGCGGCGGCGATCAGATCGGCGTCGATCCTGTCGGTCACGGTGGGAACAAGGACATCCGCCTCCTTGACGATGGCGTGAAGCTCCTGGCCTGACAGCGGGCGGTCGGTTTCGTTCAGCCGCGCGTCAAAAAGCTCCCGCATCCGTGTCTCGGTGGATTCGGGAAGTTTGCGTGTCAGGTGGACGATGGGCTTTTTCTGGTTCATTCTTTCGGTTCGTATCGGAGCGCCGTTCGGCCTCTATGGCATGGCGAGCGAAAACATAATATCGTGACGTCAAGAGATCCGGGGTGACAAGATTACCCTGCATCAGATTCCGAGCCCACACTACCAGAACTAGTTGGTGATGAGAAAAATTTTTCGCGACGCGACAGCCTGTCTCACCCTTGTGCTTCTTGCCGGCATCATGGTCATGACCCTGCCGGCGACCCTGTCCCGGCAAGGCGCCATGGCAAATGACGATGCCGGCGGCGAGGTGCGCCTGACCGTGCGGGGGAGCGGTCTGCCGGTGCCGCGCTTCGTCACGCTGAAGTCGGACGAGGTCAATATGCGGGCCGGGCCCGGCACCGAATATCCGGTGCTGTGGCAATATCGCAAGGAAGGGCTTCCGCTTCGGGTCGAGGCGGAATTCGGAGTCTGGCGCAAGGTTGTCGATCATGACGGGATCACCGGCTGGATGCATCATTCGATGCTGTCGCTGAAGAGGCACGCGCTTGTCACCGCCAGCTCGGCCCGAATCTTCGCCTCGCCGGAGAGCGGCGCCTCACTCCTCGCGGTGGCTGAACGCAACGCACTTCTCGAGTTGCAATCCTGCCCGACCCAATGGTGCAGGGTCACCGCCGGCGACATTCGCGGATGGGTGGCACGAACCGCCCTCTGGGGCCTTCTTGACGGCGAAGTGCTGAACTGATCCCGGCTCACGGGCCGGCCATGAAAAACGGCGTCCCGACTGACCGGGACGCCGTGTGTGAAAGGGTTGCTGCACCGCGGGGACCTGCGATGCCAGCTGGCCTTTCCGTTTCGGTCAGGCCAGGTCGAACCTGTCCAGGTTCATCACCTTGGTCCATGCGGCGACGAAATCACCGACAAAGCGGGCTTCCCCACCGGCACCGGCATAGACTTCGGCAAGCCCGCGAAGCTGCGAGTTCGAGCCGAAGACAAGATCGACACGGGTGCCGGTCCACTTCACCTCGCCACTGGCGCGGTCACGGCCCTCGAACACATCCTCGGCGGCCGATACCGGCTTCCAGACGGTGCCCATATCCAGCAAATTGACGAAGAAGTCGTTGCTCAGCGTGCCGGGACGGTCGGTCAGCACACCGTGCCTTGCGCCATCCGCATTGGCGTCAAGCGCCCGCATGCCGCCAACAAGCACGGTCATTTCCGGGGCCGAAAGGGTCATCAGCTGGGCCTTGTCGAGGAGCAGCTCCTCGGCCGAGACCGAGAAATCGGCCTGCAGATAGTTGCGGAAACCATCGGCAAGCGGCTCGAGAACGGCGAAGGAGTCGATGTCGGTCTGCTCCTGCGCGGCGTCGGTACGGCCCGGGGTGAAGGCGACCTGCACATCATGGCCTGCCGCCCTGGCAGCTTCCTCGACAGCGGCACAGCCAGCCAGCACAATAAGATCCGCCATCGAGACCTTCTTGCCGTCCGACTGGGCGCCGTTGAAGTCCGCCTGCACGCCTTCCAGCGCGGCAAGCACCTTGTCCAGCTGTGCCGGCTGGTTCACCTCCCAGTCACGCTGCGGTGCCAGGCGGATGCGCGCGCCATTGGCGCCGCCCCGCTTGTCCGAACCACGGAAGGTAGAGGCAGAGGCCCAGGCTGCGCCGACAAGCTCGGACACCGACAGGCCGGTGGCCACGATGCTGGCCTTCAACGCCGCGGCATCGGCATCGTCGATCAGCTTGTGATCCACCGCCGGAACCGGGTCCTGCCAGATCAGCTCCTCGGCCGGCACCTCGGCACCCACATAGCGGGACTTCGGGCCCATGTCGCGGTGCGTCAGCTTGAACCAGGCGCGAGCGAACGCATCGTCGAGCGCAGCCTGGTCGTTGAGGAACCGCTCGGAGATCTTGCGGTATTCGGGGTCTCGCTTCAGGGCCATGTCGGCGGTGGTCATGATCGTCGGGACCTTGGTATTCGGGTCCCGCGCATCGGGTGCCATGTCTTCCGGATCGGGATCGACCGGGGTCCACTGGTGCGCGCCCGCCGGGCTCTGGGTGAGCTCGTATTCATATTTGAACAGCAGGCGGAAGTAGTCGTTACCCCATTCGGTGGGGTTGGGTGTCCACGCGCCTTCGATCCCGCTGGTGGTGATGTGACCCTTGCCGATTTCCTCGGGGTCGGTCAGCCAGCCGAAGCCCATGCGGTGCAGGCCTTCGCCCTCGGGGCCGGTGCCGAACGTGTCCGACGGGGCTGCGCCGTGGCATTTGCCGAAAGCGTGACCGCCCGCGGTCAGCGCGACGGTTTCCTCGTCGTTCATCGCCATGCGAGCGAAGGTTTCGCGCATGTCGCGCGCCATGCCTTCGGCGTCGTGCGGGTTGCCGCCGGGGCCTTCGGGATTGACGTAGATCAGGCCCATCTGGATCGCGGCGAGCGGGTTTTCGAGCGCCTTGCCCTCATCGGGAATGATGCGCGTTTCCGCGCCGGTATCGACCCACTCTTCCTCGGTGCCCCAGTAAACGTCCTGTTCCGGCTCGTAGACGTC
>CAJWVJ010000109.1 GCA_913048595.1 uncultured Alphaproteobacteria bacterium | reverse complement strand
GGCGTGTGAAGCTGAAGCACCATGCCGGCGGCAACACCCCTGGCACCGATCCGGTCGAGCGCGGTCTCCGGATCACCGTTCTCGGCATGGATGGAGATGATGTCCGCTCCGGCCTCGGCGAACTGGTCGATCTGGTCCGCCAGCGCGCCATCCGCCACCATCAGATGAACATGGATCGGCTTGCCGGTCAGTGGCCGGAGCTGGGCGATCAGGTCTGGAAACAGCAGCATGGCAGGCGAGAAATGACCGTCCGCCACATCGGCGTGATAGATATCGACGAAGTCATCCACCCGTGCAACATCCTCGGCCATTCGCACCAGATCGGCAGACCAGAGCGAAAATTCCGCAATAAGCCGGTCATCCGGCAAGGCGGCGAACATCTCCGCCGGGGTGCCGGCACGGGGCTTTGATTGTCCGCCCATCATTCCATCTCCTCAAGAAATTGCCGCAGGGCCGCCCGAAAGCCTTCCGCATACTCATCGCGATTGTCGGATTTTGACGTGATCTCGACAAGTCGGGCTTTCGGGACCAGCCCCGCCAACTCTTCGGCCATTGCCAGCGGATGCGCCAGATCGCGACCCGTGCCGATCACCAGGCAGGGCATGTCGATGGCGGCGATGGCGCTGCGGCTCACCCCCGGTCCGTCATGCGCGATCGCCGCCAGAAGCGCCTGTGTCTGCCAGGCCGGCTGTCGCGCGAAGAACCCGAGAAGGGAATTCAGATTGTCCGGTGCCTGCCCGGCGATGTCGCGCGCCATGGCCGAGTCCTCGAACATCATGCGCGCGCTGTCCGCGCCGAAGGCGGCCATGTCCCCGGCAATCCGGCGGTGCGGTGCCAGATTGTCCGGTGCCGGTCGGTCAACCCAGGCCGGACGGGCCAGCACAAGGCCGCTGAAGCTGTCGGGATGCGTCACCGCCGCGCGAAGGGCAATGGCGGCGCCCATCGAGATGCCGCCGATCACGGGTGGCGGGCCGTCCAGCGTCCGGCTCAGCGCGATCATGTCGGCCGTGAATTGCGCGATCGAGAGGCTGGTTATGTCGCCGAATTCGGAGTCCCCGTGCCCGCGACAATCGGGACAGATGCCGCGCCAGCCGGCGACCTGCGGCAGCAGCTCGGTCGTCTGACCGGAATCGCCGCACAGCCCGTGGATGAACAGGAAGGGCCGCCCGGCCCCGCTGGCGGTGACGGACAGATGCAGATCACCGATGGACAGGCGCGTGCGCGTCATCACCCTGATTCCCCGGTCTGCCGGGCCAGGAAGCTGGCGACCCCGGGGGCTTCCGCCGCAGACATGCCATGCGCGATCAGCGGGCCGTCGAACCCGGCATCCGACAGGCCGCGAAGCAGATGTGGCCAGTCGATGACGCCCTTGCCGGCGGGCGCGACGCTGCCATCGTCATGGCGGTCCTTGGCATGCGCCAGCGCGATATGGCCGCCAAGCAGCTCAAGCGCATGTTCGATCGCCTGGCTGCGGCGGGCTGGCGGGACATCCTCAATGATATTTGCAGGATCAAGGATGATCCGGATCGGGCCACCCGCGAATGTCGCCAGAAGACGCGCGGCCTTTTCGGCGTCGCTGACGATGTTGGCCGGCTCCGGCTCGACGCCGATCATGACACCGCGCCGCGCAGCGCAGTCGCACAGTATCTCGAATTCCGCGCACATCGCGGACCAGCTTTGCGCCAGGTCATTGTCCGGGTGACGGCGCCATTTGTCATGCGGGTCAAGGCTGCCGCTGCAGACGGTCAGCATGTCGCTTCCCATGATCGCCGCGGCGGCGGCGATGGCGTCGAAGGCGGCGCGCCCCGCCAAACGGTTTCTGGCGTCCGGATCGGTCATGTTGTAGGTGGCCGATATGGCGGCGATCCGCATGCCGGTGGCGGCTGCCGCGTCCCGCACCCGGGTGGCCGCAGCCTGCGGGATGGCGGGTGGCAGCGATCCCAGCCCGGAGCAGGCCATATTGTACTGGACGGTGGCAAAGCCGGCGGCCCGGCATGCCGCGAACACGCTGTGCGGGTCCTGTCCGTCGAAGGTTTTGGCGAACACCCCGATCTGCATCAGATCGCACCTGACACGTCGGCAAGGCTGACCGGCTGTCCGCTTCGCGCCGACTGCGCGATGGCCAGCATCGCCCGCACCGAGGCCACGCCATCCATTACATCGGCCCCGGCTACGGGGCTGCCGGTCAGGATGGCATCGGCAAAGCCTTCAAGCTGCCGCCGATAGACATGCGCGTCGGCCCCAAGGATGCGGGACGAGCCGCCGGTCGATTCGCGGAAGATATCCACCTCGCTCGACCGGAACAGCCAGGGATTGAAGGTCTTCGCGATTACGCTTCCATGCTCGCCATAGAGCTGGAAACCCTCATGCCAGTCCATGCGGACCGCCACCGTCAGATCGAGATGGCCAAGCGCACCGTTGGCGAATTCGACATCGACAAACCAGCTGTAGGCGCCGAATCGCTGCAGGTGGCGCGCCTGAACCCGGATGATCCCGCCACACAGATAGCGCGCCGTGTCCACCAGGTGGCAGCCATGTGCCAGCATGTAATATTGCTGCAGATCGGCCTTCGGGTCGGTGGCCGGGTTTCGCCGTGCCGCGCTGCGGATGATCAGGGGCTGCACGGCATCCGTCATCGGATAGCGATGCGTCGAGTCGCAATACCATCCCTTGAAGGCCAGCATCTCGCCCATCTCGCCCTCGATGAAGGCTTTCGCGCTCTGCAGCCCGGGATCGAACCGCTTCATATGGCCGACCTGAAGCAACAGGCCCGATTGGCGCACCGCGGCCGCCAGTTCCTCGACCTCTTCCAGGGTCACGCCAAGTGGCTTTTCACACAGCACATGCTTGCCGGCCGCAAGGGCCGCCATCGCGGCCGGCACATGGAATTCATCCGCCGTCGCGATGATCACCGCATCGATGTCGGGGTCGGCCAGCATCCGGTCATAATCCGTGTAGCTTGTGCCGGCGCCGTGGGTGACGGCGAATCGGGCGACAAGATCTTCGGCGACATCGCATATGGCATGGAGATTGGTGTTGCGGGCCTTGGTCACGCTCTCGAAATGGCCTGCCTGCGAAATCGGCCCGCAGCCCAGGATTCCGATGTTTATTTTCTTGTCCGGCGCTGACGTCATGATGTGGCCGCATACCTCTTTTTGACAGGCGCACACGCGGGGGCACCCGTCCCGACGGTATCTGGTGGCAGCGGCGCGATCAAGCGCCGGCACCAGCCAGGGCGGCAGGCAAAGGCCTGCCTGTACTGGGTATGTTTCGGCATGCCGACTTCACAAAAAGCCTGGGCTTTCTGCCGGTTTGGTCCTTTGAAATGGAGATTTCTTGCGTCAACGCTATGGCACTCTGCATTTCTTTAGATTAGTGTTTTTCTAAACAACGGGGTGAGACGTCCTCCGGAAATTGTGGGGACAGGCAATTCACCTCGGCCATAAAGGAGGAAAGTAGCATGACAATTCGTAAGAGTTTGTTGGGCCTGACGGCTGGCGCCATGGCGCTTGTCGGTGCGGCACCATTTGCCGTGGCAGGCGAGTTTGACGGCGTCACCGTCAACATCCTGACACGTCCCGGCTATGTGATCGCCGGCCGTCTGGTCGAGCGTGGCGTGGAATTCCAGGAGGCGACAGGCGCCAAGATCGTCGTCACCGAGGTCCCTTACGCGGAAATTTTCCCGAAAATCCAGAATGACTGGTCGACCGGTACCAACTCGATTGATGTTGGTGTGTTCGCCGCGGGCTGGGGTGTCGAGCTTGACGCCGCTGGCCTTCTTGAGAACCTCGACCCCTACATCGCCAAGGACGACAAGATCGACCTTGACGATGTGGCACCTTACTTCCGCGAGTTCGGCCAGAAGGTCGGCGGCAAGACAAAGCTGCTGATGGTCGATGGCGACTTCCAGATGGTCTATTACCGCAAGGACGTCCTTGACGGCGCCGGCCTGCAGCCGCCGAAGACCTGGGAAGACTATCTCGAGGTGGCCTCGAAGATTCACGGCTCTGACATGAATGGCGATGGCGAGGGCGATTTCGGTTCCTGTATCTTCAAGAAGCGTAACGCGCAGTCCTATTTCGCGATCCAGACCTTTGCCGCCCCGATCGTGCAGACGCAGGGCACCGCCCAGGGCTTCCACTTCAACAATGCCGACATGAAGCCGATCGTGAACAATGCCGGCTGGAAGAAGGCCTTCGAGCTGTACAAGGAAACCGGCAAATACGGTCCGCCTGAAGAGCTGAACCTCGACATCGGCGACACCCGCGCGCTGTTCAAGGCCGGCCGTTGCGGCCTGCTGGTCGAGTGGGGCGATCCGGGACCGCTGCAGCTTGACGATGATGCCACGGCCATCAAGGGCAAGCTCTACGCGATTTCGGCCATCGGCTCGCGCGAGGTTCTCGACCGTGCCACCGGCAAGCTGGTCCCGGTGACCAAGGCCAACGCGCCACATTCGATCGACGGCATCAACTATGCCCCGTTCGCCGCCTTCGGTGGCTGGGCCGGTGCTGTCAACAAGGGCGCTGACCAGAAGACCAAGGACGCCGCCTACGCGTTCCTGTCCTACATGAACCAGGCAGCGCAATCGAGTGTCGACGTCACCATCGGTGCCACGGGCTACAACCCGTATCGCCTGTCGCAGCTCGCCAGCCCCGATCTGTTCGTCAAGGCCGGCATGCCGCAGGCCCTTGCCGAGAACTATATCGGTGCCATCAACGGTGCGCTGAACAGCCTCAACATGGCCTCGGACATGAAGATTCCGGGCGCCAACAAATATACCGCCGTCGTTCTCGACACCGAGCTGGCCCGGTATCTGGCTGGCGAGATTTCGGTCGATGAGGCTCTCGAGAACATCGAAGAGGGCTGGGAAGAGGTCACCGAGGACTTCGGTCGTGACGAGCAGGTCGCGGCCCAGGCTCTCGCACTTGGCAGCTGATCCGGGACCGATGTCCGCAACATCAAACACGATCCAGCCGGGGGCAACCCCGGCTGGAGCCTCCTCAGGCGACCGCTGGCGTGAATGGGTTGACCGCCATGCGGGCACATTCTTCATTGCCCCCGCGGTCACCCTCATTCTGATTTTCGCCATTTTCCCGACCATCTATTCGATGGTATTCGCGCTCAGCCGCGTGCGCTTTACCGGCGACGGGCTGAAATTCCGCTATGTCGGATTTCGCAATTTCGAGAAACAGTTCTTCGGCAGCAGCGAGGTCCATTTCCTTGGCCGCACCGAACCTGTCAGTATTTTTGGCACGATTGTCTTCGTGGCGATCGTCGTGGCTGTTCTCTGGTGGCTCTACAAATCCTGGAAGACGGCCACCTGGGTGCGCATGCTTGGCCGCACGATCTCCGCCGCCATGGCGATTTTTCTGGGCTGGCTTCTCTGCGCCTCGCTCCTGTCGGGCAATGCCATCGGCACCCTTTATACCACCCTGTTCTATGTCCTTGTCGGCTGCGGGGTGCAGTTTGTGATCGGCACCGGGCTTGCGTTCCTGTGTTCGCAGCCGATCAGGGGTAGGAATTTCTTCCGCGTCCTGTTCTTCATTCCGCTGATGGTGACACCGCTTGGCGTCGGTTTTGCGATGCGGATGATCGCCGATGTCACGAAAGGCCCGTTCGAACCCATACTCGGCCTTCTGGGGCTTCAGGACTGGGTGTGGTCGGCGAGCCCCTGGTCGGCCCGTTTCGTGATGATGATCTGTGATTCCTGGCAGTGGATTCCCTTCATCTTCATCTGCATGCTGGCGGCGCTGGAAAATGTGCCGCGCGACCATGTCGAGGCGGCGCAGGTCGATGGCGCGTCCAGCTTCCATATTTTCCGCG
>CAJWVJ010000108.1 GCA_913048595.1 uncultured Alphaproteobacteria bacterium | reverse complement strand
CCTTTTGCAGCCTGTCACCGGCGCCCGTCCCCCTTGCCCGCCAGGGTTGATTGCCGCACAGTGAATCAGGTCTGGTCATGTGACGATCGTTCTACGGAGAGCTGTTCAATGGCACCCGATGACGCAAAGCCCCTCGCGGCCGCTTCGCCGGCAGATGACGCCGGCGCGCCGCCACCGCTGGACAGCCGTTACACCGCGACATCAGGCCGGATCTTTCTCACCGGAACGCAGGCGCTTGTCCGGATGATGCTGGACCAGGCGCGGCTTGACGCCGCTGCCGGGCTTGCCACCGGCGGGCTGGTATCCGGCTATCGCGGATCGCCGCTTGCCACCTTCGATGTCGAGCTGTGGCGCGCCAACCATCATCTCGACAGCCGCAGGATCGACTTCCTGCCGGCGGTGAACGAGGATATGGCCGCCACCATCATGGCCGGCACGCAGCAGGCCGAACAGCAGCCCGACACGGTGGTCGACGGGGTTTTCGGCCTCTGGTACGGCAAGGGGCCCGGTGTCGACCGGTCGGGCGACGCGATCAAGCATGGCAACATGTACGGCAGCTCGCCGCGCGGCGGGGTATTGATGATGGCGGGGGACGACCATGGCTGTGTGTCCTCGACCATCTCGCACCAGTCCGAATACGGCTTTATCGGCGCATCGCTTCCGGTGCTGAACCCGGCAACCGTTCAGGAGTTGATCTCCTTCGGGCTTTTCGGCTTCGCGCTGTCGCGGTTTTCCGGGCTGTGGGTGGGGATGAAATCCATCGCCGAGCTGATCGAGGCCGGCGCCTCGGTGGACCTGGCGCCGCTTCCCGCCTTCACAAGGCCGCCGCTTGCCGACACCGCCGACGGGCTTCACATCCGCTGGCCGGATTCGCCGGGCCTGCATCTGGAAGAGCGGATGGAGGCCAAGCTGGCCGCCGCCGCCGCCTTCGCCGCCGCCAATCCGGTCGACAGGGTCATTCACGGCACCGCGCCGGCCCGCATCGGCTTCATCACTACCGGCAAGGCGCATGGCGACCTGATGGAAACCCTGCGGTTGTTGGGGCTGGACCGCGCGCGGTGCCGCGACCTCGGCATCGATGTCTACAAGATCGGCATGTCATGGCCCATTGAAGAGTCCGGGGCCGCCACCTTTCTGCGCGGCAAGCAGGAAATCATCATCGTCGAGGAAAAGCGCGGCATCGTCGAGGACCAGATCCGCGCGCTGGCGACGCGCATCACAGGCGCCGCACCGCGCCTGATTACCGGCAAGACCGGCGCGAAGGGCGAGAAATTCATTCCCTGGACGGGCGAGCTGTCGCCCGAGCTGCTGCTGCCGCTGATCGCGGCGCGGCTTGACGCGCATTACGACCGGCAGTGTGACGGGCAGGACTTCGCCGCCCGCGCGGAGGCGCTTGTCCCGCCCCCGTCGCGCCAGAACAGCCCGGCCTTTCCGCAGCGCGCGCCGCATTTCTGCTCCGGCTGCCCGCATAACAGCTCGACAAAGGTTCCCGAGGGGTCGGAATCCCTTGCCGGAATAGGCTGTCACTTCCTGGTCACGCTGATGGACCGCGACGCCAAATATGTCTGCCAGATGGGCGGCGAAGGCGGAAGCTGGGTCGGCACAAGCCGGTTCAACGGCAACCGGCATATTTTCCAGAATATCGGCGACGGCACCTGGTTTCATTCCGGCTCGCTGGCGATCCGTCAGGCGGTCGCCGCGAACACCAACATCACCTTCAAGATTCTCTACAACGACGCGGTGGCGATGACCGGCGGCCAGGCGGTGGACGGCCAGCTGTCGCCGGCCGCGGTGGCACAGAGCTGCCTTGCCGAAGGGGTCCGGCGCATCGCCCTTGTCACCGACGACCTGCGCGGGGTGACACGACGCGACTATCCGCGGCTGACAAGTTTTCACGACCGATCGGAGATGGACAGGCTGCAGCGCGAACTTCGGGAGTATGAGGGCGTGTCGGTATTGATCTACAGCCAGACCTGCGCCTCGGAGAAGCGACGGCGGCGCAAGCGCGGCACCATGCAGGACCCGGACCGCTATGTCGTGATCAATCAGGAGGTCTGCGAGGGGTGCGGCGACTGCTCGGTGGCGTCGAACTGCCTGAGTGTCGAGCCGGTGGACACCCCGCTCGGCCGCAAGAGGCGGGTCAACCTGTCCAGCTGCAACAAGGATTTCACCTGTCTTGACGGGTTCTGCCCCAGCTTTGTCACCGTCGAGGGGCCGCGCCGTGCCCCGGCAGCGGATGGCCGCGACCTTCCCGACATCGCGGCCGCGATGGCCGCGCTGCCACCCCCGACCTTGCCGAACACGGACGCGCCCTACGACATTCTGGTGACAGGCGTTGGCGGCACCGGCGTCACCACTGTCGGCGCGGTGCTGTCGATGGCGGCGCATCTCGACGGAACGGCGACAACCCTGCTGAATTTCTCCGGCCTGGCGCAGAAATTTGGCGCGGTGATGAGCTTTGTCCGCCTTGCTGACAGCCCCGACATGCTGCATCAGACGCGGATCGCCGCCACCTCCGCCGATGCGCTGATCGGCTGTGACGCGGTGGTGTCGGCCTCGCCGGCCGCGATGAAGACCTACCGCCACGGCACGGCCGCCATTCTCAATCTGGCAGAAATGACCACAGGCGAGCTTGTCCGGAACCGCGATCTTGACCTGCAGATGGATGACCGCATCGCCGCCATCGCCGCCGCATGCGGCGCCGGCAGCGTCCAAGGATTCGATGCCAACCGGCTGGCCGAGGCCTGTCTTGGCGATACCGTCTATGCCAACATGATCATGCTTGGCGCCGCCTGGCAGGCCGGCGCGGTGCCGGTTTCGGCAGGTGCCATCTTCAAGGCCATCACCCTGAACGGCGTGAAGATCGAGAAGAACCGGTTCGCCTTTGATCTCGGCAGGCTGATGCAGGGCAATCCGGCGATTGTGCAGGACGTGCTTCTGCCGCCACCACCCGCGCCGATGGACGAGGATTACGACCGGATCATCGCCGACCGCCAGGCCCGCCTGAAAGCCTATCAGGACGCCGCCTACGCCGAACGCTATCGCACCCATATGGACAGGTTTGCAGGGCGCTGCAAGGAGCCCGGACTTCGCGCGATCGTGGCGCGCCAGCTGTACCGGATGATGGCCTACAAGGATGAATACGAGGTGGCACGCCTTCACGCCGCCGCCGGCTTCCGGGACCATCTTTCGGCCCGCTTCGCGCCCGGGTTCCGCCAGTCGAACCATCTCGTCATCCCGTTCCTCACCCGCGCCAACGATGGACGGGGACGGCCAAGAAAGACCGAAACAAGGCTGATGCACCGCCTCTTTCCGCTGCTGGCGCGGGGCAAGAGGCTGCGCGGCACCCCTTTCGACCCATTCGGCTGGCAGCATGAACGGCGCGCCGAGCGCGGGCTGATTGACTGGTATCTCGGGCTGATGGACAAATATGACGCAAAGGAGGATAGTGCCGCCTGGCACGCCATCCTGAACGCTGCCGCGGAAATCCGCGGGTTCGGCCCGGTAAAGATGGCGGCCCTCGCAAGGGTGCAAGCCGACGTCGCAACATATCTCGAAGACCTATCCCGAACATGACCCTGTTACGCCTGTTTTTTTATGCGGCGCTTGCCTGTGCCGCCGGCGCCGCCCTGCCTGCCTCGCTTGCCGCCTCGGGCGGGTCGATCATCGTGCAGTCGACCACCTCGACGCAGAATGCGGGTTTCTACAGGCATATCGTCCCACCCTTCACGGCCGAGACCGGGATCGAGGTGCGGGTTGTCGCGGTCGGCACCGGCCAGGCGCTGAAAAACGCCAGTCGTTGCGACGGTGATCTGCTGATTGTCCATTCGCGTGCCGCCGAGGATGCCTTCATCGCCGCCGGCCATGGCAGCAGGCGGCATGACCTGATGTATAACGACTTCATCCTGATCGGCCCGCAGGACGACCCGGCCGGCATCGCCGCCGCCACCGATATCGACGATGCGCTGCGGCGCATCACCGCCAGCCGCGCCAGCTTTGCCTCGCGCGGCGACCGCAGCGGCACCCACAAGAAGGAACTGGCATTATGGTCCAGCTTCGGCACGGTGCCGAAGGCGCTTCCGGGAAGCTGGTATCAGGAAACCGGAAGCGGCATGGGCGCGACGCTGAACTTCGCCGTGCAGTCGGACAGCTACACCCTGACCGACCGCGCCACCTGGCTCGCCTTCGCCAACAAGTTCCAGCACCGGATTCTGTTCGAGGACGACCCCGCCCTGTTCAACCAGTATGGCATCGTCACCCTGTCGACGGACCATTGCCCGCAAGCCAACCACCGGGCGGCGGCCCGCTTCGCCGACTGGCTTCTGGCTCCACGCGGCCAGGCCCTAATCGGCGGCCTTCGCCTTAACGGCGAACAGCTGTTCATCCCGAACGCGCGGGTCAACTGAGTGACGCGGCCCCCGGGCTTGCGCCACCGCCGGGGCCCGTCGCGGCAATTGCCTATTTTTTAGGCATTCCGCTTCATTTTAACGCAGTTTGGGCGGAATCGACATCCCGGACCGGCAGCGGCGGCCCATCATCTTGCGTTGCTGTGCGCGTCTGCGCGAGGAAGAAGGACAGGAACGGGCCATCCGCGGAGAGATGCGCCCGACGACATGTCTGAAACAGGACGAACGCAATGAAGAAAATCGAAGCCATCATCAAGCCCTTCAAGCTGGATGAGGTCAAGGAAGCGCTTCACGACGTCGGCATCCAGGGCATCACCGTTCTGGAAGCAAAGGGGTTCGGCCGCCAGAAAGGCCATACCGAACTCTACCGCGGCGCTGAATATGTTGTCGATTTCCTGCCGAAGGTGAAGATTGAAGTCGTGATTGAGGATTCGCTTCTTGAGCGGGTCGTCGACGCCATCCAGAACGCGGCCCAGACCGGCCGCATCGGAGACGGCAAGATCTTTATCTCGACAATCGACGAAGCCATCCGGATCCGCACCGGGGAGCGCGGTGGCGACGCGGTCTGATCCGCGCGCCCGTCCCCGACCTTTGCCGGTTCGCCGGCGCTCTTAATCTCAAGAAGACCCCCAAGACGAATGGAAGGAACCCCCCATGTCTGACGCAAAAGCCATCATGGAAATGATCAAGGAGAACGACATCACCTATGTCGACCTCCGTTTCACCGACCCGCGCGGCAAGATGCAGCACGTGACCCAGCACATCGACACCATCGATGAAGAGAGCCTCGCCGAAGGCTTCATGTTCGACGGCTCGTCGATCGCCGGCTGGAAGGCCATCAACGAATCCGACATGACGCTGATGCCCGACCTGTATCGCTGCTATGTCGACCCGTTCTTCGCGCAGCCGACCCTTGCGCTGTTCTGCGACGTCCTCGAGCCGAGCACCGGCGAGGCCTATTCGCGCGACCCGCGCAGCACCGCCAAGGCAGCCCTGGCCCACATGGAAGCCGCCGGCCTCGGCGACACCGCCTTCTTCGGCCCGGAAGCCGAATTCTTCATCTTCGAGGATGTGAAGATCGATGTGTCGATGAACCGCGCCATGTACGCCGTCGATTCCGTCGAGGGCCCATACAACAGCGCCCGCGAATATGAAGAGGGCAACCTCGGCCATCGTCCGGGCGTCAAGGGCGGCTACTTCCCGGTCCCGCCGATCGACAGCGGCCAGGACATCCGCGGCGAAATGCTCTCGGTCATGGCCGACATGGGCGTTCCGGTCGAGAAGCACCACCACGAGGTGGCACCGTCGCAGCACGAGCTCGGCATGAAGTTCGGCACCCTGATCGAGACCGCCGACAACCTGCAGCTCTACAAGTACAGCGTGCATCAGGTCGCGGCGGCCTACGGCCGGTCCGCCACCTTCCTGCCGAAGCCGATCGCCGGCGACAATGGCTC
>CAJWVJ010000107.1 GCA_913048595.1 uncultured Alphaproteobacteria bacterium | reverse complement strand
CGCCCGGCTTGTTCTGCCGCGCCAATGTTCCGAGCGCCATCGGCGTCGCCCACTCCTTGCCGAAGATGCGCGCGACCCCCTTTCGCTGGACTGTGGCGGCAAGACGTTCCCCCTGCTCGCCGCCCCTGACCTGCGCAACCTTGCCCGCTCGGCCGCCCGGCGGGAAACTTTCTGGAACCGATGGCTGGACTGGACTTGATGACCCTTCGCATTTTCGCCGCCGCCGCTTTGGCCGCCGCCACCGCCGATGCCGCGGCGACCGTGATCGCCGGGGCGGTCGATTGCCCGCGGGCGGCGGGAATCGAGCGCCTGCCGGCCTGCGAGATCGATCCTGAAAGCGACCTTGGCGCGCGCGCCGTGACCGTTGCCGTTCCGCAGCTTCGCCCGGCGCAGATCAGCGCCGCGCTGGCCGCAGGCCGCGATCTGGCGGCGCAGATGATGACAGCCGGCAGAATTGCCGGCGCGGTTCTCGAACTTCAGGGCAAGACGGCCATGGTCGGGCTTGATACACCGGCGTCCATGCTGAGCCTTGGCGATGAGAGCGCACCCATATCCATCACCGGGGAGGATTGACCGATGCCCGAATTCCGGCTTCGCAAGATGATGCTGTTTTCCGAGACCATTCACCATGAGAATGGCCCGCCGCCGGCAACGCCGCGCCGCCGCGCGGCGATTGTTGCCGTTGTCGCCAATCCGTTTGCCGGAACCTGGCAGGAAGACCTGCAATCGGCCATGGATGACCTGAAGCCGCTTGGCCTGCAGATGACCGACGAGCTGATCACCGCACTTGGCGGGGCCGAGGGAATCGACGGCTATGGCAAGGCGGCGCTTGCCGGCGAAGGTGGCGAGCTGGAGCACACCGCGCTGTGGCATGTGCCTGGCGGCTATTCGATGCGCGAGCGGCTTGGCGAGGCGAAGGCCATCGTGCCTTCGGCCATGAAGGTCGGCGGCCCGGGAACGCTGATTGATATCCCGCTTGGCCATATCAACGCCGCCTATGTGCGAAGCCATTTCGACGCGATGGAGGTACGGCTCGCCGACGCCCCGCGCGCCGGCGAGATCATGTTCGCGCTGGCGATGTCGCGCGGCCCCCGGATCCATGACCGCATGGGCGGGCTGACCACCGCCCAGGTGAAGGGCGAGGATGGTTTGCGCTAGCGTGAAGATTGCATCGCCGGCGCGCGCCACATAGCATTGAAGGCAGACGGACTGCCATGACGGGAGGATGGATATGAAAGCCCTGATCGTGATCGACCCGCAGAATGATTTCTGCCCCGGCGGGGCACTTGCGGTGGCCGGCGGCGACGAGATCATGCCGATGATCAACGCCATGATGGATGATTTCGACCTTGTGGTGCTGACCCAGGACTGGCACCCCGCCGGACATTCCAGCTTTGCCTCGTCCCATGACGGCGCCGATCCCTTCACCGTGACCGAGATGCCCTACGGCGCGCAGGTGCTGTGGCCGGATCATTGCATTCAGGCCAGCGCCGGAGCCGAATTTCACCCGGGTCTGAACACCGACCGCGCCGATGCGATCATCCGAAAGGGCATGAACCCGGCCGTCGATTCCTATTCCGCCTTCTTCGAGAATGACAAGACCACGGCCACCGGCCTTGCCGGGTTCCTGACAGGGCGCGGCTGCACCGACCTGACGATGGTCGGGCTCGCCACCGATTACTGCGTCGCCTGGTCGGCGCTTGACGGTGCCGCGCAGGGATTCGAGGTCGGTGTGATCCTGCCGGCCTGCCGTGCCATCGACCTCGACGGGTCGCTTGACTCGGCACTGGCCGACATGCGCGGCGCCGGCATTTCCCTATCGAGCTGACAATCCCTGCGGGAGGAAAACTGGTGACAGACAACAACAACCAGACCGCCGGCATGCCGTCACAGCGTGGCAGCCTGTTCGTGGCCTTCATTGGCGGGGCGCTTCTCGGCGCGTCGGCATTCTGGACATGGCTTGAACTGATGCCCACAGGGGACAGCCTGCAGATGCCGGCCACGTCAGCCGGCGGCCAGCATGCCATGCAGGCCGAAACGCTGATTGCGGTCGATGACTGGGCCGCCCCTCCGACCCTTGATACCGCCGTCTATCCTGATCCGGTCGGTGGCTGGAACCTGAATGTGATCACGACCAATTTCACCTTCGACGCCGCCGCCGCCGGACGCGACAATGCCGAAGGTCACGGCCATGCGCATGTCTATGTGAATGGGATGAAGCTCGGGCGGGTCTATGGCGCCTGGCACCATATCGGCAAGCTTCCGCTTGGCCGCAACGAGGTGTCGGTATCCCTCTATGCCAACGACCATAGCGCGCTGGCCAGCGGCGGCATGAAGATCACCAGCAGCAGCATGGTCATCGTCGAGCAATAAGTCCCGGGACAACGATTCTGAAAAGGGCCACCCGCGATGCGGATGGCCCCCCTTCCTGACCGGGCGCCCCCGGCCGGATGTTGTCACTGCCGATCAGGCGATGCCTACAGCGCCTTGTCGGTGATCATGTGGGTCCAGGCGCCCTGCGGCTTCTTGGTGATCACAGGATCCGAGCCGCCCTTCATCAGCGTGGCGACCGTGCGCTCGTAATCAGCAGGGTCAAGTGTGCCGTCCGAGCCGGCCGTAAGCTTGGCGATCTCGCCCATCATGCGGCGCTGATGCTTCTCGGTCTGCGCGCCGGTGGCGTCATTCTCGAGAACGATGTCAGCGGCGGCGTCCGGGTTTTCCTCGGCCCATTTCCAGCCCTTCATCGAGGCCCGCACGAAGCGCACCATCTGGTCCTGGAAGGCGGCGTCCTTCAGACGGTCCTCAAGGACATAGAGCCCGTCCTCAAGCGTCGCCACGCCCTGATCCTGATATTTGAAGACCACAAGCTCGTCCGCGGTCAGGCCGGCATCGATCACCTGCCAGTATTCATTATAGGTCATGGTGGACACGCACTCGGCCTGCTTTTGCAGGATCGGGTCGACATTGAAGCCCTGCTTCAGGACATTCACGCCGCTGCTGCTGCCGTCGGTGGGGATGCCAAGCTGGCTCATCCAGGACAGGAACGGATACTCGTTGCCATAGAACCAGACGCCAAGGGTCTTGCCGCGGAAATCCGCCGGCGACTTGATGCCGGAATCCTTGCGGCAGGTCAGCATCATGCCCGAGGATTTGAACGGCTGGGCGATGTTGACCAGGTTCACACCCTTTTCGCGCGAGGCAAGCGCCGAAGGCATCCAGTCGATGACGACATCCGCGCCACCGCCCGCGATCACCTGAACGGGCGATACATCGGGGCCACCCGGCTTGATGGTGACATCAAGATTTTCTTCCGCATAGAAGCCCTGGTCCGCGGCAACGAAATATCCGGCGAACTGGGCCTGGGTCACCCATTTCAGCTGCAGCGTCAGCTTGTCTGCAGCACTTGCCGCCGTGCCCATGGCAACGGTCGCCGCAAGCGCCAGCAAGGTTGTCAGTGTTTTTTTCATATCATGCTCCCTAGGTTGTCATTCTTGGTTGACTATTGAACTTTCCGGCGGTTCGAGGGATGCCAGAAGGTAACCTGCCTCTCCAGCAGGCTGAGAAGGCCGTAGCTCAGCGATCCGGCAAGGGCGGCGACGACAATCTCCGCCCATACCATATCAACATTCATTCGACCGACCTCGGTCGAAATTCGAAAGCCAAGACCCACAATCGGGGTGCCGAAGAATTCGGCTACGATGGCACCGATCAGCGCCAGCGTCGAGTTGATCTTCAATGCATTGAAGATAAAGGGTGCCGCTGTCGGAAGCCTGAGCTTGATTAGCAGCTGGAAATAGGAGGAGGCGTAGGTGCGCAGAAGATCGCGTTCCATCGCCTGCGTGGCCTGCAGGCCGGCCACCGTGTTCACCAGCATCGGAAAAAAGGTCATCACAACGACGACAGCTGCCTTCGACTGCCAGTCAAACCCGAACCACATCACCATGATCGGCGCGATGCCGACAATCGGCAGGGCCGAGATGAAATTGCCGACCGGCAGCAATCCGCGTTGCAGGAAGGGGATGCGGTCGATCAGGATGGCGATGATGAAGGCACTGCCACACCCCATGATATAGCCGCTCAGCGCCGCCTTGATGACGGTCTGCTGGAAGTCGGCCCAGAGGATGGAGGTGGATTCGGCAAACCGGACCGCAATCATCGAGGGTGGCGGCAACAGAACCGTCGGTATCTCCAGCCCGATTGTCAGCACTTCCCAGACAAAGATGATCCAGGCCCCGAAAAAGACCGGCACGGCCAGCGACACGGCCGACGACATCACCTGTGACAGCGACCGTGCCGCCAGCGATTTTTCCACCGCCAGCCAGCCGGAAAGCCAGCAGGCGACAAGGAAGAGCCAGCTTGCCGCCGGCATTTCGCCGTCAAGCATGGAAAGAAGAAGCACCATGCCGGCAAGGCTTGCCGCAAGGTCCAGCCGTGCCTGCGGCATGATACCGAAATGGTGGCGAAGCCCGACCGCGGCCAGCGCCAGACTGGCCACAACAAGGCCGATCCCGCCCGCGCCGGCATCGCCGACGGCGAAGTATGAAGCCAGCAATGCGGCGATGCCGCCGATGGTGGCTATGGCGCGCTGGAACCCGGTCATGTCCGCAGCCCCATACGCTTCAGCGTCACATGGCTGATGACGCCGACCACACCCACAAGAATGGCCGCCATGCAGGCCGCCGAGATCAGCGCGGACCAGATCTGGATGGTCTGGCCGTAATAGGAACCGGCAAGAAGCCGCGCGCCGAGCCCGGCCACCGCGCCGGTCGGCAATTCACCGACAATGGCTCCGACAAGGCTGATCGCGATGGCCACCTTCATCGAGGCGAACAGGAAGGGAACCGAGGCCGGAAGACGAAGCTTCCAGAACATCTGCATCCGCGATGCCTTGTAGGTGCGCATCAGGTCGATATGCATCGGGTCCGGGCTTCGCAGGCCCTTGACCATGCCGACAACCACCGGAAAGAAGCTGAGATAGGTCGATATCATCGCCTTGGGCAACAGGCCTGACAGCCCCACCGCGTTCAGCACCACAATGATCATCGGGGCGATGGCCAATATCGGGATCGTCTGGCTGGTGATGATCCAGGGCATCAGCGACTTGTCCATGGCCTGGTTCTCGACAATCGACACCGCCAGCCCGATGCCGAGGATGGTTCCCATGGCGAAGCCGAGCAGGGTCGAGGACAGGGTTACGCTGCCATGGAAGATGAGCGAGCGTTTCGAGGTGATTTTCTTCTGCACCGTGGTCTTCCATATCTCGGCCACGATCTGGTGCGGGGCCGGCAGGATCGGACGTTCTTGCGCCATCGTATCGCGCACCAGGTCACCCATCTGCCATTCGATCCCGGCCTTCTCGTACCGGTCGGTCTGCCAGGGCGCATTGAGATAGACGGTGAAGCCGTACCAGACGACCATGATCGCGGCCACCACGGTGGCAATCGGAAACACCCGTGACAGCGCGCCCGTCATCTCAGCCACACCTCCGCGAAAGGCGCGCTGGCGACTGATCTTGCGGCAAGTCCCTAATCATAGGAATGGCCCTCGCGAAGTCCGGTCCTGACCCGCTGGGCGATTTCGAGGAACCGTTTGGATTCCCGGATATCAAGCGGGCGCTCGGCCGGAAGGTCGGATTCGATGATGTCGGTCACCCGTCCGGGGCGCGGCGACATCACCACGATCTTGTTCGACAGATAGACAGCCTCCGGTATCGAATGGGTGACAAAGCAGATGGTCTTGCCTGTCTTCTTCCAAAGCTGCAGAAGCTGTTCATTCAGATGGTCTCGGACAATCTCGTCCAGCGCGCCGAACGGCTCGTCCATCAGCAGCAGGTCGGCATCGAACGCAAGCGCCCGCGCGATCGAGGCGCGCTGCTGCATGCCGCCCGAGAGCTGCCACGGGAATTTCCGCCCGAACCCGTCGAGACCGACAAGATCAAGCGTCCTGGCCACTCGCTCGGCCTTTTCCGCCGCGCTCAGCCCCATGATTTCCAGTGGCAGTCCGACATTGCGTTCGATGGTGCGCCAAGCCAGCAGCGCCGGTGCCTGAAACACATAGCCATAGGCGCGTTCAAGCCGCGCCT
>CAJWVJ010000106.1 GCA_913048595.1 uncultured Alphaproteobacteria bacterium | reverse complement strand
GGTGGCTGATCCTGACCCAGCCGCTTGCGCTGCTGTTCCTGGTCCTGGCCTTCCTCGGGCTGTTCGGCTCGCAGATCGTCAAGATGATCACCGGCGGCAAGAAGACCGCCGAATAGGCTAGATCAGAAAAGTCTCGAGGCGTCCGGTGTTCAGCTCAAAGCCGAGACCGGGCGCCTCGGTCATTGTGAACCAGCCATCCGTCGCCTCGGGAAGGCCGTCATAGATCAGGCGGCAGGCCTCGACCGAGGAATAATGCCATTCCACCAGCCCGCCATTGGCGACGCCGGCCTGAAGATGGGCGTTGAAGAACGGCCATGCACCGCCATTGTCGATCCCGACATTGAATCCTGACGCCAGCGCCGCGATTTTCTGGCACTGGGTGAAGCCGCCGGTAATGACGACATTCGGCTGGATGATGTCGACGGCGCCGGCCACCAGCATGTCGCGGAAGCGGTATTGCTGGCCTTCGTTCTGGCCGCAGGCGACGCGCATTCCGGTCTGCCGCCGCAGGTCGGCCATCTGGCGGACGTCGTTCTGCGTGATCGGCTCCTCGAAGAAGGTGATGTGGTAGGGGGAAAGCGCGCCGGCAAGCTCGACAGCGTGGAAGAAATCAAGGCTGCAGTTCGCGTCGATGAAGAGTTCCGCATCCGGCCCTGCGGCATCCCGCACCGCGGCGACACGGCGCTTGTCCTCGACTATCACGTCGGACAGAAGGCATGGCTCGTCACGACGTTGCAGGGCGCTGTTGCCAACCGTCATCTTGAGACGTGAGAAACCACGCTTCATCCAGGCCTCGGCCGCATGCGGCAGTTCCCCGGTGGCATAGAAGCCGAACCCGAAGGTGGCATAGACCGGGCAGCGCTCGCGCGCGCCGCCGAGAAGGCGCCAGATCGGCTGGCCGAGCGCCTTTCCCTTGATGTCCCACAGCGCCACATCGATGGCGGCGATGGCGTGCATGCCGATGCCGCTCTGCCCGCGCGGGATCAGGGCCCAGTAGAGCCGGTCCCAGATGCGGTCATTGTTCATCGGGTCCATGCCGGTGATCTGCGGGGCGGCCACGGCATCGATCGCCGCCTTGATGGGAACCGCCGGTCCGATCGAGGTGATGCCATGGCCGGTGATGCCGGAATCGGTTTCAATCTCGACAACACAGGCCTGGTGCGCTGGTGTCTTGGCCGGGCTGGTGATCTCAAGCCGCGTCTGGAGCAACACCGCATGGGCGCGGATCGATGTGATCTTCATCGCGGTCCCTCCTGCGATGGCAATGTCAGGCGGCGCTGTCCCAGTGGCTGACCATGTCGCAGGCGATATCGAAGGCGGCGCGGGTGGCCCCCACATCGGCGCTTCCCGTGCCGGCGATGTCGAAGGCGGTGCCATGCGCCGGGGTCGTGACTGGGAAGGGAATGCCGCCCTGCACCGTCACGCCGCGGTCGAAGCCCATCAGCTTCAGCGCGATCTGCCCCTGGTCGTGATACATGGTGATGATGCCGTCCACCTCGCCGGCCTTGGCCTTGAGAAAGACCGTGTCCGACGGCCATGGGCCGTCAACATTGACCTGCTTTGCCTGCAGCGTTTCCACGGTCGGGGTGATGACCTCGATCTCCTCCATGCCGAAATTGCCATTGTCGCCGGCATGCGGGTTGAGCGCCGCCACCGACAGGCGCGGCCGGTTGAGGCCGGAGCGGCGGAGCGTGCGGTCGATCAGATGCACCGCCTCGGTGATCCGGTGTTCGGTGATATAGCCGGCCACCTCCTTCAGGGCGATATGGCTTGATACGCGGCTTGTCCAGATGCCGTTCAGCGTATTCAGCTCGGAGATATAGCCCTCGACCCCAAGGAATTCGGCCATATGGTGAAGCTCGTCCTCATGGCCGAGCCCGGCCTCGATCAGGGCTGCCTTGTTGAACGGCCCGAAGGTGATGGCGTCGATGATGCCGTCGCGGGCCAGCTCAAGCGCGCAATTCAGGTTGCTGAGCGCGGAATGGCCGTTGGCATGGGTCACTTCGGCGAGTCGCACATCCCCGGCGGCGATTGTCTCGCGCTCATGGATGGCCAGCCCGGCGATGCCGGTCCAGTCATCCTTGCGGGCGTCGCATCCAGTCATGGCGATTTCGGTCCCGGCCTGACTGTTGGCCTGGGTCTGGCCCATCTCGAACAGGTGACGGTCGCCGATCAGAAGGATGTCGGCCTTTTCATGAACCTGCGGGTCGGCCAGAAGCTTGGCAATCAGTTCAGGCCCGATTCCGCCCGGATCGCCCGGGATGATTCCGATACGCGGCTTCATTCACTTGTCTCCTGTTCATCCGCGGTGATCGCAAGATTGTCGATCGCGGTTTCGATATGGGTCCGCATGGCCAGCGCCGCCGCCGCGGCGTCGCGCGCCAACAGCGCGTCGGTTATGTCCTGATGCTGCTGCAGGGTTGTGGCCCGGCCAAGCATGCGCCGCGAGGACAGAAAGCGCGCGCGCCAGAGTTTGGCGTTGTATTTCGCATGGGTCTCGACCAGCGAGGCATTGCCGCTTGCGGCGATGATGCTGGTGTGGAAATTCATGTCGGTCTTGAAGAATTCCACCGGGCTGCCATCGCCGCTTTCGGCGAGCATGCGCCTGTTCAGCGCGTCGATGGCCTCAAGCTGCGAATCGCTGGCATGGGCGCAGGCAAGCTCGCCGCCAAGCGCTTCCAGCGTGCCGAGAACAATCATGCTCTGTGAAAGCTCCTCCACCGACGGGTTGGCTACGCGCGAGCGGCGGGTCGGCGTATGATCGACAAGCCCTTCGGCCTCCAGAAGGCGGAGCGCCTCGCGCATCGGCGTGCGGCTGATGCCAAGCGCCTCGGCAAGGTCGCGTTCGGGAATGTGCATGCCGGGAGGCAGCTTTTCCAGAAGGATCAGCTCGCGCAGCTTGTCGGCGGTCTCGGCGCTGAGCGAGCGCCGCTGGCTCGGCTTGATGTCTCCCTTGGCGACAAGCGATGTCAGTGTCCTGGTCTTGCCCATCATCTAGTGTCCCCAGCGAAGCACGATCGGGTCAAGGGGGCGCATCAGACCAAGAAGCTCGTCGCGTGTCGGCGCGGGAAGCGGGTCGATCGGATGACGGCAGAAATCGGACTTTATGACCTTGCCCTCGACCATGGCGGCCTTGGCGGCGCGGAAGCCGCATTGCCTGTTCTCGTGATTGATCACCGGCAGAACCCGCGTATAGCCGGCCACCGCCGCGTCGCGGTCGCCAGCCGCATGCGCCATGATCACCGGCCGGATCAGATCCGGGATCAGGCCCGATGTCATCGATCCGGTGGCGCCGGCGTCAAGGTCGGCGAGAAGGGTGATGGCTTCCTCGCCGTCGAACGGCCCTTCGATGGCATCGCCGCCAGCCGCCAGAAGCGCCCGCATCTTGGTGGCGACACCGGCGGATTCGATCTTGAACAGCTTCACCATCTCGATCTCGCTCGCCATCCGCACCAGCAACGGCACCGGAAGCTCGACTCCGGACAGCGGCGCATCCTGGATCATGATCGGGATGCCGACCTCGCCGACGCGTGCGAACTGCTCGAAGGTCTGCTGTGCGTTGCCCTTCAACAGCGCCCCGTGATAGGGCGCCATCATCATCACGATGGCGGCGCCAAGCTCCTTGGCCTGTCGCGCGCGCGCGACAGCGATGTCGGTGGCGAAATGGCTGATCGTCACAATCACCGGAATCCGGCCATCGACATGGTCAAGGCACAGCCGCGTCAGATGCTCGCGCTCGGCGTCCGAGATCAGGAACTGTTCGGAGAAATTCGCCAGGATACATATTCCGTCACATCCCTGGTCGATCATGCAGTCGATCACCCGCCGCATGCCGTCATCATCGACGGCACCGGTCTCGGTGAAGGGGGTTGGCGCAACCGGCCAGATGCCGGAATAGGGGCGGGTGGTCATGAGGGGGCAGGCTCCTTGGTCAGGCCATTCGCAGGGTGATAGCTTCAGGGGGCGATATAGCTTGTCTTGACGGTGGTGTAGAATTCGCGGGCATAGCTTCCCTGCTCGCGCGGACCATAGCTCGATCCCTTGCGGCCGCCGAACGGCACATGATAGTCGACGCCGGCTGTCGGCAGATTGACCATCACCATGCCGGCATTGGCGTGGCGGCGGAAATGCGAGGCCAGCTTCAGCGACGTGGTGCAGATGCCGGATGACAGGCCGAATTCGGTGTCGTTGGCGACTGCAAGCGCCTCGTCATAATCCGCCACCCTGATGACCGAGGCCATCGGCCCGAAGATTTCCTCGCGCGAGACTCGCATCTGGTTGCTGGCGCCGGCAAAGATCGCCGGATGCATGAAAAAGCCGTTGCCATTGCCAAGCCCGCCGCCGCGGACATCGCAGCCTTCTTCGGCGGCAAGCGCCAGATAGCCGAGGTTCTGGTCAAGCTGGCTCTGGTCGACAACCGGGCCGATCTGTGTCTTCGCATCCAGCGGATCGCCCACCACAAGGTCGGCGGCGGCAGCTGTCAGCCTGTCGAGAAAGGCGTCATAGATGCCGGCGGTGACGATCAGCCGCGACGAGGCAGTGCAGCGCTGGCCGGTGGAGAAGAACGCGCCGTTCAGCGACGCCCCGACAGCGACATCAAGGTCGGCGTCGTCAACCACGACCATCGGGTTCTTGCCACCCATTTCCAGCTGCACCTTCTTGCCGCGCGTGGCGCAGTCGATCGCCACCTGGCGGCCGGTGGCTACCGAGCCGGTAAAGCTGACGGCGGCGATGTCCTCATGCTCGACGATGCGGGCGCCGACCTTTGACCCGGGGCCCATCACAAGGTTGAAGACGCCTGCCGGGCATCCCGCCTCATCCAGAATCTTTGCCAGCTCCCAGGCGCATCCCGGGGTCAGTTCTGCCGGCTTCATCACCACCGTGTTGCCAAAGGCAAGCGCCGGTGCCAGCTTCCAGGCCGGAATGGCGATCGGGAAATTCCACGGGGTAATCAGGCCGACGATGCCGACAGGCTCGCGCTCGATCATCACATCGATTCCGGGGCGCACGGACGCCACCGCGTCGCCGGTGTTGCGAAGCGCCTCGCCAGCGAAGAATTTGAACACCTGCGCCGCGCGGATGGTCTCGCCCGTGGCCTCGGCGATGGTCTTGCCTTCCTCGCGGGCCAGTAGACGGCCAAGTTCGTCCTTGCGCTCGACAATCAGCGCGCCGGCGCGTTCCAGCACGTCATGGCGGATCTGCGGGCTTGCCGCGGCCCAGCCGGAAAGCGCGTCCTTCGCTGCCGAGACAGCCTCATCCACCCGTGCCGCGCCGCCGCGGGCATAGGTGCCGATCACATCGTCACGATTCGCCGGGCTGGTGTTGGTTGTGATCTCGGTGTCGGCAACCCATTCACCGCCGATATAATGTGCAAAATCCACGTCTGTCTCCTGTGTCACGGGCCGCGCGCCGCAAGGCGCATGGCTGGCCGGAGGCGGCCAGCATCATTCTTGGTTCATGGTATACCAAAGCTGCGGAAAGGCCAATCTCAGAACGTGGCGCCACAGGCTTTTTATGCGGGTCGGCCGGCCTTGATCAGGTGCCTTTCCAGTCCGGCTTGCGTTTCTCGAAGAAGGCGCTGACGCCTTCCTTGAAATCGGCGCTTCCGAAACATTGCTCGACCAGGTCATGGTCGTCGGGAAGCGGCACCGTGTCGCGAAGCCGTTGCAGCCCGCGCATGGTGGCGTCAAGGGTCAGCGGGGCGAGGTCAGTGATGCCGCGCGCCATCTCGTCGGCGCGTGCCAGCACCGCGTCGCGGTCCTCGAGAAGTTCCGAAATGAAGCCTGATGAGGCAGCCTCTTCGGCGTCGATCAGCGACGCTGTCAGCAGCATGTATTTCGTCCGCGCCTCGCCGACAAGCCGCACGAAGCGCGCCAGATTGCCGATGGCAAGGCAGTTGCCGAGGGTGCGGGCGATCGGCGCGCCGACCTTCAGGTCCCGGCTGCCGATTCGCAGGTCGGAGGCCGCCGCGATGGCCGCCCCGCCGCCGGTGCAAAAGCCGTTCAGCGCCGCGATGGTTGGCACGCGGCAGGTTTCGATGGCGCTCAGAACATCATCGATCATCGCCTCGTAACTGATCGCATCCGCCGAGGTGAAGGTGCGGAATTGCGAGATATCGGTGCCGGCGGCAAAGGCGGCATCGCCGCCGCCGGAAAAGATCAGCACCTTCAGCCCGTCCGGATCATCCGGTGTTCCGGCCCGCGCAC
>CAJWVJ010000105.1 GCA_913048595.1 uncultured Alphaproteobacteria bacterium | reverse complement strand
GCATCATCTGCATTTCGGCCTCCCTTGAATGGCATCGTTGAAAGGATGATGGGCAATGCCGTCAGGGCTGGCAAAAAATCAATTTGACGACCGCATTTGTCAGTTTTCAGACAATTTTAACATTTATTAACAATACATTAAGAAATCACAGCCGTCTGCCTGAAGACGGGCTGTCAAGAAACGGACGTGAAATTCGGCGAACGGACGTCTATTCTGGCATGATGTTTGTATAGCCGGCAGGCCGCGTCCACCGGCACTGTTCCACCGAGGATGTCTTTGCGATCATGCTGTCCCTGTCACGTCATACACCAAAGCGCGGAACGACCTGCCAGCGCTGCGTGATCATCCGCTATTTCATCCTGATGGCCTTTGCCGTGGCCATGTTCACCATCATTGCCGATGACGGGCTTGTTTATCTTGGATCGGCAACGCCGATGCACGCGGCCATCGCCGTCATCACCATCGGCATGATCGGGTTCGTGATCAAACTCGCTCTGTGGAGGCTGGAGATACGCGCAGCGGTCAGTTCCGGTCGCGCACAAGCCGAACAGCCAGAGGTTTCCCCGCAAGAAACCGACCGAACGTCCAGCCATTGAAGAAATTCACCGAGTAATACTGGCGCGACGAGAACATGTTCGTCTGGCCCGTCCAGTAGGGTTCGGCTTGCGTGGCCGGGAAGATTTCGGAATCGATCATCGGCGTCCCGCAAGTCTCGCAGATCAATCCTTCAAGCTCTTCCAGCGTCGGAAGCCGCCATCCCTCGCCAAGCTGCTCGTTGGCCTGGCTGATGGCAATGGCCGCCTGATCCTGGCTGAGCCGGACAGCATCGCCAACGCAGGTCTCGCCGTTCCAGACCGTGCCGACGGTGCATCTGAGCCATTCGATACCGAACCGCAGGTCAATCACCAGATGCTCCCGCGTCATGAAGGTCGTGCCCTGCGCCTTGGCCTGAGACGCTGCAGTCGCAGGACCCGCCAGAAGCAGCACCGCCACCAGCATCCTTGCCAAGACTGTCACATTAGCGCTCTTCATAACCCTGCAAAGACCTTTCGGCATGAGTCTACATCGCCAGCGAAAGCGGGGGAAACGGAAAAAGCGGCGCTGGCGCAAGCTCGGCACGTTCCTGCCACGCTCGCCAAGCCTCCTGTTACCTGTTACTTTAGAGTTAATGAATAAATAGCGATTTTGAAACGCGGTTCGGGCCTTTGGTACGGAACTTGCTATCCATCCGTAGCCGAAGCGTTAACAACGGGATACAGATATCATGGATATCGCGTCACTTATTGGCTTTCTGGGGGCCGTCGGGATGATTCTCGGCGCCATGATCTCCGGTGGCGGCATTGGGCCGTTCATTGATGTGCCGTCCATTCTGATCGTGTTCGGCGGCACGTTCTTCGCGGTCATGTATACCGCGCCGCTTCCAGTGTTTCTCGGCAGTTTCGGTGTGATGGCGAAGGCCTTCCTTCCGCCGGTCAAGAAGCAGGACACGATGATCGAACGTATGGTAGAGCTTGCCGGCATCGCCCGCAAGGACGGCATGATGGCTCTGGAAGGCCAGGAAGTTCCGGACAAATTCTTTGAAAAGGGCCTGCAGATGCTGGTTGACGGCGCCGACGAGGCGAAGCTGACCGCGCAGCTCAAGCAGGAGATCAAATCGATGAAGTCGCGCCATGAAGCCAATCAGGGCGTGATCAAGGCGTGGGTGGATCTCGCCCCTGCCATGGGCATGATCGGCACGCTGATCGGGCTTGTCCTCATGCTTGGCAACATGGCTGACCCGAAGGCGATTGGCCCGGCCATGGCGGTTGCGCTTCTGACAACTCTTTACGGGGCGTTCATCGCCAACATCATGTTCGCGCCAATGGTGACGAAGCTTGAGGGCTATACAGCCTATGAGACTATCTATCGCGAGATGGTGGTCGAAGGCCTTCGCAACATCGCCCGCGGCGAGTCCCCGCGTAACATTCAGGATCAGCTTCTGTCCAACCTGCCGCCGAAGCTGCAGGAAAAGATGGCCGCAGCCTAGGCCCGGCCAAGACAGCAACGCGCTAGCGGACAGATGCGGGAGACCGAGAGATGAACGAAGCCATCGAAGAAGAGGTAGAGGAGCAGGAAGAGGAAGAATGTCCGAAATGTCCTCCGGTCGGCGCGCCCGCCTGGATGGCCACCTTCGCCGACATGGCGACGCTTCTGATGGCCTTCTTCGTCCTCATCCTGTCATTTGCCGAATTCAACGTTCCGAAATTCAAGCAGATTTCCGGCTCGCTGAAGAACGCCTTCGGTGTGCAGAGGGTTGTTCCGATTGTCGAACAGCCGAAGGGCACGACCGTTCTGTCGCTGAATTTCAGCCCGTCCCCGTCACCGTCCGTCACCCAGGACATGACACAGCAGACAACCGACATCACCAAGCCTGACCTTGAAGTGAAGCAGCGCGAAAAGGATGATGACGGCGGCGAGGCCGAGGC
The DNA here is from genome assembly GCA_913048595.1 of uncultured Alphaproteobacteria bacterium. Lineage (GTDB taxonomy): Bacteria > Pseudomonadota > Alphaproteobacteria > Puniceispirillales > Puniceispirillaceae > UBA8309. Next base: position 3,858 of record CAJWVJ010000105.1, on the reverse strand, counting down.
GGCCGAGGATGTCGTCAAGGCGCTGGAAGATGCCATCGCCCGCGGCGATATCGAGGTCGAGGTTCTGGGCGAGAATGTCGTGGTGAATTTCACCCCGACCGAAACCAAGGACGAGGAGCTGCCGAACCTGCTTCAGGAAACGCTCGATGCGATCGAGGAGGCCAAGAAGGCCGCAGGCAAGGCGGATCAGGAAGTGCTGTTCGGCGGCCTTGAGCAGAAGCTGGCGCAGCTTGCCGCCACCGCGGAAGCCGCGATTCAGGCCAACAGCACCAATGCGCAGCAGCAGCAGGCCGATGCCGAGGCGCAGAAGGAATCCAGTGAAAAGGCCGAGATCGCCGAAGACGAACTGAAAGTCGCGCTTCGCCAGGAGATCGGCCAGGGTCTTGTCGCCGTCGACCGTCAGGAAGACAAGGTGATCATCACCGTCGGCGCCGGTGGCGCCTTCCCGTCCGGGTCGGCCGAACTGACCGAATCTGCCCGCAAGATCATGGAAGAGATCGCCGGTGTCAATGAATCCGGAAGCGGCAAGATCACCGTATCCGGCCACACGGATGACGTGCCGCTCATCTTCGGCTCGCAGTTCCGCGACAACTGGGATCTGGCGGCCGCCCGCGCCTCAAGCGTGGTGCAGGCGCTGGAAGACACCGGCAAGGTGCCGGCAGGCCGCATGCAGGCTGTCAGCTTTGGAGAATCCCAGCCTGTCGCCGGAAATGACACGGCGCGCGGCCGCGCCACCAACCGCCGTATCGAGATCGAGATCAACTACTGATCCGCTCAGAGGAATCCGGCCAGCCCCAGCGCCAGCCCGGCGGCGGCACTTGCCGCCAGCACCTTGATCAGACCAACATGAAAGCGGGCGACGGCCAGTAGCGCGCCAGCCATGATCGTGCTTGCCAGCGGATCGAAGCTGGCAGGCACCGGAAGCGAGAGAACCAGCCCGCCGAATGACATCTCGGCCAGCTCGCCGAACATCACCCTGAGCCCGAACCAGATCGCCAGATTCAGGATCACGCCGACAACCGCGGCGGTGATGCCGGTCAGGGCCACCGCCAGGACCCGATTGCCGCGAAGCGCCTCGATATAGGGCGCGCCAAGGAAAATCCACAGAAAGCACGGGGCGAAGGTCACCCAGGTGGTGACCAGCGCGCCAAGACAGCCTGCCAGCATCGGATCAAGCAGGCCGGGGCTCCGATAGGCCCCGATGAAGCCGACAAACTGCGTGACCATGATCAGCGGCCCGGGCGTGGTTTCGGCCATGCCGAGGCCATCCAGCATCTCGCCGGCACTCAGCCATCCATAATGGCCCACCGTCTGCTGCGCCATATAGGACAGAACCGCATAGGCACCACCGAATGTCACCACTGCCACCTGGCTGAAGAACATCGCCTGCTGCGTATAGATGTGACCAGCGCCAAGCCAGCCATAGAGCAGCGCGACGGGTGCCAGCCACAACACGCCGCAGACAAGCGCCACCAGCAGGGCGCGGCGGCGCGGCGGTATGGCCCGCACCGTGGCGCGGCGGTCGATGGCCCGCCTGTTGGCCTCACCTTCGCCCTCACCGTCACCCGCCTCGTCAGCTTTCCCCGAGCCGCCGGTCAGAAAGGCGGCCAGCGCGGCGGTGATGATCACCAGCGGGAACGGCACTGCAAAAACGAAGCTGGCGATGAAGGATGCGGCGGTGATCGCCATCAGCGCCTTGCGGCGGATGGCCTTCTGCGACAGCCGCCACAAAGCAGTCATGACAATTGCCAGCACCGCCGCCTTTACACCGAAGAAGATGGAGCTGACAGCCACTGCGTGCTGATAGGTGACATAGATGATGCTGAGTCCAAGAACAGTCAGCGCCCCGGGCACCACAAACAGCACCCCGGCGACAACACCGCCACGCACACGGTGAAGCAACCAGCCAAGATAGATGGTGAGCTGCTGCGCCTCCGGGCCCGGAAGCAGCATGCAGAAATTCAGCGCATGAAGAAAGCGGCGTTCACTGACCCATTTCAGCTCGTCGACAAGAAGCCTGTGCATCACCGCGATCTGGCCGGCCGGCCCACCGAAACTTAGAAGGCTGATCTTCAGCCAGACCAGAACAGCCTTGGTGAAGCGGATGCCATCGGCGCGCGTCCTGTCCCAATCTGAATCGCCGCTGACCACCCTGAACCCATCCTTTCCGCAGGCGGATTATGGACGAGCTCGGCAGGGCTGACAAATGGGAAGGCCGAGAAATGACCGGGAAGGGTCTGGACCGTCTAGCTGCGGCGACGGCGGCGTTTCTTGGGCTCCTCTTCAACCACCGGTGGCCCGACGAGATCGGGAACGAAAACACATTTCGGGTCCATGCGCCGGCACAGCCGCTGCGTTTCCTGTTCGGACTTCTCTGCGACCACCATCCAGATGTGGCGCCCGCGCATCATTGCGAAGCTGCGCCGCAGCACCAGATGCGCCTTGCGGAAATAGATGCTGAGAACCACATAGGCGATCACGAACAGAACCCAGTGAACCGCCAGCGTCGAACCGTAGATCAGGAAGACCGCGATCATCACTTCCCAGAGGCGGTTCTGCATCAGCCACACGGGCGGAAAGATCATCGCCATCGGCGACAGGCGTGTGTCAAGCACGATGCAATTGCGGAAAATATCCCGCAGCACCTCGAAGGTGGTGTAGGTCTCGATCGGATCGACAGTATATCCCTTGAAATCCTCTGTCGCCTTTTCCGACACGTCGGACTTGGCATGCTCCAGCACGCATCCAAGCGGGCCGCGGGCAATCACATTAAAGAGGACGCCGTTGCGCCAGATGGTCAGCACCCGGCCATTCTCGGGGTCACATTCGAACATGATATCGAGAAAGCTCTCGATATCCTTGTGGAACGGCACCCCGTCAATGGCGACTATCACGTCCTCGGCTTGCAGGCGAAGCGATCTGGCACGGGAAATGGCCCGCAGCTCTTTCACCATCAGATATGTGGAGGCCGCGTCCCCTGCGGAGCTGGCAGGGCTGGCGGTGCTGGCCGGGGAGTCGGCAGCGGCTTCGCCGGTCTCGGCACTGGCTCCCGCCGCCTGGTCACGGCTGGCCTCACGCTGCGTGCTGATCGCGTCGATATCATCGGAAATGGCGGCGGCGGCCATTGCGGCCGCCATCGCTTCGGTGTCTTCTGCCAGTTCCTGCTCTGCCATAGCCGACTTCTTCACCCACTTATTTGCCAGGGGTCACCCCATGGCGGTCAGGGATAGCTGACGCGGTTGTCCTTTTCGCTGAACATTTTCTGCAGTTCAGAATTCTGTACCGACAGGTCGCCAAGCAGACGGACAATCGTCTTTTGGTTTGTGGCCAGCACGTCCATGTTCTTAGTGTCACTGAGCGACTTTGTCATCTGGTCAAGCGCCTTTGCGTTTGTCTTTGACAGGTCGTTCAGCTCCTTGACCATGCGGTTTGTCTGCGCGCCAAGTTCGTTGGCGATGCCGGCGGTGATCGACGAGGCCATCTGGTTGTTGCTGCTGGCGATCGAGCTGGTTGTTGATTCCATCCCCGTCATCATCGTCTCGTTGGAACGCGAGATGATGTCGCGAAGGCCGACAAGCTCGTTGATCAGAGTCTCGTTCTGGCCGACGAGGGTCTTCTGCGTGTCGAGCGCGCCCCTCATTTTCTCGAGCGCGTCATTCACGCCCTCGACATTCTCGGCAAAGACAACAAGCGCCTCGCGGCTGGTTGTCGTCATGGTACTGAGTTCGGACATGGTCCGGAAATAGATCATGCCGGCGAACAGGAGTGCCGCAACAGCCGCCACCATGGAGCTGGCGAAGATGATAATGGAGAAACGATGAACGCTCTTCACGGATGCCTCCAGCTTTTTGTGTTCCC
>CAJWVJ010000104.1 GCA_913048595.1 uncultured Alphaproteobacteria bacterium | reverse complement strand
CATGGTCGTAGGCGCCGGCATGGCCGAAGGAGAACAGGGTCGAGGCCTCGCGCACGCCGCGCGGCCCGAAACGCGCGCCGGCGCGGAACTGCGTGCCGAAATCGAACGGCGCGCCGAGGATGGCGAAATCGGCGTCGATGGAGTTCCAGTCCGGCTGATAGGGATATTTGCCAAAGCTGCACAACCCAACAAAGGGAAGGTTCAGCCGCCCGCTTTCATAGCCATGTCCACTCATGCTGCTGGTCCTCTTATGTCGAATCCGGTCCATCATGTGACCGCCAGAGGCTAGTCGAAATTGCCGGCGACGCAAAGCCTTTGCCAGCGCCGGGCGAGTGAGGTTAGATACGCACAGACACAGCACGGGTTCGACCATGCCGAAGAGACTGACCGGGGCGCAGCAGGCAGCCTATCACCGCGACGGGTTTGTCGCGCCGATCGATATTTTCAGCGCCGAGGAGGTGGCCGGCATCCGGGCCGAACTGGAAGCCGCCGAAGCCGCGCATGGTGACCAGCTGTCGGCCGCCGGCCGCAACAACGCGCATTATGTGCTGCCGGTGCTTGACCGGATCGCGCACGACCCGCGCATCCTGGACGCGGTTGAGGATGTGATCGGGCCAGACATTCTGGTGGCCGGCACCACCCTGTTCATCAAGGAGCCGGCGACAGAGGGCTTCATAAGCTGGCATCAGGACGCCCGCTATATCGGGCTGGAGCCGCATGACTGGGTCACCGCCTGGCTGGCGATCAGCGATGTGACCGAGGAGAATGGCTGCATGCGGATGGTGCCGGGAACGCACAACGCGCCGCTTGTCGCGCATGTCGATACCTATGGCGAGGACAATATGCTGACCCGCGGCCAGACGGTGCCGGATGTGGATGAGGATGCCAGCGTGCCGGTGCCGCTGAAGGCGGGCCAGCTGTCGCTTCATCACCCGCGGATCGTGCATGGGTCCGGGGCCAACAGGTCCGGCGCGCGGCGGGTCGGCTTCGCCATCCAGAGCTATATCTCGCCGGCCGTGGAACAGGTGATCGGCCGAATCTGGGTGCAGACGGCCCGCGGCACCGATTATGGCGGGCACCACACAGAGGCGAAGCGCCCCACCAGCGTGATGGCGGCGGATGACATCGCCTTCCGCGACAGGACCAATGACGAGCTGTCGAAGATTTTCTACGCCGACGCCGCCAAAGAGGGGAAATACTAGACATGAGCATGAATGATCATCTGGCCATGGCCGCCGCCACCGGCGGGTTCACACTTGATGCCAATCCGGCGTATGCGCCGGGGCCCTTCCCCGATGCGCCGGGATCGCTTGACCGGCAGGTGATGCAGGACGCCGCTGATGAAATCGGCAGCTGGGCCGGCTATGCGCCGACGCCGCTACATGATCTGCCCGAGGTGGCCGCGCATCTTGGCGTCGCGCGGGTGGTGTTCAAGGATGAATCCCCCCGCTTCGGGCTTGGGTCCTTCAAGGCGCTTGGCGGGGCTTATGCGGTGGCGCGGCTGGCCCGCGCGGCAGAGGAATCCGGCGGCAGCATTACAGATGTCACCGTCACCACCGCCACCGACGGCAATCACGGGCGGTCCGTTGCCTGGGGCGCGGCCCGCGCCGGCTGCACGGCGAAGATCTATATCCACGCGCATGTAAGCAAGGCCCGCGAGGAGGCGATGACGGCCTATGGCGCGGATGTCATCCGGGTGAACGGCAATTACGAGGCGTCGCTTGCCGCCTGCAGGGAGGATGCGGCGGCGCATGGCTGGCAGATCGTCTCCGACACATCATGGCCCGGCTATGCCGATGTGCCGCTGATGATCATGGCGGGCTATACGCTGATGGGACGCGAGGTGGTGGACCAGCTTGGCGGCACCGTGCCGAGCCATGCGATGCTGCCGGTCGGGGTCGGCGGGCTTGCCTCGGGCGTCATCGCCCCGCTCTGGCAGGCCGCGGGCGCCGGCCTTGGCCGCATGATCAGCGTGGAATCGCATATGTCGGCCTGCATGCGCGACAGCCTTGTCGCCGGCACACCGACGCTTGTGGATATCACCGAGGAAACGCTGATGGCCGGCCTGTCCTGCGGCGAGGTCTCGACTCTCGCATGGCACATTATGAAGCCGACGGTCAGCCATTGCATTACCATCGGCGACGAGGCGGTCGCGCCGCTGATGCGATGGTTCCACCGGCGCACGCCGTCGATCGAGGCCGGGGAATGCAGTACATCGGGACTTGCCGCCTGCCTTGCGGCGCATGCCGACCCGGCGGCCAGGCAGCAGCTTGGCTTCAGTCCGGATTCGGTGGTGCTTCTTCTTGGCACCGAAGGGGCGACCGACCCGGATTTCTATCAGAGCATCATCGAGGCGGCATGAGCCAGCGTCCCGAACGAGGGTTTCCGGAAGAGGAATTCGCCGCCCGCTGCGCCGCCGCCCAGGCCGCCATGGCGCGCGAGGGGGTGGATGCGATGCTGTTCGCGTCAGAGGCTGAAATCCGGTATTTCACCGGATTCCTGACCCCGTTCTGGCAGAGCCCGACCCGCCCCTGGTTCCTGGTGATGCCGCCGGCAGGCAAGCCGGTGGCGGTGATCCCGTCCATTGGTGCGCCGCTGATGCGAAGCTGCTATGTCGGCGAGGTGGTCAGCTGGGCCTCGCCAGCCGCCGAGGATGACGGGATCAGCCTTCTCCATGATGTGTTGCGCCGCCATTTGAGTGACGCCAGCCGACTCGGGCTGATGATGGGACGGGAGACCGCGCTTCGCATGCCGCTGGCTGATTTCATCGGGCTGAGAGAAAGACTTGCCGAGGTGGCGCTCTGTGACATGACATCCGCCATCCAGCAGATTCGCATGATGAAGTCGCATCGCGAGATCGCCAAGATCCGGCATGTGTGCGGGCTGGCCTGCGATGTGTTCGACACTGTCCCGGACTGGGTGGCGGCTGGCATGCCGCTTGCCGAGCTGTTCCGCCGGTTCCGCATCGAGGCCCTCGGCACAGGTGTGGATGATGTCAGCTATCTTGTCGGCAGTGCCGGGCCGGACGGCTATGACGACATCATCGCCCCGCCGGATGACTGGCCGCTTCAGGCCGGTGATGTGCTGATGCTGGATACGGGGTGTGTCTGGGACGGGTATTTCTGCGATTTCGACCGGAATTTCGCCATTGGCAGAGCATCACAGGCCGCGCTCGACGCGCATCACCGCCTTGATGACGCCATCGAGGCGGCGCTGATGACGGCCCGCCCGGGGGCGCTGGCGCGCGACCTGTTCACGGCGATGGACCGGGTGCTTCGCCCGGATGGCGCGCATGAAGACGGGGGTGATGACGTCGGGCGATATGGTCATGGTCTTGGCATCCAGCTGACCGAACCGCCCTCTCATACAGGCTGGGACGAAACCGAGCTTGCCGCTGGCATGGTGCTGACGCTGGAGCCGTCGATCGCCTATCGAGCGGCGGATGGCGGTGCCCGCATGATGGTGGCGGAAGAGAATATCCTGCTGACCGGCGACGGGGCGGAGCTTCTGACCCGCCGCGCCCCGCGCGATCTGCCGGTGATCGGCTGATCCCGCTATTTCAGCAGGATCGTCTCATCCACATCCGACAGGTTTGAACGCCCACACAGCGCCATGGTGAGGTCCATTTCCTTGTGCAGGATTTCCAGAACGCGCGTCACACCTGCGCGCCCACCGGCCCCGAGCCCATAGAGAAAGGCCCGCCCAATCAGCGTTCCCCTCGCCCCGAGGGCAACGGCGCGAAGCACATCCTGTCCGGTGCGGATACCGCCATCCATCCAGATTTCACATTTGTCGCCAACGGCATCAACAATGGCGGGTAGCGCCTTGATCGAGGATGTGGCGCCATCAAGCTGGCGGCCTCCATGGTTCGAGACGACAATGGCATCGGCACCAACATTCACCGCCTGCCTGGCGTCCTCGGCATCCAGAATACCCTTCAGGATGACCTTGCCGTCCCACATCCTGCGGATTTCGGCGACATCCTCCCATGACAGGCGGGGGTCGAACTGGTTCACCGTCCAGTCGGCAAGCGAGGACATGTCCTTCACCCCGTCGACATGGCCGACGATATTGCGGAACGCGCGCCGCTTCGTGCCAAGCATGCCAAGGCACCAGGAGGGCTTGGTCGCCAGATTGATCATGTTTTTCAACGTCAGCTTCGGCGGCGCGGACAGGCCGTTGCGGACATCCTTGTGCCGCTGGCCCATGATCTGCAGATCCAGCGTGATCATCAGCGCGGAACAGTTCGCCGCCCTGGCGCGCTCCACCAGCCTGCGGATAAAGTCGCGATCGCGCATGACATAGAGTTGGAACCAGAAGGGCTTGCTGGTGTTCTCGGCAACATCCTCGATCGAGCAGATCGACATGGTTGACAGGGTAAAAGGAACGCCAAACGCCTCGGCGGCCTGCGCCGCAAGAATCTCGCCGTCGGCATGCTGCATGCCGGTCAGGCCGGTCGGCGCCAGCGCCACCGGCATAGTCACATCCTGCCCGAGCATTTTCATCGACGTGCTGCGTTCCGACACGTCGATGGCGACCCGCTGCCGGAACTTGATGGCCTGAAGGTCGGCTTCGTTCGCCTCGAAGGTCGACTCGGTCCAGGAGCCGCTTTCGCAATAATCATAGAACATGCGCGGGACGCGCCGCTGCATCTGTCTGCGCAAATCCTCAACACAAGCGACGACGCCCATCTGATCACCTTTCCTCAAAGGCCGGGTCGGCCCTTCCCAACGGCGGCCACTAAACCATGCCGACCGGCAGTCGTCTACCCCGTGCGCCGCAGCATCCTGTTCATCAGGATCACCGGAACCAGCCCGGCGGCGACAATCATCAACGCCGGAAGCGCCGCTTCCTCAAGCATCTCGTCCTTGGCGTACTGGTAGGTGTAGGTGGCCAGCGTTTCGAAGTCGAACGGGCGCAGCAGCAGCGTGATGGGAAGTTCCTTCATCACATCGACAAAGACCAGAAGGCCGCCGGCCAGCATCGATCCGGCAAGAAGCGGCATCACCACCCGCTTCAGGCTAGCGGCGAACCCATGGCCAAGCACGCGGCTGGCGCTCATCATATTGTCGGGAAGACGGCGGATGCCCGACATCATCGCGCCATAGCCGACAGCCTGAAAGCGCACAAGATAGGCCATCATCAGCACCCCGGCACCGCCAAGAAACAGGGTCGCCCGCTGGTCGCCGACAAGCCCTGACCAGGACCGGTCGACAAGTCCGGCGAAAATCAGAACGCCGATCGACAGCATGGTCCCGGGAACGGCATAGCCGGTCGATGCCGCCACCGCAAGATTGCGCACAAAGGCACTCCCGCGATAGGTGGCCGCAATGACGATCAGTGTGGACAGGGCCACGATGATCGCCGCCGCAGCCAGCGCCATCCCCACTGATGTGAAGACCGCGCCAGCCACAGGCTTGAACTGCGCGCCGATCGACCCGGCAAGAACGAATTTCAGCAACACCCCCACCGGAATGACAAACCCGGTCAGAAGCGGGACCATGCACACGCCGATGCAGGCCATTTGGCCGCGGCCACTCGGGCGCGACGGCATCAGGGCGGCCTGCTTTCGGGTGCCGCCAGAGTAGCGCTGGCGCGAGCGAGCATAGAGCTCAAGCCCCAGAAGACCAAGAATGAAGACAAAACCGAACAGCGAAATCTGCGCCGCGGCGACGATGTTGTTCATGCCAAGCCAGACATTGAAGATTCCAAGTGTGATCGTCTCGACAGCGAAATATTCAACCGTACCGAAATCGGACACCACTTCCATCAGTACCAGCGCCAGGCCGGCGGTGATCGCCGGGCGGGCCAGCGGCAGGCCCACTGACCAGAATTGTGACTTGCGATGCACGATGGCGATCTCGAACAGGCTTGCCGGGGTCAGGCGGAAGGCGATTCTGGTGACCATGTAGATATAGGGATAGAGCACCGAGGCCATGACCAGCATCGCCCCGCCGAGCGAGCGGATTTCCGGGAACCAGTAATCGGACGGGCGCTGCCATCCGAACAGGTCGCGGAGCGCCGACTGCACCGGCCCGGCATATTCCAGAAAATCGGTATAGGTGTAGGCGATGATATAGGCGGGAATGGCGGCCGGCAGCAACAGCATCCATTCGAAAACCCGCCGCCCGGCGAAGTCATGGCGCGTCACCACCCAGGCCGTGCTGACACCGAACAATGTGGCCAGCACACCGACACCCGCCATCAGGCCAAGCGTGTTGGCCACATAGCGCGGCAGCACTGTGGACACCAGGTGCCCCCACAGACCGCCACTGTCTCCGAAGGCGGTGGCCAGAAGCGCCGCGATCGGCCCAAGGATCACAAGACAGACCAGAACGGCAGAGGCCGACCAGCCATCGAAATGGCGGG
>CAJWVJ010000103.1 GCA_913048595.1 uncultured Alphaproteobacteria bacterium | reverse complement strand
TGTCGTCTCGGTGGGAAGCCGGGCCATCTGCTGGGCCAAGCGCAGCCTTGAAATCTTCGACCGGCTGGGGGTCGGCGAGCGGATGCTCGCCAAGGGCGTGACCTGGAAGCTCGGCCGCGTCTATCGCGGCGATGACGAGGTCTATCATTTCGACCTGCTGCCCGAGGACGGGCACCGCTTTCCAGCCTTCATCAACCTGCAGCAATATTATGTCGAGGAATATCTTGTCGAACGCTGCGCCGATTTCCCGGAACTGATCGACCTTCGCTTCAAGAACAAGGTGCTGTCGGTCGGCCAGGATGACATCGGCGCCTTTGCCGAGATCGAGACTCCTGACGGAAGCTACCGCCTGACCGGCGACTATCTTCTGGCGTGCGACGGCGCGAACAGCCGTATCCGCCGCCAGTTCGGCCTTGATTTCGAGGGGCGGCATTTCGAGGAACGCTTTCTGATTGCCGATGTCGAGATGGAGGCCGATTTCCCCTCGGAACGCTGGTTCTGGTTCACCCCGACATTCCATCCCGGGCAATCCGCGCTTCTTCACAAGCAGCCCGACAATATCTACCGCATCGATCTGCAGCTCGGCCCCGACGCCGATCCCGAGGCCGAGAAACAGCCCGATGTGGTGATCCCGCGGATCGAGAAGGTGGTCGGCGGGCGGCCCTTCAAGCTCGACTGGGTCAGCGTCTACTCCTTCAACTGCCGCCGCATCGACCGGTTTGTTCATGACCGGGTGATCTTTGTCGGCGATTCCGCGCATGTTGTCTCGCCCTTCGGCGCGCGCGGCGGCAATGGCGGCATGCATGATGTCGATAATCTGTGCTGGAAGCTGGCGCGGGTGGTGCGTGGCGAGTCCGACGGCGCACTTCTGGAAAGCTATAATGACGAGCGAATCCACGGGGCGGACGAGAACATCTCCAATTCCAGCTGGACATCGCGCTTCATGTCACCCGAGCCTGGTGTCGAAACGGCCTTTCGCAACGCCGCGCTGAGCCTTGCCGTCGACACCCCATTCGCCCGCCGGCTGGTCAATGCCGGGCGGCTGTCGGTGCCCTGCCGGCTGACAGGAAGCGCGCTGAACAGCGCCGATCAGGACAGATTCGAGGTGTCGCAGCAAATCGGCATGGTGGCGCTTGACGCGCCGCTGACCGCCGCCGACGGCAGCGCCACCTGGCTGATGCGCCAGCTTGGCGGCGCGTTCACCTGCCTTGTCACCGGCGATGCCATGCTGGACGAGGCCACCCTTCCCGACGATGTGAAGATCGTCCGCATTGGGCAGGGCGGCTTTGCCGATGCCGAGGGCAAGATCGCCGAGCGCTATGGCAGCGGGGTCTATCTTGTGCGCCCCGACCAGCATGTCACGGCCCGCTGGGCCCATCCATCGGCAGATGATATCGCGGCGGCGCTGGCCCGCTGCACGGCGCGCATCGCCGCGTGAGGGAGGGAGGCCAATGGCGCTTAACCTTGATTTCAATCTCGGCGCGGAGAGCGACAGGCTGTTCAACGAGCTTCTTGGCGTTCACGACGGCCTGAGCCGCGAACAATCGGAACAGCTCAACGCCGGGCTGATCCTGATCCTGATGAACCACATCGGCGAGCCGGAGGTGATCCGCGAGGCCATCGCCCGCGCCCGCGCCGCACTCGACCGCTAGCCTGGCAGAGGGAAAAATGACCGACATCACGCTCTATGATTACTGGCGCTCATCGGCAAGCTATCGGGTGCGGATCGCGCTGAACCTCAAGGGTCTGGATTATCGCCGGATCGTGGTCAATCTGCTGGAGGGCGAGCATCGCGCCGCCGCGCATCGCCAGCGAAGCCCCATCGGCTATGTGCCGGCGCTGTCCATCGACGGGCAGATGATGACCCAGTCGCTGGCAATCATCGAATATCTGGAGGCGCGCTTTCCGGACCCGGCGCTGCTGCCTGAAAACCCGGCCGAGACGGCGCGGCTTCGCGCCATCGCCCATGCCGTCGCCATGGACATCCACCCGATTGCCAATCTGAACGTCACCAACCATCACGCCGCCGCCTTCGACGGCGATGCCGCGGCGAAAGATGCCTGGATGGTGCATTTCATGACCCGCGGGCTTGCCGCGGTCGAGATCATGGCGGACCATCCTGATACCGGCCCGTTCCTTCACGGGGCGGCCCCCGGACTGGCGGACTGCGTCCTTGTCCCGCAGCTTTATAACGCAAGGCGGCGCGGCATGGACCTTGCCGGGATGCCCCGCCTTGCCGCCATAGAGGCGGCATGCCTGGCGCACCCGGCCTTCGCCGCGGCGGTGCCCGAATCCGTTGGCCCCTAGGGGATTGGCCCGACCGGACGCCAAGGGGCGCGACTGGGCGCGCAATTGACAGCCACCGCATGGTCCGGCACAACCGGAACCATCTGACGAGCCGGAGGTGAGCGCCATGAGCGACGACTACAAGTTCGACACATTGAGCCTTCACGCAGGCCATGTTCCCGACGCGCAGCATGGTTCGCGCGCGGTGCCGATCCATCAGACGACATCCTATGTCTTCCGCGACACCGAACATGCGGCTGCGCTCTACAACATGGAGCTTGGCGGCCATCTCTACACACGGATTTCAAACCCCACCGTCGCGGTTCTGGAACAGCGCGTCGCCGCGCTCGACGGCGGCGTCGCCGCCACCGCCACCGCCTCCGGCATGGCGGCGCTGACCACGGCGGTGATGACCATCTGCTCGGCAGGCGACCATATCGTCGCCTCGTCGCGCATGTATGGGGCGAACATCAACCTTCTTGAAAACACCCTGCCGCGCTTCGGCATCACCACCAGCTTTGTCGCGCCAGACGATGTCGCGGCCATCGAGGCCGCCATCCAGCCGAACACGAGGATTATCTTTGGCGAGGTGATCGGCAATCCGGGACTCGACGTGATGGATGTCGCCGCTGTCGCCGAGGTGGCGGCGCGCGCGCATGTGCCGCTGATGCTGGACTGCACCTTCAACACCCCGTGGCTTATGAAGCCGATCGCCCTTGGCGCCAACATCATCATCCATTCGCTGACCAAGTGGATGGGCGGGCACGGCATCGCCATCGGCGGGGCGGTCGTCGATGGCGGCAATTTCGACTGGGGTCGGGATGACCGCTTCCCGACCATCGCCGGCCCGCATTATTCGATGAACGAGATCAATTTTCACGAGGAATTCGGCCCGGCCGCCTTCACCGCGAAATTCCGCGCCGAGGGCATGTATAATTTCGGCCCGTCCATGTCGCCGACCAACGCCTTCCACATTCTTCAGGGTCTTGAGACGCTGCCGCTTCGCATGCAGCGCCATATGGACAACACCGCGGCAATGCTGGACTTCCTGACAGGGCATGACGCCGTCGCCTGGGTAAAGCACCCCACACTGCCCGATCATCCAAGCCATGAGCTGGTGAAGCGCATGCTGCCGAAGGGCGCGGGCTCTATTATCGTCTTTGGTCTGAAGGGCGGGCGCGCCGCCGGCAAGGCCTTCATCGAGGCGGTCGAGCTGTCCTCGCACCTGGCGAATGTCGGCGATGCGAAGACGCTTGTCATCCACCCCGCCAGTACCACCCATTCGCATATCTCGGGCGAGGCGATGATCGAGGGCGGGCTGTCCGACGACATGATCCGGCTGTCGGTCGGGCTTGAGGATATCGCCGACATCACCGCGGATTTCGAGCTTGGCTTCCGCGCCGCCTCGCGCGTTGCCGCCAAGGCCGCCGAATAGCGCCGCCGGGAGGGTGAGATGAAACACGAACTTGACGGCACGCAGATTCACATCGCCACCGGCGGGCTGGATTTCGACCCGGCCGGACGCGTCCTTCTGTTCATCCATGGCAGTGGCCAGAGCCATCTGACCTGGGTGCTTCAGACCCGTTATTTCGCGCATCGCGGCTTTTGTGTGCTGGCGCCAGACATGCCGGGACACGGGCTTTCGAGCGGCGAACCACTGACAAGCATCGCCGACATGGCCGACTGGATCGTCGCGCTTCTGGACAGCCTGAAGGTTGCCGAGGCCATCCTTGTCGGACATTCACAGGGGGTTCTGGTGGCGCTGGAGACGGCCCGCCGCCATCCGCAGCGCGTCGCCGCGCTGACGCTGATCGCCGGCGCCATGGCCATTCCGGTGAATGACGCGCTGATCGAGATGTCGCAATCCACCCCGGAAAAGGCCTTCCGGATGATGACAAGCTGGGGCCATGGCCCGGGCGCGCACAAATTCGACAACACCCAGCCGGGGCACGCTTTCCTCGGATATGGTCGTCGGGTGATGGCGCAGAATGACGGGGCCGCGCTTCATGCCGACCTTGTCGCCTGCAACAGCTATGACGGCGGCAAGGACGCCGCCGCATCGGTGACCCAGCCAAGCCTGTGCCTTCTGGCCGGCAAGGACAAGATGACGCCGGTGAAGTTCGGCCGCAAGATGGCCGAGCAGATCAGCGGCGCCCAATGCCATGTGTTCGAGCGCGCCGGCCATTTCCTGCCGGCGGAGTTCCCCATCGAGGTCAATGACGCCATGGCCGCGTTCCTGTCGCGCTAGGCGCGGAACCGGCCCGACAGCAGAGGTAGAACATGTCCACAGACGGATTCAGCAAGATTGCCGTGATCGGCGCCGGCACCATGGGAAGCGGCATCGCCGCGCAGATCGCCAATGCCGGGCATGAAGTGATGCTTCTTGACCTGCCGGCACGCGAGGGCGCCGACAAATCGCCGGCCGAGATGGCGATCGACCGGCTGATGGCATCGGACCCGCCGCAGCTGATGCACAAGCGCAATGCGGGCCGCATCGTCACCGGCACGATCAGCGACGATTTTGGCAAGCTCGCCGAATGCGACTGGATCATCGAGGCCGTTGTCGAGCGGCTCGACATCAAGAAGGACCTCTATGCGCGGCTCGACGCCACCATCGGGCCAGACTGCATCGTCAGCTCCAACACCTCTACCATCCCGATCAGCCTTCTGGTCGAGGATATGCCGACCGCGTTCCGCAAGCGGTTCGCCATCACCCATTATTTCAATCCGGTGCGCTATATGCGCCTCCTGGAGCTTGTCCGCGGCACCGATACCGATCAGGCGGTGATCGACCGGCTGGCCGATTTCAACGACCGTGTCCTCGGCAAGGGCGTGGTGCGCTGCGCCGATACGCCGGGCTTCCTCGGCAACCGGGTCGGCGTGTTCGCGTTGCAGGCCGGGATCGACGAGGCCATGCGCAACAAGCTGACAGTTGAGCAGGCCGATGCGCTGATGGGCCGTCCCATGGGCATTCCGAAGACGGGCGTGTTCGGCCTCTATGACCTGATCGGGATCGACCTGATGGTCGATGTCGTCGCCTCGCTTCGCAGCATCCTTCCCGAGGGTGACGCCTTCCACGCCATCGGCGGCAAGAACGAGATGATCAGCGCGATGATCGCCGACGGCTATACCGGCGACAAGGGCCTGGGCGGCTTCTACATGACAGGCGATGACGGGACCGAACTGGCGCGCCCGCTGAGCGGTGCCGGCGAAGCCCTGAAGGCGCCACGCGCTCGTGACAAGGCGCTTCCCGATGCCGCGATCCGCGCCGCCGACGCGGCTGCCTCACGGGGGGAACCGCTTCTCGAAATCATCGCCGGAAATGATGATTGCGCCCGTTTCTGCCGCCGTGTGCTGGCGCGCGTCCTGGCCTACGCCGCCAGCCTTGTGCCGGAAGTCACATCCTCGCCGCAGGATATCGACGATGCCATGAAACTTGGCTTCAACTGGCAACGTGGCCCGTTCGAAATGATCGATGCCATCGGCCATGAACGCATGGCGGAACTCTTCGCCGAAGCCGGTGTCGAGACACCGGCCGTGCTGACCGAGGGCGGTGAGTTCTACCGCGCCGAAGGCAGGACGCTCGAGGTGCGGCATGCCGGCGGCGGCTATCATCAGGTCAGCCTTCCCGAAGGCGTTATGCGTTTCCACATGACCCGCCGTACCCTGACCCCGATCACCGCCAACAATTCGGCCAGCCTATTCGCGCTGGAAGGTAATCTGCGGCTTGTCGAGTTCCATTCCAAGGCGAATGCGCTGACCGATGAATCGATGGAGATCGTTGCCGCAGCCGCAGCCGACCACGGCAAGGGCATCATCATCCACAACGACGCGCAGCATTTCTCGGCAGGCGTCGACCTGAACGCCTTCCGCGCCTATATCGAGGCGGAGGACTGGGACGGGATCGACGGATTTCTCGACCGCTTCCAGAAAGCTGTCTGCGCGCTGAAATACACGCCGGTGCCGGTTGTCGGCGCCCCCTCCGGCCTTGCTGCCGGCGGCGGCTACGAGGTTCTGGCCCATTGCGACAGGCTGGTCGTCCATACCAATTCTGTGATGGGGCTGGTCGAGGCCGGCGTCGGCGTCGTGCCCGGTGGCGGCGGCATCAAGGACACCTTCTTCCGCTGGCACGCCGCCAAGGACAGCTGGG
>CAJWVJ010000102.1 GCA_913048595.1 uncultured Alphaproteobacteria bacterium | reverse complement strand
TGGCGGGAATAAACAAGAGCAACAGCGCGACGACCGCGGGCACCATTGCATTGATGCTTTCAAAGCTTTGGTTATATCTGAAGCGCGGCTCGATTCTGACCGGCAGCGCCGCATTCATGGACGCCGTTCCGCCTGTAATGAGATCTAGGAGATAATATTGATGCAGCGCTTCGACATATCCGCGGATGGTCGTCGCGCGGAACGGCATAGCACCGTCGATCCAGACCGAAACTTCCGCCGAACGCCCGCTTTTTACGTCTTTCCCAAAACCGTCCGGCACGATGATAGCAACACTGATATCGCTGGATTTTAAGCTCCGGTCCAGCGCCGCCATGTCTGCGAGCGGTTCTTTTTCCAGAAAGTAACGCGATCCTGAAAAGCTGCGTAAATACTCACGACTGCCCGGCGTCTGGTCGTAGTCGAGAACGGCGAAAGGGATGTCTTCAACATCAAGCGTTATGCCATATCCGAATATTATCATCAGGATCGCCGTGCCCAGCATGGCGAAAGTGAGGCGAATGGGATCGCGGCGCAGCTCAAGCGCCTCGCGCAGCGTATAGGCGAAAATCCGCGACAGGGAGAACCTACGAGACAGATTGCGCCGCGCCGCCACGCTGGCGCCGCACCAGCTCGGCGATCTGATAGACCTCGGCGGCACCGAAGGCGACAATGGCGCTTCGCCGCGGCAGGCGGGTCAGCTTTTTTGATCCGGCAAAGCTCAGAACCGACATCCGCTGACGGGTCTCGAACCGCGCATCCGGCAGCATCTTGCGAAGAAGGGGCGCTGCCGTTTCCGCGCCCATGAATATGGTTTCGTGGATACCGCGCGCATGCAGGATGCGGTCGGTGAAGACATGGCCCCGCTCGCGGTCGCCGGCAAGCTGCACCTCATCGACGGCGACGAAATCAAACCGCTGCGGCGTGCCGTCTTCCCGCTGGCCGCCGCCATTCGGCATGGATTCCACCGTGCAGCACAGATAGCGCGCGCCGGGCGGCAGGATGCGTTCCTCGCCAGTGATCAGCCCGACCTTGGACGGGCCAAGCCGCGCCACCAGCCTGTCGTAATTCTCGCGTGCCAGAAGCCGCAGCGGGAACCCGATCATGCCCGAGGCATAGCCAGTCATCCGCTCCAGCGCGAGATGCGTCTTGCCGGTGTTGGTCGGGCCGAGAATGACGGTTATGCGCCGCTCGGCCTCGCGGCCTCCCTCTTGCCCGGGGCCGGCGGTACCGGCCTGCGGGCGGCTTGGCGTGAGCGTGGACCGGTATGGGGTTCTGGCTGACATCGGATCTTGGCGTATCGAGGACGGCGGAAGGGAAAGGGCGGAAGGAAAACCGTACGGAAAGGTATAAGGGCAAAATAGCCGACCAACCATACAGCCATTCGCCGCGGCTTGCCTATGTCATTCTGCCCCAGCGGCGGGGCGCGTCAGGATCATGCCGTCGTCTTAACGTCTTCTTAAGGTGAGTGGTGTATTACCGGGTCGGTGTTGTTCGCAGAATTTTCCCGGAGTTTGAGGGGCATAGCCGAGGTCTGACGTGCCCGATCCTGATCTGTCCGAAGGGGCCATTCTGGCGCATGCCACCGATTATTTACATGCCTGCTTCCGGGCACCGGGCCGCCCGGACAAACCCCCGCCATCCGCAAGGCCGGAAATGCTGTCGCTTGGCCATGACGGGCGGACGAACGGGGCGCTTCTTCATGGCGACTGCCTGGATGTGATGGCGCGCCTGCCAAGCGCCAGCTTCAAGGCGGTAGTCACCTCGCCGCCCTACAATCTTCGCAACAGCTCCGGCAACGGCATGCGCGACGGGCGCGGCGGCAAATGGGAACAGGCCGCCCTTCTTCACGGCTATGCCACGCATCCCGATGCCATGCCGCACGGCGCCTATGTCGGCTGGCAGCGGCGCTGCCTTGCCGAGATGATGCGCCTGCTGCGGCCCGACGGGGCGATCTTCTACATTCACAAATGGCGGGTTCAGAAAAGCCTTTTTCAGGACCGTCAGGATATTGTCGCCGGTTTTCCGGTGCGCCAGGTGATCATCTGGCACCGGTCCGGCGGGATCAATTTCAACCCCGGCTATTTCCTGCCGAATTACGAGGTGATCTATCTCATCGTGAAAAAGAAATTTACCCTCGCCCCAGGGCGAACGCGCTGGGATGCGTCTGGCGGGTCAGCCAGAAGACAGGCAACCCGCATCCCGCCCCCTTCCCGCCGGACCTTGTGCGCAACTGTCTGACGGCGGTGGAGAGCGGGCCGGTCCTCGACCCCTTCATCGGCAGCGGCAACCACCGCGGTGGTGGCCGAGGAACGCGGCCTCGACTGGGCCGGGATAGACGTGTCCAGAATCTATCTCGACATGGCGGCCAAACGCATCGCCGCCGGCCGGCGGGGGGAGGAAGACCCCTGATCCGCAAATCAAAACCCCCGCCGGGGATGGCGGGGGTTTGATGTTCAACAGGGTCAGATCAGTCCCGGAAATCCACCCCAGAAACGTGCCGTCCTAGAAATGCGCGGACTGCGTCGTTCCCGGCTTCGCCAGCGGCGGGGCGAACTTCGTCAGGTCGATTCCTTCGACGGCCGTCTTGTATTCATCCAGCGTCGGCGTCCGCCCGAGGATCGCCGACAGCACCACCACCGGCGTCGAGGCCAGAAGCGATTCGCCGGCCTTGTCGGCCGAATCCTCGACAACCCGCCCCTTGAACAGGCGGGTCGAGGTGGCCATCACCGTGTCGCCCTTGGCGGCCTTTTCCTGGTTGCCCATGCACAGATTGCATCCCGGCCGTTCAAGATAGAGGATGTTGTCATATTCTGTGCGGGCCTCGGTCTTCGGCTTGGAATCATCGAATTCGAACCCGGAATATTTCTGCAGGATGTCCCAGTCGCCCTCTTCCTTCAGCTCGTCGATGATGTTGTAGGTCGGCGCGGCGACCACCAACGGCGCGTTGAAATCGACACTTCCCTTCGACTTCTCGAGATTGCGCAGCATTTGCGCGACGATCTTCACATCGCCCTTATGCACCATGCAGGACCCGACAAAGCCGAGATCGACCTTCTTTTCCGCGCCGTAGAAGGAAATCGGACGGATCGTGTCATGGGTATAGCGCTTCGAGACATCGGCGTTGGTCACGTCCGGGTCGGCGATCATCGGCTCTTCGATCAGGTCGAGATCGACAACCACCTCGGCGGCGTATCTGGCGTTGGAGTCGGGGGCCAGCGCCGGCTTCTCGCCAGACCTGATCTCGGCGATGCGGGTCTCGGCGATGCCGATAAGGCGATGCAGCATGCGGTCGTCATTCTCCATGCCCTTGTCGATCATGATCTGGATGCGGTGCTTGGCGATCTCGAGGGATTCGATCAGCGTCGCATCCTCGGAAATGCAGATCGAGGCCTTCGCCTTCATCTCGGCTGTCCAGTCGGTGAAGGTAAAGGCCTGGTCGGCAAGCAGCGTGCCGATATGAACCTCGATGATGCGGCCCTGGAAGACGTTGTCGCCGAACTGTTTCAGCATCTGCGACTGGGTTGCGTGCACGACATCGCGGAAATCCATATGGTCGGCCATCTTGCCCCTGAAGGTGACCTTGACAGACTCTGGTACCGGCATGCTCGCCTCGCCGGTGGCAAGCGCCAGCGCGACGGTGCCGGAATCGGCCCCGAAGGCAACGCCCTTGGACATGCGGGTGTGGGAATCGCCGCCAATGATGATCGCCCAGTCATCCACGGTGATGTCATTCAGCACCTTGTGGATGACATCCGTCATCGGGTGGTATTCATCCTTCGGATCGCGGCCGGTGATCAAGCCGAAATCATGCATGAACTTCATCAGCTTCGGCGTGTTCTCAGCAGCCTTGAAATCCCAGACTGACGCGGTGTGGCATCCCGACTGATAGGCGCCGTCGACCTTTGGCGAGATCACGGTGGCGGCCATCGCCTCGAGCTCCTGCGCGGTCATCGGGCCGGTTGTGTCCTGCGAGCCGACGATGTTGATCTTGACCCGCGCATCCGATCCGGCATGAAGAATGGTGCCGGGCGCGACGCCGACGGCGTTGGCGTTGAAGATCTTTTCGACAGCGGTCAGGCCCTGGCCCTCGACGAAGACTTCCTTGGACGGGGCGAAGGCCGATTTCAGCGGCACGCCGAGGGTCTCGCAGGCGAAGGTCTGCAGCATCTTGCCAAAGACAATGGCGTAGGACCCGCCGGCGCGGATGAATTCCAGCTTCTGCGGAGTGAAGGACGAGGCGACATCGACAAGCTCATCGCCGCCATCCTCACTCAGAAGCTTCTTGTCGCGGGTGTTGATCGTCAGAACGGTGCCCGTCTCGACCGAGTATTTCTGCTCGAGGATCGGGTTTTCGTCATTGTTCAGGATCGGGTTGCCGTCGGCGTCCAGCTTCTTGACCCAGTTCTGGAGGTCGATGCCGATCCCGCCGGTGACGCCGACGGTGGTCTGGAAGATCGGCGAGATGCCGTTGGTGCCGGCCACGATCGGCGCGAAATTGACGAAGGGCACATATTTGCTGGCCTGCTTGCCGGTCCAGAGCGCGACATTGTTGATGCCGGACATGCGCGACGAGCCGACACCCATGGTGCCCTTCTCGGCGATCAGCATCACCTGCTTGTCGGGATGCTGCAGCTTCAGCGCGTTGATCTCGGCCTGCGCCGCTTCGGAAATCATGCATTTGCCGTGAAGCTCGCGGTCCGAGCGCGAATGGGCCTGGTTGCCGGGCGACAGCAGGTCGGTCGAGATATCACCCTCAGCGGCGATATAGGTGACCACCTTGATTTCTTCGTCGATCTCGGGGAGGCGGGTGAAGAACTCGGCCTCGGCATAGCTTTCCAGAATGTCGCGGGCGACGGCGTTGCCGTCGTCAAGCCCGGCCTTCAGCCGCGCCTTGTGGGCCTCATAGAGGAAGACCTGGCTTTTCAGCACGTCAGCGGCCTCGCCGGCGATGCCGGCGTCATCGCCGAGCGCCAGGTCCAGCAGAACCTCGATCGACGGGCCGCCCTTCATATGCGACAGCAGCTCGAACGCGAAGGTGCACGAAATTTCCGGCACATCGGCCGCGCCAAGGATGATGTCCTTCAGGAAGGCGGCCTTCTCGCCGGCGGCGCCGGTGGTGCCGGGAAGCGTGTTGTAGATGAAGAAGTCGAGCGAGGCGGCGCGGTGCGCGTGGCCGGCGTCCTTGATCTGCGCGACAAGCTCTTTCATCAGGGCGCCGTCATCAATCGGCTTCGGCTTCAGCCCCTGGGTCTTGCGGGTCTCGATCTCTTCCAGATAGGCGGCATAAAGTGACATTTCGTCCCCCACGAACTTTGTCTTCGGCGATGGGCTGCCTGTCAGGGTGGATGCGGCGGACGAGGCCGGCAAGCCTTCCGGCCCTTGTGTCCGCGCATCGTCATTGGCCTGGCAACGACATCGACTGTGTGGCGGGCTTCGCGGCCATGGAGGCCCGATCCCCGCGATTTCCATGAAATGTGACACCCGATGAACGGGCCGGCCAGCCTGAGGTGCGCCTCGCGACGGTCATATAATATATAGCCGCCAAAACCCGGTTTTTCCAGTTTGAAATGCCAGGTTAGATAGCGGTGTGACCAAACGCACAGCCGCTATTTCTGGACCCTTGTCGCCGCAGGCTGTAAACACAGGGTCATGAGCGCCGCCCGGTCTTCAAAAACCCTCCCTGCCAAGGTCCGCGATGCGGGCGCGCCGCCTGCGGGCCTGCGCGTCAGCGGCATCTTGCTTGTGCGCGGCGGACGGCTGGTGCAGGCCGGCCTGTCGCTGTCGATGGTCGCCGGCGAGGTGACGCTTCTTCGCGGGCCGAACGGCAGCGGCAAATCCACCCTGTTGCGCGCCGTCGCCGGGCGGCTTCCCGCCGCCGAAGGCACCATCGAGTGTGATGTGCCGGTTCTGTATATCGGCCATGCTGACGGGCTGTCGCCGGCGCTGACCGGACGGCAGAATCTTGCCGACTGGGCGGTTCTGAACGAGCTTGCCGGTGATGACGAGGCTGTCGACGCCGCGCTTGACAACATGCAGGCCCGCCCCTTTGCCGATCTGCCGGTGCGCCATCTCTCACACGGCCAGCGCCGCCGTGTCGCACTGGCGCGCCTGACGCTGGGACCGGCATCGGCCCTGTGGCTGTTGGACGAGCCGAATTCCGGCCTCGACGCCGCCTCTAGCATCGCCCTGGATGATCTGATTTCCGGTCATCTCGAGGAAGGCGGCATGGTGCTGGCAGCGACCCACCTTCCGCTTGGCATCACGCACAGCCCGCGCACTCTGACCCTGGAGATACCGGCATGAGCCCGTTCGAGATTCAGGTGCGGCGCGATCTGCGGCTTGGCTGGGCGGAGCGCGGCGACATGGCGGTCATGCTGGGATTCTTCCTGATCATCCTGACGCTGGTGCCGCTTGCCATCGGGCCGGACGCGGCCTTCCTGCAGCCGATCGCGGTGCCGATGATCTGGATCGCGGCGATGCTGT
>CAJWVJ010000101.1 GCA_913048595.1 uncultured Alphaproteobacteria bacterium | reverse complement strand
GACACCGCACATGATGGCCATCGGGTGGGCGTCGCGCCGGAAGCCGCGATAGAAGATCGACAGCTGCTCATGAACCATTGTATGGCGGGTGATGGCGTTGTCGAACTCGGCTTTCTGTTCGGCGTTGGGAAGCTCGCCTTCCAGAAGCAGATAGGCCACTTCCAGGAAATCGGAATTGTTCGCCAGTGATTCGATGGGGTATCCGCGATGCAGAAGCATGCCTTCGTCGCCATCGATGAAGGTCAGCCCCGACTTGCACGACCCAGTGGCCCCGTAACCGGGATCGAAGGTGAACATGCCTGTCTCGCCATAAAGCTTGCGAATGTCGAGAACATCCGGGCCAACGCTACCGTCGATCACAGGCAATTCGTAGCTTGAGCCGCTGTCATTGTCGGTCAGCGTCATTGTCTTCCGGGTATCGGTATCCGCGGCCATAATCAAACTCCCCCTGACTGGCTCATGACTCGTAAACGCCAACGAAAACCTGGCCCGATGACGCGCTTTACGAAAGGGTGTTTGTTACCGTAGACCGCTAAATTTTGCAAGTTTTCCGGATGCGTGATACCGCCTCATCCGGCCCGAGAGCAGCCATCACATCGACAATCGAGGGCGATTGCCTGGTGCCGGTGAGGGCGGCGCGAAGGGGCAGCCCGACATCCTTCATTTTGAGGCTGTTTTCCGACAACCACGTCTTGAGAAAATCCTGAAGTCCGCCAGCGTCCCATGGCCCGGCTGGAAGCGCACCAACCAGCTTGCCAAGATGGGCGTGGGCCGACTCGTCGAGAATCCCGGCGGCATCCTCCTTCATCTCCGGCGCGCCATCATGAACAAGAAAGCCGATGGCGGCGGCGATGTCGTGATGTGTCTTGGCGCGTTCCTTGAGAAGCGGCATCAGTCTGATCACCCGTTCCCGCGCCTGCGGACTGGTCGGTGCGGCAAGGCCGGACACCATCTCCCACAGGGCGGTATCATCCATGGCGCGCAGGTAATGGCTGTTGATATCGGCCAGCTTGTCCATGTCGAATCTCGCCGGGGACTTGCCGACACGATCAAGGCTGAACCAGCTGACGGCGTCGGCGCGGCTGATGATCTCGTCATCGCCATGGCTCCACCCCAGGCGAAGAAGATAGTTCACCATCGCATCCGGCAGGAACCCCATCTCGCGATAGGCATCGACGCCAAGTGCGCCATGCCGTTTTGACAGTTTCGCGCCGTCCGCTCCATGGATCAGCGGGATATGTGCGAAGACCGGCACATCCCATCCCATGCCGCGATAGACCATCGCCTGGCGGAAGGCGTTGTTCAGATGGTCGTCGCCGCGGATCACATGGGTGACGCCCATGTCATGATCATCGACAACAACCGCCAGCATGTAGGTTGGCGATCCGTCGGCGCGCAGGATGACCATGTCGTCAAGCTGCTGGTGCTGTACCGTAACAGTACCCTGTACCGCATCCTCGATGGTCATGGCGCCGTCGTCGGGCATCTTCATGCGCACAGTGAACGGGGCGGCGGGATGGTCGCCGCGGTCCCGCCAGGGTGACCGCACCGGCTTTCCCTTGCTGCGCGCGGACTCGCGAATGGCATCCAGTTCGTCATCCGACAGGAAGCAGCGATAGGCCGCGCCAGCCTCGACAAGCTGCATCGCCACCTCGGCATGGCGCGCGGCCTGGGCAGACTGGCTGACGGCGGGCGCATCGCCCTCCAGCCCCAGCCATGACAGCCCGTCATGAATGGCGTCGATCGCCGCGGCTGTCGACCGGGCCCGGTCGGTGTCCTCGATCCGCAGCAGATAGCTGCCGCCATGGTGGCGCGCGAACAGCCAGTTGAACAGCGCCGTCCGTGCCCCGCCAATATGCAGGAATCCAGTCGGTGACGGGGCAAAACGGGTGACGACATTCATGGTCTGTTAAGGCCTCGCTGTTAGGCTTGCGTGCAATGATGACGGACAGGAGTGGTGCGCGGTCGTCGCCTGTTCCGGCCTGTCCGGAGTCTGCCCGCATCCTAAGCAAAGCCCATCCCGAAGGCGAGGGGAAACAATCATCACGCCACCCTCTGTCACACTTGTTCCGGAACGCCGCATCCTTGTCTACGTCATGGCGATGATAGCCGGCATTACGCTTGCTGCCGCCTTTGCTTCGGTGACAGGCGGGGTTGCGCTCGCGGTGGCCGTGATAGCGGCGATGGCGGCATGGGTGGCGGTTCGGGGTCGGATCGGTGGGCGGCATCTCGGCCAGTGGCATTTCGCGGTTGTCATGCTGGCCTGGGGCTCCGCCGGCATGGAAGCGGGCTGGTGGCAGCTTGGCAAGGCAGCGCCGGCCATTGATCGGGGACTGTCGGTCGAACTCGCCGGCATGGTGACGGCTGTTGACGGGCGCCTTGATGACAGGCTGCGGGTCTGGCTGGCTGTCAGCCATGCCTCGAAGGGCGAGGACAGGCTTCGCCAGCATCTTGTCAGGCTGTTGGTCAGGCCGCGGGAACTGATCCCGCTTGTCGGCAGTCATGTGAGCCTGTCGGCGCGGATTTATCCGCCGCCACCGCCTGTTCTGCATGGCGCGCGCGACCACGGGGTACAGGCCCGCATCCGCGGCGTTGTCGCCAGCGGCTATGTGACGGCCGTCCACAGCGTCACCGCGACCGATCTTGCCGCCGCGCCGTTCCCGATCCGGCTTGGCGCGCTGCGACAGGCGCGGGCCGACAGGATCGCCGCCGGCATGACCGACCCGGCAGGGGGGATCGCCGCCGCACTTCTGATCGGGGACAGGCGCTATGTCAGCACCGCCACCTATGAGATGTTCCGCCAGTCGGGGCTGGCGCATCTTCTGGCCATTTCCGGGCTTCATATGGGGCTTCTCTGTTTCGGGGTGATCGGCTTTCTGCGGGCTGTGATGGCGTTGTGGCCGGTTCCGGCAAGCCGGGTTCCTGTTCACAAATACGCCGCCCTTGCCGGCATCGCTGTCGGGCTTGCCTATCTGCTGCTGTCGGGGCTGTCGGTCAGCGCCATCCGCGCCTTCCTGATGGCTATGCTGATCCTGGCCGCCTGGCTTGTGGACCGGCTCGGCCTGACGCTTCGCAATGTCGCGCTCGCCGCCGGGGTGATCCTGCTGGTGAATCCCTATGCGCTGTTCAGCGCGGGATTCCAGCTGTCTTTCGCCGCCACCACGGCACTTGTCATCTGGTTTGAAACATGGCGCCACCGCGCCGTCCGGCAGGACGGTGGAGGCGCGGGACGGCCGATTAGCCGGCCGTTGCGCTGGGCCGGTGATCTTGTTCTGGCCTCCTGCCTCGCCAGCGCCGCCACCCTGCCGCTGACCGCCCAGCATTTCGGCACAATCACTCCCTGGGGGGTGCTGGCGAATCTTGCTGGGATCCCGCTGACCGGTCTATGGATCATGCCGGCAGGGCTGTTTGTTCTGGCAACACAGTTCCTGCCGGTGCCTGGCTGGATGGCCGGAGCGGCGCTCTGGGTCATGCAGGCGGGGATCGACTGGCTTGTTGTGGTCGCCGGGCTGTTTTCTGACTTGCCCGCGGCCCCGTTTCGGGTGCCGCCGCCCGGCGCGGCTGTTCTGGTTCTGGCCGGCATCCTGATGGCGACGGCCTTCTGCCTGGTGCTGCCCTTGCGGCTGAAGACGGCCTGCTGGATCGGGGCGGCGGGAATGGTGATCGGCGGCATCGCCTTGCCGGCACGTGATGATGCTGTGCTTCTGGCACTCGGCGCGCCGCAGCTCATTCTGGCCGGGGCAACCGGCGAGGCGGCCATCCATGCCTTTGCTCCAAGGGCAGGCGGACGGCTCTCGGGATTTCTGGCTGACAGTGCGGCGCGCCAGCTGGCGCAGCCTGTCATGCCGGCCCCTGACGGCGCGAATGTCTGGTTTGCCGGACACCGGCTTCGCGACGGGCGGCGCGTGACCGTCGTCATGTCGCGGCGCGGCCTGTCGGCCGGATGCCGCGTGCCGGCGGATATGGTGCTTGCGCTTGTCGAGGCGGATTACCCCTGCCGATCAGGCGTGCCGCTTGTCAGTCTTGCCGGTCTGCCTCGGGGAAATTACCGGCTGACCATAGGCGAGCAGGGTGTCACGGCGCGTGCGGCAGACGGTCAGTATTTGCGGATCAGCCCGGTCAGCCGGCCCTGAACCTCAACCTCGTCGGTCTGGAAATAGCGGGTAGCGTAGCGCGGGTTTTCCGCCTGCAGCCCGACCCGGCCAGGTTCCTTCAGCAGTGTTTTCAGTGTCGCTTCCTGCTTCTGGATGAGGGCGACGACGATCTCGCCATGATTGGCGGTGGCCGACCGTTCGATCACCACCGTGTCCCCGTCGAGGATGCCTGCCTCGACCATGGAATCGCCGACAATCTCGAGCGCGAAATGCTCTCCGCGTCCCAGCATGCTGGCAGGCACCTCAAGCTGGTTGCTCGGGTCGCTCAGCGCCTCGATCGGCGTGCCGGCGGCAATCCGGCCGAGAAGCGGCAGGCTGACGGCATCCGCGGCGGCAGCAACGGTTCGGCCCAGGTCGGCGGCAGCGCCTGTCACCGGCTTCAGGATTTCGATGGCGCGGGCGCGGTTGGCAAGGCGGCGGATATAGCCGCGTTCCTCAAGCCCCGATACCAGCCGGTGGATACCGGATTTCGACGCCAGCCCGAGCGCGTCGCGCATTTCGTCGAAGGAGGGGGCAACCTCGCTCTTTTCGGCATGCGCCGTGAGGAAGTCGAGAAGCTCTTTCTGCTTTCGTGTCAGCATGGGGTCTCTCCCACATTCCTGTATCGTTCCGGATATGTTCTAGCAATGTTCGCCGCATCTGGCAAGCCGCATGAACAAATCAAAAACAGGACAGGTCAGAGAAGCGGGTCCAGACGCAGCACCATCACCATGTCGCCTGCCGATTTCGGCGGGTCGAACGGGGGCCTGACGATCAGCGCATTGGCATTGGCATAGACGCCGATCATCGAGCTGTCCTGCTGTCTGGCCGGTGTCGCCTGTGGAAGCCCGTCATCGTCATGGGACAGGGTGGCGCGCAGATAATCCTGCCGCCGGTCATTTTCGGGAAGGCCGGTGGCAAGCCGCGCGGCGATCATCTCGGGCGCATGGTCGCTTCCGCTCAGTCGCGCGATGGCCGGGCGAAGGAAGATGTTGGCGCAGACGGCGCTCGACACCGGGTTGCCGGGAAGGCCCAGAAGCGGGATGCCGTCGACCCGTCCATGGATCAGCGGCTTGCCGGGCCGCATGGCGATCTTCCAGAAGCCGAGCTCTGTACCAGTCGAGGACAGGTCATCAACGACATGATCATGCGTGCCGACCGACGCCCCGCCGGTGGTCACTACAAGGTCGAGCGGCACCGGCGCTGCGCGAAGCGCGTCCAGCATCGCCCCAGGCCTGTCCCGGGCAATGCCAAGCTCGACCGGGACGCCGCCACAGGCGCTCACAAAAGCGGACAGATAGGTGGCGTTTGACGAGACGATCTGGCCACGCGCCGGGGTGTCGCCGGGGCTGACCAGCTCGTCGCCTGTTGACAGGATGCCGATATGCGGGCGCGGATAGAATGACGCGGTCACATGACCTGCCGAGGTCGCCAGCGCAATCAGCCGCGCCGACATCATTGTGCCTTCGGCAAGGATGATATCGCCGGCCGTGACGTCGAGCCCTTCCGGCCGGATGAATCGGCCTTTCTGCGGCACCTCCCGAATGCTGACGATAGCCCCGTCTTCCTCCGAGCTTGCCTCGACATCCTCCTGGAGAATGATGCAGTCGGCACCGTCGGGCACAACGGCGCCTGTAAAAATCCGGACGGCCTCGCCGGGCCCGATCACGCCGGTCCAGGGGCGTCCCGCGGCGGATTCCCCGATGCGGGTGAGGCTGCTTCCGGCGGCGGCGCAGTCTTCGCTTCGCGCGGCATAGCCGTCCATGGCGGACACCGGATCGGCCGGCAGGCTGAGCCTTGCTGCCAGATCGGCGGCGAGGACCCGCCCGATGGCCTCGGCCAGGGGGCTTGTCTCGGCGGCACCTGGGGTCAGACCCGCAAGGATGCGGGACCGCGCCTCGGCGACGGGCAGGAGGTCGGGTGTCCCGCCCGCACCGCCACCGTTAGTCGGCATTGAAATCGCCCGACTTGCCGCCGGATTTATGGGTCAGCCGGATGGATCCGATCTGCATGCCGCGGTCGACCGCCTTGCACATGTCGTAGATGGTCAGCGCCGCGACCGAGACAGCCGTCATCGCCTCCATCTCTATGCCGGTGCGCCCGGTTACCCGGCAGGTGGCAGTGATGCGAACGCCGGGAAGGGACTCGTCCATCTCGAGATCGACGGCCACATGATCAAGGCCAAGCGGATGACAGAGCGGGATCAGGCTGGCTGTCTGCTTTGCCCCCATGATCCCGGCGAGCCTGGCGATGCCTAGCACATCGCCCTTGCCGAACCCGCCCTCGCGGATTCGGTCCAGCGTCGCGGCGGCCATCCGTATTTCGCCACATGCCACGGCGACACGGTCCGTCACCGGCTTTTCGCCAACATTGACCATATGCGCCTTGCCGTTGGCATCGAAATGGGTGAGATCGGGCATGGCGGCCTCCTCAGGCGGGTATCGGGTCGGCGAGGATGG
>CAJWVJ010000100.1 GCA_913048595.1 uncultured Alphaproteobacteria bacterium | reverse complement strand
CCAGCTGTTTGAACTGCTGCGGTGCCTGCGGCAGGGCGTAGAACTTGCCCGGGTGAAGGCGGGCCGGCACCAGGAAGTCACGCGCGCCTTCCGGCGAAGAGGCTGTCAGGATCGGCGTCTGGAATTCGGTGAAGCCCTGGGCCACCATGCGCGCGCGGATCGACTGGATGATCTGGGCGCGAAGCATGATGTTGTCATGCGGCCGCGAGCGCCGAAGATCGAGATAGCGGTAGCGAAGCCGCGTCTCTTCGCCGGAATCGACATCCGAATTCACCTGAAGCGGCAATGTGTCGGCGGCGGACTGCACCTCGAACTGTTCGATTCGCACCTCGATATGGCCGGTCGGCAGGCTGTCGTTGATCGTTTCGTCGCTTCGTTTCAGCACCGTGCCGGTGATGGTCACCACGGATTCAAGCCTTGTGGCCTCGACCGCTTCGAAGGCCGGGTCTGAGGAATCGACAACGCATTGCGTCAGGCCGTAATGATCCCGAAGGTCGACAAAGACAAGCTGTCCATGGTCGCGCTTGCGGTTGACCCACCCCGACAGGCGGACCGACTGGCCGACATCGGCCTCGACAAGTTCGCCGCAATTATGTGAGCGAAAGGCGTGCATCTTCTAACTCCGGAAGGACATATCAAACGGGGATGCCCGTCAGGCATCCATGGCATGGGCAATGCGACCACCGGGCCGCCGAAAT
This sequence comes from uncultured Alphaproteobacteria bacterium, assembly GCA_913048595.1. GTDB lineage: Bacteria > Pseudomonadota > Alphaproteobacteria > Puniceispirillales > Puniceispirillaceae > UBA8309. Next base: position 5,958 of record CAJWVJ010000100.1, on the reverse strand, counting down.
CGCGCGCAGTATGCAAAGATTGCCTGGCTTCCGCAACAAGCTTCAACCGCGGGCGCGGCGACGGCCCCTTGCGCGGCGCAGCGCGGCCTCAGCCGCCCCCTCGTCAAAGGGGCGCGCGGCGGTGGATGTCAGCGCCGCGGCCATCGCCGCCACATGCGCCGGTGTGGTGCCACAGCACCCGCCGATGATCCTGATCCCGGCATCGCGCGCGAAGCAGGCATAGTCACCCATCAGTTCAGGCGTGCCATGATAATGGATGCCCCCATCGACATAGGCCGGGATGCCGCAATTGCCCTTGGCGATCACCGGAATGTCGGTCGCCGGCAGCATCTCGCGAACCGAATGAAGAAGCTCAGCAGGTCCGATCCCGCAGTTGGCGCCGACGAAACCGGCCCCGAAACCGCTCGAAAGCCTGGCGAATTCGGCGGGCGAGACACCCATCATGGTCTTTGCGGCGGTGTCGAAGGTCATGCAGGCGGCCACCGGCAGCCCGGTCGTGGCGGCAGCGTCGATGGCGGCCTGAACCTCTTCCAGCGACGACATGGTCTCGACCCACAACAGATCGGCCCCGCCATCGGCAAGCGCGCTGACCTGTGCCGTGAAGGCGGCAAGCGCATCATCATAATCGAGCGCGCCCATCGGCGCGAACAGCTCGCCGGTCGGTCCCATCGAGCCGGCGACCACGACTGGGCGGCCGGTGCGCTCGCGGCCGTCATCGGCGGCCTGTCGCGCGATGCGGGCCCCGGCGCTGTTCAGCTCCTCGACCCGGTCCTGGGCCTCGTAGCGCGCTCACTTTGTCGGGGCGTTACACATTCCACAGTTCCGGCGGGTAGCCCGTCTCGAGGCCCTGCTTGAAGAAATTGGTTCCGGTGGCGGCGTCAGCAAGAATCCACCCTGTCTGATCTAGTATCTGGTCGAGAATGGTCATGCTGGCCTTCTGTTGGTTTGCGCCTCCGGCCGGTCTGACCTAGGCACCGCGGCGGCGGGTCGGCCGCCTTTTGATGCCGGTTGCGGCCGCGCGGCGGTCCGTCAGACTGTCGAGAAGCGCGCGCTGCGCCTCGGCATCCATGGACCGCCAGGCGGCAATTTCGCTGCGGGTACGGTAACAACCAAGGCACATGCCCGATGCAGGGTCGAGCTGGCACACCGAAATACAGGGGGAGGGGAGCGGCATCATGCCCTGATCATCAGACATTCACCCATCCTGCAAGACACGGTCACGGGGCTGTGCTGGACAGCAAGGATTGTGATCAGGCAGCAACGCTTTCGCCATCCGCGACAAGCATCGCATCATTTAACGCTTCAAGACCAGCCTTCAGCGCGCCGCCGCGGCCCACCGAAAGGCGGCCCTCGACTGCCACTTCCGCGTCATCACCCATGGCCGGGGCGGCCATATCGATCAGATCAAGAAGCGACGTCGCATCGTCGATGAGAAGGATGGGCATTTCTTCGCGGGTGAAGGCACGAAGCAGCCTCTTGGCATGCACCTCGGCGGTCAGGGTAGCGACGTGGCGTTCGCCGGCCGGGATGATCAGCGCGTCGAAATCAACAGCAAGCGTCGTCGACAGCGTGCCGTCCACCGGATAGGACATGCCCCAGCCGCTTCCATTCCAGGCATTCGTCAGGCCGGCGTCACGGGAAATGACACGCAACTTTGCGTTCACGGACATCATCGCACGCTGGATGGCGATGAAAATGTCCTCGTCAAATCCGCTCGCGACCATGATTGCGACGGTTTTGCCTGTAAGGTTGGAAAGCTGCATCTGGGGGGCTCCTTTCAATGGATATCAGCGATGTCGTCGGCATCGGGCGCCAGGCCAGGTGCAGGCTGGCGGTAATGTGTCCGGGCGGCAGGACGCCGCCTTGTCGGGATGTCGACGGGAATTTGACGCCGATATAACGCCCCTTGGCGACAGGTTCAACCCCGAAGATGCGCTGTAAGGTTCGCGCCAAGGTCTGCGGCGGTGTCGATATCGCGGTGAATACTGTCGTCGGTCCAGCTGATGCTGTTTACCGCGGCCGGGTTTTCGCTGAGGATATGCCGCCCGCCGATATCGCCGCTGAGGCCGGACAGGGCGTCGAAGAAGCCGCGGCCCCACAGCACCGGGTTGCCCCGGCGTCCTTCGAAGACAGGGAAGGAAATACGCCTTTCATGGTCGCCGAGCCCGCTATGGTCATGGATCATTTCGCTGACAAGCGCCGGCGTGATGAAGGGCATGTCGCCAAGCCCAATCAGCGCGCCCGAAAGCCCGGCCGGCAGCGCGGCGATGCCGGCGGCAACCGACCCCGCCTGGCCGTCAGCAAAATCCGGATTGTGAACAAGGCGCAGATCAAGGTCCGGCACATCGAAACCATCCAGCACCGCCGCCACATGCTCGGCCTCGTGGCCGGTGACAACGACAAGCTGGCGGATGCCGCCCGCGATCATTGCCTCGGCGGCGCGGCGCACCATCGGCACGCCGTCGATCTCGACAAGGAGCTTGTTCTCGGCCCCCATGCGGCTGGACATGCCGGCGGCCAGCAGTACGCCACCGATGGCAATGCCGTCATCCCGCCGCTGCTCGACCATCTTGCGGGGAAGCGGCCGCGAGGCGATTTCCATCAGCAATCCGCCGATGGCCATGTCGGCAATCTCGTCATCATCAAGCGGCAGGCCGGCCAGAACAAGATGAAGCACCCAGTCAAACCCGTTCAGCCGCGGCGAGCGCGCGCATCCCGGCATCCCGATCACCGGCATGCCGTCAAGCGTTGCCGTCATCAGGAGATTGCCGGGGTCGGCCGGAAGCCCCAGCCTGTCGATCCGCCCGCCAGCCACCTCAACAGCCGTCGGCACCACATCGCGCCTGTCGCTGATGGCCGAGGCGCCGCAGACGAGAATGGCCTCGGCGCCATGACGTCGCGCCGCATCTATGGCCACAGTGACAGCCGCCTGGTCATGCGCGACAACCCGGCTGTCGACCAGCGCGCAACCAAGCTGGTTCAGCCGCTGTTTCGTCACTTTCTCGGTGGTGGTCAGCACCGCCGGCTTCATGCCGGCCATCCGCGTCTGGATCAGCGCGAAGGGCCGTGTCACAAGCGGGTGAAAGCCAAGGACCGGTGCCCCGCCACCCTGTGATTCAACCGCCGCCACGGCGGTCTCGCTGATCGCATAGGGGATGATCTTCAGCGTGGCGATCATGTCGCCATCCTCGACAAGCTGGTTGTGCTGGACACAGGCAAGGGTGACCCCTTCGTCGATCCTGTTGACCTGTTTCAGCCTGTCGCGGTCAAACCGCACGATGCCGCGCCCGACAGCGTAGATATTGACGCGTCCGGTGGCGGCGGCGGACAGGCGCAGCCCAGGGGGCATCAGCGCCGCGGCAAGCCTGTCGGCGGCGGCGTCCTCGTCAAGGTCGCCTGTCTCCAGCCTGGCCACGACAATTTCGGTGATGCCGGCAGCCCTGATCCGGTCGAGGTCGGTTCCCGCCAGCCGCGTTCCCTTGCGGATGCGGCCATCGGGAAGATTCAGCGCATGCGCGAGAACCGCCCCGTCACAGGCCTCTGTCGGAACCGGGCCGAACTTCATCCCCCCGCCCTCATGCCCTGTCCGCCAGCCGCTCGACAGAGATGATCTGGCCAAGGATCGACACGGCGATCTCGGCCGGGGTCCTCGCCCCGATATCCAGACCGGCAGGGCCGTGCAGGCGGGCGATGTCCTCGGCGCTGAACCCGGCTGCGGCAAGCCGCTCACAGCGTGCCGCATGGGTCTTTCGCGAGCCGAGACAGCCGATATAGAAGACCTCGCTTCGCAGGGCTTCGATCAGCCCCGGATCGTCGATCTTCGGGTCGTGTGTCAGCGTCACCACAGCGGTGCGGGAATCGGGCTTCAGATCGGGCATCGCCTCGTCCGGCCAGGCGGTGACACATGCGGTGCCGGGAAAGCGGACCTCGGTGCTGAACACCGCCCGCGGATCGATGATGGTCACATCATATCCGGCCTGCTGTGCCATCGGGGCCAGGAACTGGGTGATGTGCACCCCGCCGATCACGACAAGACGGCGCGGCGGAACCTGGCGGTAGGTGAAGGTCGCTTCGTCCGGCGACAGGGACGAGGCCTCGCAACCATCTTCGGCATGATCCCCGGGGCCGTCCCGCAGCGCACCGGTCTGCGCGTCAAACAGCAGGCTGGCGTGCCGACGGACCGCAATATCACCGACAAGGCCGGCAAGACGGTCCGGCGGGAGACCGGTTTCGGACAGCGGCGTGACCATCACGGCGATCTTGCCGCCACAGGACAGGCCCACCTCCCAGGCGCTGGCATCCGCCACCCCGAAATCAAGCCTCTGCCCGGTGCCGCCGGCAATGGCGTCACCCGCCGCGTCGATCACCGCCCCCTCGACGCAGCCGCCGGAGACCGAGCCTTCGACCGCCATATCGTCCCGCACGATCATCACGCTGCCGACCGGGCGGGGCGACGAGCCCCAGGTCTGAATCACAAAGGCGAGGGCAACACCATGCCCGTCGCCATGCCATTGCGCGGCACGCGCCAGAAGGGCCGCGTTCGTCGCCCCCTCGCTCTGTGGCATCTGCGATGTCATCCTGCCACGCCGTTTCCGGCCTCTTCGTCCAGAATGTCATGAAGCCTGTGCTGCCAGCTCGCGAGTGATTGCGCGCGCCAGCCTGGCGGCATGTCGTCCTCCAGCATTCCGGACAGCTTCCTGATGGAGTCAAGCGAATGGATGGGAAGAAAGGCATCCACATGCGGCAGCATGGTCTGCACCCCGCCGCTTCGCGGCTCGAACCCGTCGAAGCGAAGAAGCGGGTTGAGCCAGATCAGCCGCGAACAGGACCGGTGGAGCCGGTCGATCTCAAAGGCAAGGTCGCCGCCCTCGTCGCGGTCCAGCCCGTCGGTGATCAGCAGCACAAGCGCCCCCTGGCCCAGAACGCGGCGTGACCAGTCGCGGTTGAAATTCTGCAGGGCGCTGGAAATGCGGGTGCCGCCCGACCAGTCCTCGACATAGGTCGAGATGGCGCGCAGCGCAGCGTCGGCGTCACGGTCCTTCATCTGGCGGGTGACATTGCTGAGCCGCGTCCCGAACAGGAAGGAATGAACATTGCCGCGCCGCTGTGTCAGCGCGTGGACAAGGCGAAGAAGCATCCGCGAATAGCGTTCCATGGACCCCGAGATGTCGCAGATCACCACGATCGGGCGCGGCTTGCGAAGACGCTGTTCATGAACCGGCAGCGGCAGGCCGCCCCGGCGCACCATCTGCCGCAGGGTGCGTTTGAAGGACAGGCGGCCATGCGAAGGCGCAGCGGCGAACCGGCGCGACGACCTTGTCGGCAGCGCCAGCACCATGGAATCGATGGCGCGCTCGGCCTCGGCCATCTCGGCCACGCTCATCATCTGGAAATCGGTTGTCTGCAGCCGCTCGACGGTCGAGGTCGTCATCGACATGTCGATCTCGATGGCCTCGTCGTCATCTTCCTCCTTCGCCTCGGGCGGCCTGGCCGCGTTCAGCGCCTCGTCGATACGGCGCGAGGTCGGATCATCATCCGGATCGCCCTCGGTTTCGCGGGTCAGGGACGGCAGAAGAAGATCGCGCATCTTTTCCATCAACCGCGGATTGCGCCAGAAGATATGGAAGGCCTGGTCGAAGAGCAGCCGATCCTCCGGCTGTTTCACAAGGCAGCTTGCCAGCCATCTCCGGTAGACCATTGATTGCGAGGTCCATGGCAATATTGTCGATGCGCTTGAGACCATCAGCGGGCTTGCGACCAGTCACGTGCTCAAAGATGATGTGATAGAACTCGTGCATGAGAACGCCAAGCTGGTGCTCATCCTTGAGAGCACCCATAAACTCAGGGTTGTAAAGCAACTCGAACTGGGCAGTTTGCGGGTTGACACGAACGCCGGCGGTTGGAATGCTGGTGCTCGCGGTCTTGTCAATGCGGCGAGATAGAGCAGCAAAGAACGGC
>CAJWVJ010000099.1 GCA_913048595.1 uncultured Alphaproteobacteria bacterium | reverse complement strand
TCGCAGCTTCGCCCGCATTAGTCCCCGTCACCACCTGATGCATCACCCGGCCGGGCCAGAAGGTGAAGACCCCGGTCAGGATCAGCGCCATCCAGAACAGCGCCACCATGGTCTGGCGGTGTCGTCTGATGTCGCGCCGTCGTGCCGCGCGGATGGCATACCACAGGCAGGCAAGGGTGAAGGCGGAGAGAAGATGGATTGGGCTGAACGGGCCGACCATCTTCAGCGCATGGATGAAGAAGCCGGACACGGCGACAAAGGCCATCAGCAAGACCCAGACATAGCCCAGGATCCGGTGATTTCGGGTGCCTTTCGGTCCCCACAGCTGGAGCGCGCCGAGAACCGCCGCCATCATCGCGGCCATGGCGTGACAGGGGATCGGCACGGGGGCCGAGAGAAGCGGGGCAAGTGTCATGGGGGAAAAAGGCGGCGGTTGATCTTTGTGGCACAGTACTATCTGCTTATCATTCGGGACAAGACCGCTATGATTCCGCGATACGGCGACCCTGTATGCCTTGTCCCTGAACGGAGACCCGCCATGACCTCAGCCGATGCCGTCGAAGACCATTACAGCGGGCGCGGCCTTGTCGAGCGGATTTTCGCCGCGCTTGCCGAAAAGGGGCATGACCCGGCCAGCCTGACACCGGACATCCTGGCCCCCTATGACGAGTTTCATGTCGGCGGGATGGCGGCGACGCACCGTTTCGCCGGGCGGCTGGCCCTTGATCCGCAGACGCATCTCCTTGACGTCGGCTGTGGGGCTGGCGGGCCGGCCCGCGCGGTGGCGGCGATGATCGGCTGCAGGGTCACAGGCATCGACCTGACGGCAGATTTCATCACAGCCGGGGCCGAGCTGACGGCGCGCTGCGGGTTGGGCGATCTTGTCACCCTGCAACGGGGCAGCGCGCTAGAGATGCCCTTCGAAGATGCCAGCTTTCCGCGCGCGATGATGCTTCATGTCGGCATGAACATTGCCGACAAGAAAGGGCTTCTGGCCGAGGTGGCGCGGGTGCTTGCCCCCGGGGGGCGGTTCGGAATCTATGACATGATGCAGGTGGCCGACGGTGCGGTGGGCTTCCCGATGCCATGGGCCCGCAGCGCCGATGTCAGCGCGGTCGCCCGTCCGGATGACTATATCGCGGCTGGCGAGGCCGCCGGGATGAGGCTTGTGGTAAAGCATGACGAGACTGAGGCCGCAGAAGGCTTCTTCACGCATGTCCTTGCCACCAAGCCGCCGACAGAGCCAGGCAGGGCGCCCGACCCGTTCCGCAATCTGGCCGCCCATATCGAGGCCGGCATCCTGGCCGCGACCGAATTGTTCTTTCAGAAGGACGGATGATGACGGACAGCCGCAGAATCGCCGTGATCGGCACCGGTGCCATGGGGTCCGTCTATGCGGTTCTTCTGGCCGAGGCAGGGCATGACGTGGTCGCCATTGACGGCTGGCAGGACCATGTCGATGCCATCAATGACAGCGGACTTCGGCTGAGCGGGGTGAGCGGCGAGCGCACCCTCACCTCGATCCGCGCCGCCCGCGATCTTGCCGCGGCCGAGGCTGATTCCGGCCCGTGCGATCTCTACATCATCGCCACCAAGGCAGGCGGTGTCGGCGCGGCGGCGCGCATGGTGGCCTCGGCGATGCGGCCCGACTCGCTTGTCCTGACCATCCAGAACGGTCTTGGCGCCGGCGAGCGCATCGCCGCCCACATGAAGACCGACAATGTGCTTCTCGGGGTCGCCGACGGGTTTGGCGCATCGCTGAAGGGGCCAGGCCACGCGCATCACAACGCCATGAAGCTGATCCGGCTTGGCGAGATGGGCGGCGGCATGACCGACCGGCTGGTGGCGCTGGAATCGCTGTGGCAGACGGCGGGATTCAAGGCCCGCGCCTTTCCCGACATCACCCAGCTGATCTGGGAGAAATTCGTGTGCAATGTCACGCTTAGCGCGCCCTGCACCGCCTTCGATGTGAATATCGGCGGGCTGATGGCGAATGACGAGGCCTGGGAGCTGGCGCTTGCCTGCGCCCGCGAGGCGCATCGGTGCGGCCTTGCCGAAGGGGTGAATTTCTCCTTCACCGACATCGACGCCTATGTCACCGACTTCGCCAGCCTGATGCCGGATGCCAGCCCGTCGATGCGGCTTGACCATCAGGCCCGCCGCCGCTCGGAAATCGACGCCATCAACGGCATGGTGCCGGTGGTCGGGGCGCGGCACGGGATCAACACGCCGGTGAACCAGACATTGTCGGCCCTGGTGCGCGCCATGGAGGACAGCTTCTGACCTTAGCGCGTGCGGGGGGGGCACCTTGCGGGGGTTCAGATGGAAAACCGCGTGGCGCGGAACGGCGTCATGTCCATTGGCGGTGCCTCGCCATTGATCATCGCGGTGATGGCAAGCGCCGAGCCAGGCGCCATCGACAGGCCGATATGTTGATGCCCGAAATTGAAGAACAGCCCGTCATGGCGCGGGGCCGGCCCGATGACCGGCAGCGAATCCACCATGGTCGGACGGCGGCCCATCCAGGGCGTTTCGTCGATCTCGGCTTTCATCTCGTGACCGTCGCGGGCCAGTTTGACAGACCGCCTGACCTGACGGTAATCCGGCGGGGCGTCACGGTGGGCGATCTCGACGCCTGTGGTGATCCGCACCCCCTGCTGCATCGGCGCGATGGCAAAGCCGCCATCGACATCATGAACAGCACGGTTGAGCTGAGGCCCCTCGCCGGGTTCTAGATGCATGTGATAGCCGCGTTCCCAGCCAAGCGGCAGATCATAGCCAAGCCAGCCGGAGATATCCGCCGACCACGGCCCGGCGGCGATCACCACGGCGTCAGCGGCAAGATCACCGCCGCCATCACATGACACGGTCCAGCCATCTTCGCCACGCGCCAGCCCGGTGACGCGCGCCTTCGCCACCCGGCCACCGGCATCGATGAACAGCCTGACATAGGCGTCTGTCAGCGCCGCCGGATTGCTGACACCGCAGGTGTTGTCATAGAGAACGGCCTTCTCATAGATGGGTTTCAGCCCGGGTTCGATCTGCCGGATCTGTTCACGGTCGAAGATGCTGTAGCCGGTGCCGACCTCGTCCGCCAGCGCCAGCTCGGCACGGTAGGCCTCAAAGCTCTCCTGACGCCGGAACACCTTCATCCAGCCACCATAGCGAAGCAGGTCGTCCACCCCGGCCTCGGCGATCCAGGCCTTGTGCTGGTCAAGCGAGACCAGCTGAAGCGCCCGCAGCGCATGGCCGGCGGCGCGCCAGCGGCGCGCTGTGCAATAGGACAGGAACCCAACCATCCAGCCAAGCCGGCGGATCACGAAGCCGGGCGAGAAGCGCACGCTGTTGGAACGCCCGAACAGAAGCTTTGGCAGGGATTTCAGAAGGCCCGGGCTGTTCAGCACGGCGACCGAGGATTCCGACAGCACGCCGGCATTGCCATAGGAGGTTTCGCGCCCCGGCGTGCCGCGGTCGATCAGCGTGACCTGATGCCCGGCCTTCTGCAGCGCCAGCGCATTGCTGACACCGACGATGCCGCCACCGATGACGGCGATCTGATGCCGCTTGCCCGCCATCAGTCAGACGCGGGCGACATTGCCGCCGGCATCTGCCCAGGCGACAAAGCCACCAGGGATATGGGCGCAGCCATCCACCCCGTCGCCGGAGGCGATGTTCACCGCCATGGTCGAACGTTCGCCGACGGCGCAATAGAACACGACTTTCCGGTCACCCGACTCGCGCAACATGCCGAGATGCTGGTCGAGGCGGCTGTAAGGCGCGTGAACGGACCCCGGAATGATGCCGGATTTCACCCGTTCGCCCTCTTCGCGAAGGTCGACGATGATCATTCCCTCGCCATTGTCCCTGATGATGGATTCCGCGGTGACTGTCGCCACCTCGCGCTGGCGTTCCAGATTCAGCCCCATGCGGATATTTTCCGGCACGGCCACATCCATCATTTTCGGGTTCGGCAGGTTCAGCCCGGCCATCAGTTCGATATATTCGGCCCGCGAGCCGACCTGGAGTCGCGGATTGTTGGCGCGTTCCTCGGCAATGGTCGACACCATGTCGCCCTTATAGTCGTGCGCCGGATAGACAAGCGTACTGTCGGGAAGCTTCAGCACGCCGTCGAACAGCGAATCATATTGCTGGCCGGCATCGCCATTCTGGAAATCGGTTCGCCCGGTGCCCCGGATCAGCAGCGTGTCGCCGGTAAAGACCCGGTCATCCATGCGGAAACAATAGCTGTCATCGGTATGACCGGGGGTATGCATCGCCGTGAGGTCCAGCCCCTCGATAGTCACTCGTTCGCCGTCGGCGACACGCATAGACACCACATCGACAGGCGACTGCTCGCCCATCACCGTGACACAGTTGGTACGGTCGCGAAGCGCCCCCATGGCGGTGACGTGATCGGCATGAACATGCGTATCGACGACTTTCACCAGCTTCAGGTCCAGCTCTTCCAGAAGCTTGATATACCGGTCGGTTTTCTCGAACACAGGATCGATCAGAAGCGCCTCGCCACCTGCCCGGCTGGCAAGCAGATAGGTGTAGGTCGAGGAAACGGAGTCGAACATCTGGCGGAAAATCATGATGGTATTCTCCCTTTCCCCCGAATTTGCAAAATCTTTCCGGTTTGCGCAATGCCGGCAATGGCTCAGACATGCCCCAGCGCGAGGTTGGCAAGCGCCAGCAAGCCGCCGCATCCGGCGGCATAGGCCAAGCCGCTGGCCATGTTGTCACCGAACACAAGACGGCGCGCCGGCACCCGGTAGAGGCCGGCACAGGTCAGCACCGAGAGCGAGGCGATCGAGCTCATCGTGCCGGCTCCCCAGCCAATCAGATGCGCCTGCACCAGCAGTGCCGGATGCACATCCGCGCCGCCGCCGCTGAAGGTCGCCAGCAGGGCCGTGCTGGTGATCACCGGGTGGATGCCGATTACCGACAGGCCCATCATCAGCACAGGCGTGGCGATCAGAGCGATCCAGCCGGGTATCTGGCCGGAATGGATGGTGCTGACTAGGCCGGTCAGGCTGTCATCCTGCGTTGCGAAAAAGGCTACCAGCATGGCCGCTGCGATCACCACAAGATCATCGGCGGTGCTGTGCATCGCATCGCGGGTCTGCGCCAGGATCAGGCCTGCCTTGTCGCGGTGCCGGACAAGCTGCAGCAGCACAAGAAGCGGCATCACCACCACCACAGCCGACAGCGCCGTCAATCCGAAGACAAGCGCCACCGCAAGAACCGAGGCAAAGACGATCAGCAGCCGCGTCGCCACCGGCCGCATGCAGGCCAGCGACAGGCGAAGCTGGATCATGCCGAAGCCGCGTGTCAGCAGCAGCAGGGTCGCCAGCGTGAACAGAAGCGCCGACACCGTGCCAACACCGATCGCCATCCAGGCATAGACCGGATCGACAAAAGTCTGGCCAATGGCGAAGGCGATGAAGAAGGGGGACCAGGCAGAAGACGACACCATGCCGCGGATCACCGCCTCGGCAGAGGCCCGGCGGCGCGCCTCGGGCGCATCCGCCGGAAGCACCGCCGACAGAAGCGCAAAGGCCCCGGTGTTGATGATGCCGCCAAAGACATGCGCCGCCAGCTGCTGGCCGCCGGCAAAGGCATGTTCGGGCAGCTCGGCTAGACGCTTCTGGGTGGCATGCACCGACGGCATGGTCATCGCCGTCGCCCTTACCAGCGCCATGGTCGGCAGCAACGCCGCGAAAATCAGGACCCGTTCGCCACCTGCCAGAATGTCGGCAGGCCTCGGCATGTCCCCGACAAGAAACCAGGTGACAAGCCCCAGCACCGCGAGGATGACAAGGCTGTCCCAGCGCAGCCGTGTCACGGTCAGAAGAATGAACAGGCCAAAGGCGCAGGCACCTGTCGTCGCCACCACGCCGCTTGGCTGTGCCAGCAGGATGGCGACAACCCCCGCTATCCAGGCAATCGTCAGGCTGCCAAGGCGCGCCAGACGGAGGATAGTGAACAGCGGATCAAGATAGGTGACGGCGGGCATGAACGGTCCGGCAAGTGGTGAGCTGCGAGTATGGCAGGTTTACCGGCGCGGCCAAATGCCCAAAGCGCCGCCTACAACCCTAGCTGTCCGACCAGACCGCGAATTCATTTCCCGTCGGCTCCGCGAACTGGAACCGGCGGCCGCCCGGAAAGCTGAAAACGGGTTTGATGATGCTGGCGCCTTGCGTGCGGAATAGCCTCTCGCTTGCCTCGAGGTCGCGGCTGTAGAACACCACCAGCGTGGCGCCATCCGCGGACCGGCTCGCCAGATCGGCGCGGTAGATACCGCCTTCAAGGCCGGCGCCATGGAAGGCGACGTAATCCTCGCCGAACCATTCAAAGCTCCAGCCGAGGGTGGCGCCGAAGAAGTCACACATGCGCGCCGGGTCGGCCGAGGCGAATTCGACATAATCGATCTTGTGATGAAGCGGCTCGAGGATGTCGTGCATCTCTTCCTGGTCCCCTGAAAATTCAAGGTGAGTGGCAATTCCTGTAGAGCCTGTGGCGGCCGCGTGGCGAGCGCAAATCACATTCCGGTCAGCGGGCGGATCATCGGTCATCAGAAGGCGGGTGAGACAAAGAGGATCACCAGACACAAAAAAAGAGGCGCTTTCGCGCCTCTTTTAGTGTGCTCCAACTGAAGGATGA
>CAJWVJ010000098.1 GCA_913048595.1 uncultured Alphaproteobacteria bacterium | reverse complement strand
ATAGAGCGAAACCAATTTGGAAATGAGCAGAAATACCGATGGTTAGGGCAGGGGTTCGAATCCCCGTCCCTCCGCCATGATCCACTTCTGAAGCCGATCCCCTAGCGATCAAGAAGCGCTTCTGTCTCGGCGCGTAACGTGAAGGCAAGCGGGCTTGTGTCGATCTCGACATCATCAAGGGTGATGATCTCGTCAAGCGCGATGTCGCGCTTCAGAACCGCGCCATGCGACAGGCCAAGCGGCAGATAGCGGCCTGCCGTCGACTGTGCCGCCGGACGAAGCCCGCCATAGGCTGTCGCTCCGCCTTCGCCGTCCAGCACGGTTCCGGACCGCAGTTCGCCTTTTGACACCGCGCAGACATCGCCGATGAAATGTGACGGCGTTCCGGTCGTCTCGCCGCGCGCACCGACATGCGCCACCGACATCCCAAGCTCGAGCCCGATCAGGTGGAACCGCTTATACATGGCGGAATAGCGCCCCGAACTGTCGGTCACGACGCCATATTCCTCGAAACAGTTCCTGATATAGTCGGTGTCTGCCTCGACACAGACCCAGATCCCCTGCCGGATGTCATAGCCGACATGGCTGCCATCCTCGCGAAGTGACGAGATCACCTCGACCATGCCGGGGGATTCGAGAGCGCCGCCTTCGGCGCGTGGGCGCATCAGGTCGGGAATGGATTCCACATCACCAGCCGGAAAGGCGAGCCCGGCGCTGGGAACCGCCAGGCCGGTCGCGTTGGCGAGGGCGGCTGACTCGATGGCAGGCTTTGATCCATCAAGGAAGGAATTGAACATCTTCGGATTCAGCCTGCCACGCGCGGCTTGTTCGGTGGTGAGGCCCCAGTAATCCCATACCGTTTCAGGAGTCGACAGGCGGTAATGCGGCTGCCATTTGTGCCCGCGGCCGGCTGCCATCACATGGAAGCCGCAGCACCGCGCCCAGTCAACAAGCTCGGCCGCCAGGGCGGGTTGGTCGCCATAGGCAAGAGAATAGAGGACACCGGCATCCGCGGCGCGCCTGGCGAGACCCGCCCCGCAATAGGAATCCGCCTCCACCGTGACATTCACCACATGCTTGCCATGTTGGAAACCGGCGACGATATGGTCTACCGCAGCGATCGGGTCGCCGGTACATTCGACCATCACATCAATAAAGGGGCTTCCCGTCAGGTCCCGGTAATCCTCGGTCAGGAAGATGCCGCCTGTGGCGTTTGCCTCTTCGGCCGATCCGGCGTGGAGCGCATCAGACGGCCAGCCGATGAATTCGAGGTTCGAGCGCGCAGTTTCAACCGACAGGTCGGCAATCCCGACAATCTGCACGCCGGGAAGCTTGCGGGTCTGGGCAAGAAACATGCTGCCGAACTTGCCGGCACCGATCATGCCGACCCGAATGGGGGTTCCGTTTTCCTGAAGCTGCTGAAGTTTGGGGAAGAGTGACACGGCAGGCCCCTGTGTATGTGGTGTGGCAGGTCAGGATAAGCGCAGAGACTATCACCGTTAAGTGTGTATTTCGGTTACCGCTGAAATACGCCGCTGTGGCGGCAGCCGGTCACGATCACGCCAGCACGCGGGCGAGGTGGTCATGCCACATGCGATGCAGCAACGGGTCGATCTGCGCCGGCAGCGCCTCTTCCCAGGCCAGATAGTCGCGCGCATCCTGAAGATTGCCATGGTGCCGTCCGGCGAACAGGGCGCTCCGGTCGACGGGTGAATCCACAGGTTCCGAGTGCAGCAGGGACGGCGGCAGGTCGCCGTCCTGCCAGGGGTAGATGCCCTCGACCCGCCATCCATGACCGGTCAGCAATTCAGCGGCAAGGCATCCGTCTTCGGTCTTGCCGCAAATGAGGGTGACAGGCCGGTCGTCGGGCGCGCCATTCAGCATCAAGCTGATATTCCTCCATGCGCTGCCGGCAAGATGCTGCGCCGCGTGGGCTGCTGATGACCGAAGGTCGATCAGTGTCGCCTGTTGCTGTCGGCGCTCAATCATCCGGCCGGCTGACAGGATGGGAATGGCGGTATTCGGGCGTGTTTCGAAATGCGGGTCAGGTGCCTGAGGGACATGGGCGCCGAGCCGGACGATCTGCACACCGAACCCCATGGCGGTCAACCAGAAGGCGGCGAAGGCGGCGCGGCTTGCCGACCCGTGGTCGAACAGCACCACCGGAACATGATAGCGGGCGATCGACTGGTCGGTCTGCTGGATCAGGTTGGTGCCGGAAATGCGGGTGATGCCGTGGACCAACACTTGTCCGGTGGCGGAATCATCCGACACGTCGAACAGCAGATGGCCTTCATGCGCCGCGGTGAAATCCGCCAGCTGGCCGGATGTCAATTCGTGCGAGGTGATCCGCCATCTCTCAAGGAAGCCGCGGACATCGTCATCACCCCTATCCTTAGTGGCGAACCGCCTGTCGGCACCATGTTCGCGGTCATAGCCGGCCAACTGCCAGGCCTGGGTGCCGCCGCGAAATACCGCGAAGGGCCCATCATAGCCGGCAGCCTTCAGCGTGCAGGCCCCGATGATCGAGCGGGTGCGCCCGGCACAGTGCAGCAGCGCTGTCTTTCCCGTGTTGCGAAGGGCCGTCAGGTTGGCCAGGAGAAGGCTGTTTGGCAGGCTCTGTGACGTGGGGATGGTGAACTGGCGGTATTCCGCCGTTGGCCGCACATCGAACAGCGGCGCGCCCTGATGGTGGCGCATGTAGCTGTCCGGGGTCACTTCGGGAAAATCCACGCCATGCGCGACGACCTCGCCAAAGGCCTTGGACCAGACATATTCCCCCTTCACAAACCCGTTGCCAAAGGTGGCCGGCCGGCTTGTCTGGTGGATTGTCAGCTGTTGATAGCCAAGCTGTGACAGCAGCGTTGCGGCGGCCCCGCTTGCCCGGTCCTGCCAGTCCAGAAGATGAACCGGAAAGCCGCGATCCGGCACAAGGCGGGTGATGGTCCGCGCCAGGCTGGACAGCGGCATGTTTGTGCTGCCAAACCAGTGGCCGTCGACATGCTCGCGCCGCTCACGCGTGTCAATTAGGGCGAAGGGGACGCCAGCTTCATAGAGCGCGGCAAAATATCCTCTGCTCATCGCACCTCCACCGGGTGCCGCGTCACCGATGCCTTGTCAGACGGCTTCATAGCGAAGACGGGTGACCTTGCTCATATCGGTCCCTTCCACCCGAAGAAGGCTTGTCGGGCCGGTCCGCGTCGGCGCGTGAAGATCGCCCTCGTTATAGACATGCGCGTCACCCGGGATGAGGCGATAGGTTCTGGTGGCGCGCACAGTGCCCGGCCGGTCGCCATCGGCCGGTGTCACCATTTCGAAATCGCGCATTTCGGTTTCGCCGCGGGCCTGCGCATAGATGGCCCATGAGGGGCCGTGATCATGCGGGGATGATGCCTTCGGTCCGGGATAATTATGCGCCAGGATGCAGAAGCCGAGATCAGGATCCTGATAGAGAAGGTCGCGCTCGCAGCCGTTGGCCGGCACTAGGCTGTCGCGCTTCTGCGGGTCTTTCAGGGCATCGGACAGAAGCCCTGCCACCTGTTCGCGCCCGGCCGGACCCGGGTCATTTTCGAGAATTGCGCGGCACCGCGATGCCAGATCTTCCAGAATGTCCTGCATGGATGTCTCTCCTTGCGCTATCATGACGTCAATGGGGCGTCAGGACGATCTTACCGATATGACAGCTTGATTCCATCAGGCGATGGGCATCCGCCGCCTTCTCGAAGGGAAAGCGCGCGAAAACTTCGGGCGCGATCGTGCCATTGGCGAAGAGCGGCCAGACATGCGCCTCCAGCGACCGGCAGATGGATGATTTCTCGGTTACGGAACGAGGCCGCAGGCGGGCGCCTGTGATCGTCAGGTGTCTGGCATGGACATGGCTGAAATCCACTTCGGCAGTCTTGCCGCCGCGAAGATTGATGATCATCAGCCTGCCGCCATGCGCGAGAAGCGCCACCTCCCGCGGAAGATAGTCCCCGCCCATGATGTCGATGATCACGTCGACGCCGTGCCCGCCTGTCTCGGCGCGGCAGATCTCGGCGAAATCCTGTGTCCGATAGTTGATCGCACGATCCGCGCCAAACCGGCGCATCGCGTCGCATTTCTCATCGGTTCGCGCGGTGGAAAACACGGTGGCGCCTGCGGCCTTGGCAAGCGAGATGGCGGCATGGCCGATCCCGCTTGTGCCGCCCTGTATCAGCACGCTTTCCCCCGTGGACAGCGCGCAGCGGTCCATCATGTTCGTCCAGACCGTGCAGAACACCTCGGGAAGGCTGCCGGCATCGACAAGCGGGACCCGTGGCGGGACCGGCATCACCTGGCCTTCCGGCGCGACCGCGTATTCGGCGTAGCCGCCGCCGATCAGCAGGGCGCAGACATCATCGCCGGGCGCAAAGCGCGCGCAGCCCTCGCCAAGGGCAGCGATGGTGCCCGAGACTTCGAGCCCCATCAGATCGGGCGCGCCGGCAGGCACCGGATATTTGCCCTCGCGTTCGCGAAGGTCGGCCCCGTTGACGCCGGCGGCGCTGACCTCGATCAGAACCTCGCCCGCGCCGGGTGTCGGCAGGGGGCGATGGTCAATCCGCAAGGCGTCGGGCCCGCCAGGCGGGTCGGCGCGGATCACCCGCATCATGGCGGGAAGCTGGTCTGTCGGGTCGGCTGACATCGGGTGCAGGGCCTGTGAAATTCCAGAAAGAAGAATAGCCCCGGGGGCAGGAGGAGCCTAGGCAAACAGGGCTGCGCTGACAACAGGGGGATGGCGCACCCGTCGTCGCGGTGGCGGGAAAAACCGGGTGACATCAAAAACCGGCTTTGCTCCACTGGCGATGAGAAGGAGACGTTGCATGTATCTCGGGCTTGATCTCGGCACATCGGCCGTAAAGGCGCTTCTGGCGGATGAAACAGGCATGGTGATCGGCAGCCGGTCAGCGTCGCTTGCCGTCAGCCGTCCGCAGGCCGGATGGTCGGAACAGGACCCGCAGCAATGGTGGCAGGCAACATGCGCGGCGGCGACGGCGCTGGCCGGTGATTTTCCGTCACAGATGGCGGCGGTGCGGGCCATTGGGCTGTCTGGCCAGATGCATGGGCTGACGGCGCTTGATGCCGCGGACCAGGTGATCCGCCCCTGTATTCTGTGGAACGACACCCGCGCCGCCGCGCAGGCGGAGCATATGGATTCGACCATGCCCCTGTTTCGCGGCATCGGCGGCAATGCGGTGATGCCGGGATTCACCGCGCCGAAGGCTGTCTGGATGGCAGAGCATGAACCCGACGGATTCGCGCAGATTGCCACCATTCTTCTGCCAAAGGACTATCTCAGATTTCGGATGAGTGGCGAGCGTATGTCCGACATGTCGGATTCCGCGGGCACCTTGTGGATGGATGTGGCGGCGCGCGGCTGGTCCGACGCGCTGCTCGAGGCTTGCGGGCTGACGCGAAGCCAGATGCCGGGCCTTGTCGAGGGAGGCGCGCCGGCCGGCCGTCTTCGCGCCGATCTGGCCCGTGAATGGGGCATTGACGGCACCCCGGTGATTGCCGGTGGTGGCGGTGACAATGCAGCGGCGGCGGTGGGACTCGGCGTGACCGCGCCAGGCGATGCGTTTCTCTCGCTTGGCACCTCTGGCGTGGTGTTCGCGGTGACTGACAGCTTCGCCCCTGCTGCGGAAAGCGGGGCGCATGCCTTTTGCCATGCTGTGGAGGATACATGGCACCAGATGGGGGTGATTCTGGCAGCAAGCGATTGTGTGGCGTGGTTGTGCGAAGTGACCGGCACCGATGTCGAAACGCTGATGGCGGAATTGAGCTCGCATCCGGTGGAGTCCACTGATCTGATGTTTCATCCCTATCTCTCGGGTGAAAGGACACCGCATAATGACGCTGCGGCGCGGGCTGGGTTTTTCGGGTTGGCGCGTCATCACGGCCGCGTCGATCTGACCCGCGCGGTGCTTCAGGGCGTTGCCTTTGCCATCGCTGATGCCACCGATGTTCTGCGACAGGCGGGTGCGGCGCCATCCTCGCTTCTGGCCACCGGTGGCGGGGCCCAGAACACCAGATGGATGTCCTATATCGCGGCGGTGACAGGCCTTCCGATCACCCTGCCGGTGGATGGTGATTTCGGCGCGGCGCTCGGCGCGGCGCGGCTGGGAATGATGGCGGACGGCATGACAAAGGACGAGATCTGTCATACGCCACGGATCAGGGAAGAGATCACGCCGGACGCGGCGCTTGCCGACTTGCTGGCACCGGCGCGCGAAACATGGCAGGACATCTACCGTGTTCTGAAAAGGGTGCGGGACAGATGATCAAAGAAGACGAGGGATGTTGCGGCACGCCGAATGATCTGGCCACCGCACCCGGAACCGTGGTGATGCCGCCGCCGGTCGCCGGACCGCGGCAGGTGCCGGATCACGCCGTGCAGGTTCCGGGCGGACGGGCCTTTGTCGGCACCGGGCGGATCGAGATAGCCGATGACGGCGAGGGGCCGGTGCGACGTGTCGGGGTGAAGTCCTTCCTGATGGGCGCGACATCCGTCACCAACGCCGAATTCGCCGCCTTCGTCGAGGCCACAGGCCATGTCAGCGAGGCGGAACGGTGGGGCTGGTCCTTTGTATTCTGGACCGATGTGCCGCGGCAGGCCGGCGCGACCGATGGTGTTGTCGGAAGCGAATGGTGGCGCCGCGTGGACGGGGCCAGCTGGCGGGACATTCATGGCCCCGGCACGCCGGACGGTGTGTGGCAGCCGGACCATCCGGCGGTTCATATGTCCTGGAACGACGCGGCAAGCTACGCCGCCTGGGTGGGCGGCCGCCTGCCAAGCGAGGCGGAATGGGAACATGCGGCGCGCGGCGGGCTTGGCGATGTTCGTTTTCCCTGGGGAGATGCCGAGCCGGACGACCATGCGCATTTTCCCTGCAATA
>CAJWVJ010000097.1 GCA_913048595.1 uncultured Alphaproteobacteria bacterium | reverse complement strand
TCATGCCGGTGATCACATCCGGCAACACCAATGCCCCGGCGATCATGATCGGCGAGAAAGCCTCCGACATGATCCTGGAGGACGCGGCATGATGCACTTCATGGTGATCCAGGTCATCGGGCTGGTCCTGATCTTCGTCTTCCCGCAAATTGCCCTGTGGCTTCCAACCATGATCTACGGAGAATAATAAAAAGATGGCCGTGACTTATCTGAAACGCGCGGACAAGACCCCGCAAACAGGCACCGACAAGACCCGCAAGATCGTCGAGACTATGCTGGCCCACATCGAGGCCGAAGGCAAGGATGCGGCCATAGCCTATGGCAAGGAGCTCGACGGCTATCATGGCGATATCGTTGTGCCGGCGGATGTGATCGCCGCCGCCGGTGATCAGGTTTCGCAGCAGCTGAAAGACGATATCCGCTTTGCCTATGACCGGGTGACGAAGTTCGCCGAGGCGCAGAAGCGGTCGATCACCGAATTCGAGACCGAGCTGTCGCCAGGCCTCTGGGCCGGGCAGAAGCTGATCCCGATCGAGACGGCGGGCTGCTATGTGCCTGGCGGCCGCTACGCGCATGTGGCCTCGGCCATCATGTCGATCGCCACAGCGCGGGTCGCCGGGGTCGAGCATATCGTCGCCAGCACCGCGCCGCGCGGCGATGCCGGGCCGAACCCGGCCATTCTCTACGCGATGGATCAATGCGGCGCCGACACCATACTCGCCCTTGGCGGGGTGCAGGGGATCGCGGCCATGACTTTCGGCCTGTTTACCGGCAAGCCGGCGCGTATCCTTGTCGGCCCCGGCAACCGTTTTGTCGCCGAGGCGAAACGCACTCTCTACGGCCGGGTCGGCATCGACATGTTTGCCGGGCCGACCGAGATCGCGGTGATCGCCGATGACAGCGCCGATCCGCAGATCGTCGCTGAGGATCTTGTCAGCCAGGCAGAGCATGGACCTGATTCGCCGGCCTGGCTGATCACCACCTCGCGCCAGCTTGCCGATGATGTCATGGCGCGCATGGACGGGCTGATCGAATCCCTTCCCGAGGTGGCGCGCGGCGCCGCCACCGTGGCCTGGCGAGACTATGGCGAGGTGATGCTGTGCGACAGCGACGAGGAAGCCGTCGCCGTGTCGGATGAATACGCGGCCGAGCATCTCGAGGTGCATACCGCGCGCGACGACTGGTACGCCGACACGCTTCGCAATTACGGCTCGCTTTTCATCGGCGAGGAAACCACCGTGACCTATGGTGACAAATGTTCCGGCACCAATCATATTCTGCCGACCAAGGGCGCGGCCCACTATACGGGCGGACTGTCGGTACACAAATATATGAAGGTGGTCACGACCCAGCGGATGACCCGCGAGGCCAACCGCGAGGTCGGCCAGGCGGCAGCACGCATTTCACGGCTCGAAGGCATGGAAGCCCATGCCCGCGCCGGAGATGCGCGCCTTCGCAAATATTTTCCGGGCGAGAATCTGGCCTGACTGGCCAATGCCCTGTCAAAACTGAAGAAACAGGCCTGAAGAGAAAGGACAATGACGCAATGTCAGTGAATGATGTCATCATGGACGCGATGATTGAGAACAAGGTCGGGTTCGTGACAACCGTACCCTGCAAGCAGCTTGCCGGGGTGATCGAGAAGATCGAACAGTCCGACGCGATGATCCATGTCCCGTCGAACCGCGAGGATGAAGGCATGGGGCTGTGCGCCGGTGCCTTCATGGGTGGACGCCGTCCGGCGATCATCATGCAGAACACCGCGATCGGCGTGACCATCAACGCGCTGGCGACGCTGATCCAGTATTACCGTATTCCGCTGCCGATGCTGATCAGCTATCGCGGCGAGATCGGCGAGCCGGTGGCCTGCCAGGTCGAGATGGCGGTGCATACCAAGGCGCTTCTCGACCGGATGGCGATCCCCACCTACCATTTCCACGAGGAGGAGGATGCAGACGAACTGCCGGCGATCCTCAACCACGCCTATATGGCCCGCAAGCCGGTGGCGGTGCTGATGGATGCCGCTTTCTGGAAGGGATATTGAGACCATGATCCGCAGTGACGTATTGAAGACCCTGATCCCGCTCATCTCCGACGAGCTTGTTGTCACCAATATTGGCCTCCCGAGTCAGGAAATGCACCTGCTGGACGATCAGCCGACCAATTTCTACATGCTTGGCACGATGGGGCTTGCCTCCTCGATCGGGCTTGGCCTCGCGATGGCGCAGCCGAAGAAGGTCATCGCCATCGACGGTGACGGCTCGGTCCTTATGAATCTCGGCACCCTGCCGACCATCGCCAACAACCAGGTGCCGAACTTCATCCTTCTGATCATCGACAATGGCAGCTACGGCTCAACAGGCGACCAGACGACATATGCCGGGATGCGTACCTCGCTTGCCGATGTCGCGCGCGCCTGCGGCTGTGACCATGTCGTCGAATGTGCTGCCGAGGACACCGCCGCCGCGGTCAAGGACGCGCTCGCCGCCGAGCAGACAACGGTCATCGTCTCGAAGTGCGAGTCCGGCAATATC
This sequence comes from uncultured Alphaproteobacteria bacterium, assembly GCA_913048595.1. GTDB lineage: Bacteria > Pseudomonadota > Alphaproteobacteria > Puniceispirillales > Puniceispirillaceae > UBA8309. The sequence goes on along the minus strand of CAJWVJ010000097.1, from coordinate 4,384 downwards.
AAGGTGCCGGTGATTGAACTTGATCCGGTGATGATCAAGGAACGCTTCATGGCGTCGGTCGCCGGCTGAACCGGGGTGGTGGCATGATGCCAGACAGTCGGACGGGCCATCCGCATCTGTTCAGCCTTGACGGGCATGTGGCGCTTGTCACCGGGGCCAGCTCCGGCCTTGGTCGCCGTGCGGCCAGCGTGCTGGCGGATGCTGGAGCGTCGGCCGGCGCGCCGCCCTGCCAGCAGACCTGTCCGACGAGGCGGGTGTCGCCGCCATGTGCGCCGCCGCATCGGATATCTTCGGGCCGTCTGACATTCTGGTTCATGCCGCTGACGTCAATCTTCGCCAGCCCGCCGAGGATGTGACACCGCAGGACTGGCAGCTGACGCAATGGCTGAATCTCGGCGCCCCCTTCTTCATCAGCCAGACGCTAGTGCCGGCGATGAAGGCGCGTGGCTGGGGCCGGATTGTGAATTTTGCCTGGCTGCAGACAACCCGGGCCTTTCCGTCGGGGATCACCTATGGCGCCTCGAAGGGTGGGGTCGGGCAGATGACACGCGCGATGGCCGAGGCCTGGTCTGGCGACGGCATCAACGCCAACGCCATCGGCCCCGGCTTTTTCCCGACCGAACTGACGGCGACGGTGTTCGCCGACGCTGACCGGTTGGCCCGCAACGCGGCGGAGACCTGTGTTGGGCGCAATGGCAGGCTTGAGGATATTGACGGGCCGATCCTGTTCCTGTGCTCCGACGCCTCGGCCTATGTCACGGAGCAGATCCTGATGATTGACGGGGGGTTCACCGCGAAATGAAGGTGCTTGTCTATACCGGAACGAACGCAAGTGAAATCAATGATGTCGCCGCCCCGGTGGCCGCCGACGGGCAGAGCGTCATCGATCTGTCCTTCTGCGGCATCTGCGGGTCCGACATGCATGCCTGGCACGGGCATGATGAACGGCGCATCCCGCCGCTGGTCCTTGGCCATGAGGCTGTGGGAACCGCGCTGACCGGCCCGCTTGCCAGCAAACGCGTCGCCATCAACCCGCTGATGTCCTGCAATGACTGTGATTTCTGCGACAGCGGCAATCATCATCTGTGCACCAGCCGTGAACTCATCGGCATGCGCTATCCTGGGGCCTTTGCCGAGCAGGTGATGGTGCCTGACGCCAACCTGACCGTGCTTGCCGATCATCTGTCCTTTTCCGAGGCGGCCCTTGCCGAGCCGACCGCGGTGGCTGTCCGCGTTGTCGAGATCGCCGTCCGGGCGGGGGCGGCGCCGGACTCTGCCATCGTCATTCTTGGCGGTGGGGCGATCGGCGTTCTGGTGGCCCAGGTGCTGGCGGCGCGCGGCTTTGCCGCGCCGCGCATCGCCGAGACCAACGCCCTTCGCCGCGGCATGCTGGATGGCATCGGCATCGCCGGAAGCTATGATCCGCGCGAGACAGGACCGGCCGACGGGTCGGTCGATCTGGTGATCGACTGTGTTGGCACGGGGGGCGACCCGCGCCGCCGCCTCGGCGATGGTGCGCCCGGGCGGGGTGATCGTCCATGTCGGGCTTCAGGACAATGAACTGGGAATCGACAACCGCCGCATCACCCTTCAGGAAATCGCCTTCATCGGGGCCTATTGCTACCGGCATGAGGATTTCGCCGCGGCGATCTCGCTTCTGACCGACGGCAGGGTGAGCGGCGCGGGATGGACGCAAATCCGTCCGCTCGACGAGGGGGCCGAGGCCTTCATCGATATCGACCGGGGCCGGGCCCCGCCGAAAATCATCCTCGCCACCGACTAGCGGCCGCACTGGACAAACCAGGCCGCCATGCCCATCTGCCGGGTCATGAACGAGATGATCCCCCTGCCAAGCCGTTTCACCGATCGCGCCGCGCTGCTGGCGCATATCCGTGCGCTTGCCGGTGACAGCGCCGCCGACATGCCGGTTCCCGATATCGCCGCGGGCGGCAGACGGGCGGCCGAGACCGCGCTTGCCGCCATCGACCCGCGCGCCTATGCCGTCAGCCGCAATCACCTTGACGGGGCGGTGACGCGGCTGTCCCCCTATATCCGGCATGGGGTTCTCAGCCTTGACGAGGTGCGTAATGCCGCGCTGGCATCGGTCGGTGACGCCAGGCAGGCGGAAAAATTCATTCAGGAGCTGGCCTGGCGGGATTACTGGCAACGTGTCTATCTGGCGCATCCCGAGCGCATCTGGGCTGATGTCGAATCCTACAAGACCGGGTTTGATGCCAGTGAATATGACCCCGATCTGCCAGCCGACATCGCCGCTGGCGAGACAGGCGTCGCCTGCATCGACCAGTTCGTCGCCACCCTGGTGGATACCGGCTATCTTCACAATCACGCGCGGATGTATCTGGCCGCCTATATCGTGCATTGGCGGCGCGTCTGCTGGCAGGCCGGGGCGCGCTTCTTCCTTGACCATCTGATCGATGGCGATCCGGCAAGCAACAACCTGTCCTGGCAGTGGATTGCCAGCACCTTCTCGAACAAGCCCTATATCTTCAATCTCGAGAATGTCGCGAAATATTGCGGGCCGGACATCAACACCATCCCGCGGCATAATCTGGTTCTCGACCAGTCCTATGAACGTCTGAGCGATCTGCTGTTCCCTTATATGGGAGGCACGCATGGCTGACCTTGTCTGGCTTCATGAAGAGGCGCTCCGCCTGACCCATCCGGTGTTCGCCGCCGCCGGCCCGGACGCCGCCTGTGTGTTTGTGTGGGACGCCGCGCGCCTTGCCGAAAGCCATGTCGGCCTGAAGCGCCAGCTCTTCATCTACGAGACGCTGTGCGAGATGGCATCCGCGCGCGCGATGGAAATTCATCAGGGACAGGCCGAGGCGGTGCTGCCACGGCTTGCAGAGGCGGCCGGGGCCGGCCGCATCCTTGTGCCGGCATCTCCCGATCCGGCAATCCGCGCGGCCATCGCCTGCCTGCGCCGCGCCGCGCCGCACTGCGAGGTGGTTGCGGTGGAGGACACCCCCTTTGCCACTCTGACAAGCCAGCCCGATCTGCGCCGGTTCTTCCGCTACTGGAACAAGGCGAAGAAAAGCGCGCTTCGCCCGCAGGGCATCTGATCGTCCCCTGCCGCCATCGGGAAAGCCATTGATCCGGCGCGGCCCCATCCGCTAAGGTTGCGGCCAATTCTTGATGCTTTCCCGGAACGTGTAGATGACAGATATTCTTGCCGAACTCGAGGCGAAGCGGGCCAAGGCCCGCCTTGGCGGCGGCCAGCGGCGGATCGACACCCAGCATGGCAAGGGCAAGCTGACAGCCCGCGAACGCATCACCCTTCTTCTGGACGATTCCTCGTTCGAGGAGTGGGACATGTTCGTCGAACACCGATGCCATGATTTCGGCATGGAGGACCAGAAGGTGCCGGGTGACGGCGTTGTCACCGGCTATGGCACCATTGCCGGCCGTCCGGTGTTCGTCTACTCGCAGGATTTCACGGTTCTCGGTGGCTCGCTGTCGGAAACGCATGCGGCAAAGATCTGCAAGATCATGGATCAGGCTATCAAGACCGGCATCCCGCTGATCGGGCTGAATGATTCCGGTGGTGCGCGCATCCAGGAAGGTGTTGCCTCGCTGGGTGGCTATGCCGAGGTGTTCCAGCGCAATGTCCTGGCCTCGGGCGTCGTGCCGCAGATTTCGCTGATCATGGGACCCTGCGCCGGCGGCGCCGTCTATTCGCCGGCCATCACCGACTTCATCTTCATGGTCGAGGGGTCGAGCTACATGTTCGTTACCGGTCCGGACGTGGTGAAGACCGTCACGCACGAGGATCTGACCGCCGAGGAGCTTGGCGGGGCGAAGATGCACAGCCGCACATCCGGCGTCGCCCACGGGACTTTCGAGAATGATGTCGAAATGCTGATGCGGACCCGCGCCCTGATCTCCTATCTGCCGCTGTCGAACCGCGAGCCGGCCCCGGTGGTGCCGTGCCACGACCCGATCGACAGGCCGTCGGCCGTCCTTGACGCCATCATTCCGGACAATGCCAACACGCCCTATGACATGCGCCAGGTGGTGCTGCAGATTGTCGACAATGGCGAATTCTTCGAGATTCACGAGAATTTTGCCGCCAACATCATCGTCGGGTTCGGGCGGATCGACGGGCGGACCGTCGGCATAATCGGCAACCAGCCGATGGTGCTGGCAGGCTGTCTCGACATCAATGCCTCGCGCAAGGCGGCTCGGTTCGTGCGCTTCTGCGATGCCTTCAACATTCCGCTTGTGACTCTTGTCGATGTGCCAGGCTTCATGCCGGGGCTTGCCCAGGAAACAGGCGGCATCATCTCCAACGGGGCCAAACTGCTGTTCGCCTATGCCGAGGCGACGGTGCCGAAGGTGACGCTGATCACCCGCAAGGCCTATG
>CAJWVJ010000096.1 GCA_913048595.1 uncultured Alphaproteobacteria bacterium | reverse complement strand
GGGGCGGATGGATCTACACGGGTGATCGCTTTGTCGAGCGGGACGGCTATTTCTACTTTCAGGGGCGCGCCGATGATCTGGTGAAGGTGTCGGGCCAGTGGGTCTGGCCGCTTGAAATCGAACGCTGTCTGAACGAGCATGAGGATGTGACGGAATGCGCGGTGCTTGCCCACCAGCTCGCCGATCAGAGGATGACGCTGCGCGCGGTCGTGGTGTTGCGGCAGGGTGGTGTCGGTGACGCGGCGAAGACACGCGAACTTCAGGATTATGTCCGAAGCGCGCTGATGCCGTTCAAATATCCGCGGCTCGTCGAATACGTCGCCGAGCTGCCGAAGACCGGCACCGGCAAGATCGACCGGCAGGCGCTGGGCGCAGAGCCGGATCAACAGACCGACTGACGTGATTGTCGGATAGCAGGGAGATAACGCATGTCACAGCAGCTTGGGACATTGGAGGAATTGCCGGAGGCCTATCGCGACGCGCTTTCTAAGGCCGGCGTGGCGCCGCTCTGGCCGATGATGCGCAACGTGCTGCCGCATGACGCGCCGCAGCCGCTGACGAAACCCGGCCACTGGACCTATGGCAGCGTGCGGCCGCTTCTTATCGAGGCCGGCGAGCTGACCCCTGTAGAAAAGGCAGAGCGCCGGGTGCTCGTCCTCTGTGATCCTGGCCGGGGGCCTGGGGCGATGCAGGCGACCGCCTCCATCTATCTCGGGATGCAGCTCCTTCTTCCCGGCGAGACGGCGCCGGCGCATGTCCATACGCCGTCCGCCGTCCGGATCATCGTTGAGGGCGAGGGTGCCTTCACCGTCGTTGACGGCGAGAAACTGCCGATGTGCGAAGGCGACCTGGTGCTGACCCCTGGGGGTGAATGGCATGACCACGGGCATGAGGGGCAGGACCCTGTTGTCTGGCTGGATGCGCTGGACCTGCCGCTTTTCGTCTATCTTGAGGGATCCTATGCGCGCGAGGGCGACCTTCAGGCGCGCCGCAACCGCCCCGACGCCAGCGAGGTCGAATATCGTTCCGCCGGTCTTGCGCCTTCGCGCCAGGCGCATCGGGCCAGGCGTTATCCGATGATGCGCTATCCGTGGGATCGCACCGAGGCCGCGCTCCGCGCGATGGCGGATCACGGTGACGGCGCGATGCCGGAGCTGGATTACGTGAATCCGGAAACCGGCGCGGACGTCCTGCCGACAATGGGGTTCACCGCGATGATGCTCGCGGCCGGCATGACGACAACGCCGCCGCGCCGGTCCTGTTCGTCGGCATTTCACGTTGTCCGCGGGCGTGGCCGCACGACGATCGACGGTCAGACAGTCGAATGGGGCCCCAAGGACACCTTCAGCGCGCCCGTCTTCGCCAGCCTCAGTCATGAGGCGGACGAAGAGGCCTTTCTTGTGCGCATTCACGACCGGCCGCTGCAGGAGAAGCTTGGCTATTACGAAGAGCGCGAATGAGTGCGGATTTGTGTGATTGCGGCATCTGCCCCGCGATGATTTGTCTGACGGCCGTGACAAAGGCGGATTTGACTGATCGAAAGCCTGTGTTAGCCTTTTGCGATTAATGAATTGGAGCGGCATCAGACCGCCTGATTTCTTGGGAGGGAACAATGAAAAGAATTCTGACGACAGCCATTGCCATGTCGCTGGCCACCGCGGTGCCGGCATTGGCGGATACGGTCAAGGTCGGCTATATGACCACGCTTTCCGGTGGTGCCGGTATCATCGGCAAACAGATGCAGAACGCGGTCAATCTGGCCATGGAACATACCGGCGGCAAGCTTGGCGGCATGGACGCCGAGGTCATTTTTGTCGATGACCAGCGCAAGCCTGACGTTGCCAAGCAACTGGCCAACAGGCTGGTGAAGAGCGACAAGGTCGATGTCGTGGCCGGCGTCATCTGGTCGAACCTGATGATGGCCATCCACAAGCCCGTGACGCGTTCGGGCACGCTTCTGATCAGCTCAAACGCCGGCCCGTCGCCGATCGCCGGTTCCGGCTGCCATGAGAATTTCGTGTCGATGTCCTGGCAGAACGACCAGACCCCCGAGGGTATGGGCAAATACATGCAGGATGCCGGAATCAAGTCGGTATATCTGATGGCGCCGAACTACCAGGCCGGCAAGGACATGCTGTCCGGCTTCAAGCGCCACTACAAGGGTGATGTCGTCGCCGAGGTCTACACCCAGCTTGGCCAGAGCGATTTCCAGGCCGAACTGTCGACACTGCGCGCCGCCAAGCCCGAGGCGACCTTCATCTTCCAGCCGGGTGGCATGGGAATCAATTTCGTCAAGCAGTGGAATCAGGCCGGCATGGACAGTGTCAGTAAGCTCTACACGGTCTTCACGGTTGATGGTGTCTCGCTGCCTGCCCTTAAGGACACGGCGCTTGGCGTCGTCTCGACGCAGACCTGGTCACCTGATCTGGACAACGCGATGAACAAGAAGTTCGTTGCGGATTACAAAGCCAAGTTCGGAGGATATCCGTCCTTCTACGCCGCGCAGGCCTACGACACGATGATGGCGATCGACTATGCGGCGGGCAAGGCCGGCAGTTCGGATTCGGCCGCTATGCGCGCCGTGCTCGCAAAGGGCGGCATCCCCACGACCCGCGGGTCGCTGGCGATGAATAGCAACCAGTTCCCGATCCAGAACATCTATCTCCGCGAGGCGGTGATGGATGCGGACGGCGTGCCGACCACCAAGGTGATTGGCACCGTGTTCGAAAACCATGGTGACGCCTATGCCAAGGACTGCCAGTTCTAGCAACTGACATCAGGGCTGCCGGGTTGGTCCCGGCAGCCTCTTTCCTTTTCGTCGACAGGTCCGGTCAATGACAGTCACGCTTCTGCTCGAGCAGATGTTCAACGGCCTTCAGTCGGGCGTTATGCTTTTCCTGATTGCGGCCGGTCTGACGCTGATACTCGGCATCATGGATTTCGTCTTTCTGGCGCATGGCGCGCAGGTGATGATCGGCGCCTATGCCGCGGCCAGCCTGACAGCGCTGACAGGCAATTTCCTTGTCGGCATCGTGCTGGCCATTCCGATCACATTCGCCAGCGGGTTTCTGCTTGAATTCCTGTTGATTCGCCATCTTTACCGGCGTGATCACATGGACCAGGTTCTGGCGACTTTCGGACTGATCCTTTTCTTCAACGAGCTGATCCGAATCGGCTTCGGACCGGCTGCCCTCTTTTCCGACCTGCCAAAGGCGCTCTCGGGCTTCGTCAACATCCTGCCCGACGCGCCGTATCCGATGTTTCGCCTCGTTGTCATCATCGTAGGGCTTGCCTGCGCCATCGGCATTCACATGCTGGTGTCGCATACGCGGGTCGGGGCGATGGTCAGGGCCGGAGCGAACAACGAGGCGATGACGGCCGCGCTCGGGATCAACATCCGGCTTCTTCGCCGCTTCGTTTTCGCCGTCGGCGCCTGTTTCGCCGGCGTTGCCGGCATGATGATAGGTCCGCTGACGGCGGTCGAGCCCGGAATGGGAGAGCCGTTGCTGATCCTCTCGCTCGTCGTCATCATCATCGGTGGCATCGGGTCGGTTCGCGGTGCCTTCGTCGCCGCCGTCCTCGTCGGCATGGTCGATACGATGGGGCGGGTTCTGCTGCCGGTGATCCTGCGCAGCTTCATGGGGCAGGCCGCTGCCGATGGTGCCGGACCAGCGCTGGCCTCGATGATGGTCTACATCCTGATGTCGCTGGTGCTTGTCTTCAAGCCAACCGGCCTGTTTCCGCCGAAGGGGTAGGCCATGGACGCGCTTCGCATTTTCCTCGACGGCGCCAACCGCAACCGCACGCTGTTCGTGCTGCTGGTCGGGTTCGCGCTGTTTCCGATCTATACCGGCATCGCTGACCTGCCTTTCTGGAACGATCTCGCGATGCGTATCATGCTGCTCGGTCTGGCGGCGATGGGGCTGAACCTGGTGCTGGGATATGGCGGGATGGTGTCCTTTGGCCATGCCGCCTTCGTCGGTGTCGGCGCCTACTGTGTCGGCATCAGCCAGTATTACGGCCTGTTCAATGGCTGGATCCACATCCTCATGGCGCTTGGAGCCTGTGGGGCGCTTGGACTTGTCATCGGCTACCTGGCGCTGCGCACCAGCGGCATCTATTTCATCATGATCACGCTTGCCTTCGCCCAGATGCTGTTCTTCCTGTTCGTGAGTCTCGAACAGTTCGGCGGCGATGACGGGATGAGCATCGACCGCGCCGAATTCATCATCATCGATCTGTGGGAACCGCTTCGTCTCTATTACCTGATCTGGGCCGCGCTGGCGCTCAGCAGCGTGCTTCTGATGTTCATCGTTCGCTCGCGCTTCGGCGTCGTGTTGCAGGCCATCCGCAGCAATGAGAGCCGGGTCGAGGCAATGGGCCTCGCGCCGCTGCCTTTCAAGATCACGGGCTATGTAATCTCGGCGATGATCTGCGGGCTGGCCGGCGCGCTGTTCGCCAGCTGGCAGGAATACGTATCACCAGACATCATGCACTGGACCCGTTCCGGCGAGTTAATGATCATCATCATCCTTGGTGGGCTTGGGACGCTGTCAGGCCCGCTTCTTGGGGCCGTGGTGTTCCTCCTGCTGGAGGAAATCCTGCCTGAAGTCATGCATGTCGTGGCGCCCAGCTATGCCGAGAACTGGATGATCGTCTTCGGGCCGATCCTGATCGCCGTCGTGCTGTTCGCGCGCGGTGGTCTTATGGGTCTTGTTCATCAGATGACAGGGCGGCGGCGATGAGCGAGACGGTCCTGCAGATCGAGGGGCTGGAAAAATCCTTCGGAGCGCTTCGCGCGACCTGCGATGTTTCACTTGATGTCGCACATGGCGAAATTCACGCGCTGATCGGCCCGAACGGTGCCGGCAAAACGACACTGATCCGCCAGATCTACGGATCGGAAACGTCCGACGCTGGCGTTGTCAAACTCCGCGGTGAGGTGATGAACGGCCTCAACGTGCCACAAAGGGTTGCGCGTGGCATTGGCCGCTCCTTCCAGATCAGCAATGTGCTGATGGATTTCACGGTCCTCCAGAACGCCATCCTTGCCGAGCAGGCGCGGCGCGGCGAGTCCTTCCGGTTTTTCAGGCCCGCCTTCGATGATCAGGCACTGATCGAAGGCGCGGGCGTGATGCTTGACAGGGTTGGCCTCGGCTACCGGGCGACAACGCCTGTCGCCGATCTGGCGCATGGTGAGCGCCGCCTTCTGGAACTGGCGCTGGCGCTTGCAGCGGAGCCTGCCCTGCTGCTTCTCGACGAGCCGATGGCCGGTGCCGGTTCCGAAGAAACACAGCATATGATCGAGATCATCGACGGCCTGCGGTCACGCGCGGGCATTCTGCTGATCGAGCATGACATGGATGCGGTGTTCCGGCTTGCCGACCGGGTTACCGTGCTTGTCGAGGGCGAAATCATTGCCTCCGGCGCGCCGGATGTCATCAGCGCTGACAAAGCGGTTCGCGAGGCCTATCTCGGGAGCGACGACCATGCTTAGGTTGCATGAGGTGGAGGCCGGGTATGGCAGCGCGCAGGTGCTGTTCGGCGTGTCCTTCGCGATCGAGGCCGGTGCCTGCGTGTCATTGATGGGGCGCAACGGCATGGGGAAAACCACCACAGTGCGCACCATCATGGGCCAGCTGCCGCTGCGCGGCGGCTCCATTGACCGCTTCGGCGATGCCACGCCCGGGCGCGAGTCCTTCGAGCTGGCGCGCGCCGGTATCGGGCTTGTTCCCGAAGGCAGGCAGATCTTTTCCAACCTCACCGTGGTCGAAAATCTCAGCACATTTCACCGGCCGGCGCGCGATGGCGAGACCTTGTGGACAATGGACACGGTCCTCGACCTGTTTCCCAGGCTTCGCGAACGGCTTGGCCATGCCGGCAACAACCTGTCGGGCGGTGAGCAGCAGATGCTGGCCATCGGCCGCGCCCTTATGACGAATCCGAGGTTGCTGATCCTTGACGAGGCGACCGAAGGGCTGGCGCCCATCATACGCCAGCAGATATGGGACTGCCTCGCCATGCTGAAGGCGGCAGGACAGTCGATCCTGGTCATCGACAAGAACATCGGCGCACTGGCACGCCTGGCCGATCATCACTGCATTCTCGAAAAGGGCCGGGTGGTCTGGCAGGGCGACAGCGCCGCGCTTCGCGCCGACCCGCAATTGACCTCACGCTATCTCGGCGTGTGAAACTGGAGAACGAGAAGCTCGGAAGGGGGTGACACGGGATGGATGCGCGCACGGAATTCGGCCAGCTTGTTCACCAGGTGGCGTTCTTTGTCGGTGACCGCGATCTAGATGCGGCGCTGGCGGCCGACCTCAATGATGCCTTCGGCTACGGCTCCGAGATGCACGACTCGCTCGGCAGGTTGATCCATGCCGGCGAAAGCGAGGGATGGCTTCTCGCGCGTGAGGTCGGCGGCATCAAATTCGGCCGGCCTGTCAAACCGGGTCGGGAAGCCGGACATTTCAGCGTTGATGTCGTTCATATGGCTGACATTCGCGGACCGCATCACATTCACGTCTCGGGCGAGATTGGCGTGATGTTCCCGCTTGAAGGTGCGCCTGCCTTCGATGGTGGCCGTGATGCCTGGTATGTCTATCCACCGGCAAGCGATCATCATCCGACAGTCTCCGGCGGCGCAGCGCATATACTCTATTTTCTACCGGATGGTGCCATCGAATTCACCGGAAGATGAGTCTGATGACGGATCCGCAAGTCGGTCCTGCAGACATGAAGGGAGGGCGAACGAATGAGCGCAGCAGAATCCGCACAAGGCAATGCGGCCACCTATTTTGTCGACTCGCATATCGCCGCGGGGCGGGCCGCAAAACCGGCCTTTCGCGAAGTCGATGGCGCGAAGCGAAGTCTCACCTACGGTGAACTTTCCGAGGAGTCTTCACGCGTCGCCGGGGCCTTTGCGGCCGCCGGCATCCGGCGCGAGTCACGGGCGGCCATGCTGTGCCTCGACACCATTGAGTATCCGCAGC
>CAJWVJ010000095.1 GCA_913048595.1 uncultured Alphaproteobacteria bacterium | reverse complement strand
GGGGTTCTTCGCGGTGGAGCGCACCTGCCACACCTGCCACGGCATGGGCCAGGTGATCTCCGACCCCTGCCGCAACTGCGGCGGCGAAGGCCGCGTGATGCAGAACAAGGTGCTGTCGGTGTCGGTCCCAGCCGGTGTCGATACCGGAACGCGAATCCGCCTGTCCGGGAAGGGCGAGGCCGGGCTTCGCGGCGGATCGGCCGGCGATCTCTATATTTTCATTACGGTTGACCCGCATCCCATCCTCGAGCGTGACGGCACTGACATCATGACCCGTATTCCAGTGCCGATGACCACCGCAGCGCTTGGCGGGTCCATCGAGGTGCCGACGGTCGAAGGGCGGCTTGCGCGTCTGACCATCGAGGCTGGAACACAGTCCGGCCGCCGTTTCCGGATGCGCGGCAAGGGCATGCCGGTGCTTCGTCGCAATACCCGTGGCGACCAGATCGTCGAGGTTCAGGTCGAAACCCCGACCAATCTGACGAAAAGACAGAAAGAGCTTCTCGGGCAGTTCGCCGAAGCCGGCGACAACAGCCCGGAAACCGACAGTTTCCTGAAGCGGGTTCGCCGCATCTGGGCCGACGATCTCTGATCAGGTCCTGCCTGCCAGGCCATTTCACCTTGCCCCGCCGGCAGCAGCTTTATAGTCTCCCCGCACACGGTTGGGAGTTCACAGCGCATGACATCACAGATCATCACCATAGGCATCCCCGGAGCCGCAGGCCGCATGGGGCGCATGCTGATCCGCGAGATTGACGCCGCGTCCGACCTGAAGCTTGTCGCCGCCACAGACCGTACGGGGATCGACGCCATTGGCGAGGACAGCGGCCTGCTGGCCGGAACCGGCAGCAATGGCGTGATCATCGGTGATGATCCGACGGGCCTTGCCATCGCCGATGTGATCATCGATTTCACCAGCCCGTCCGCCAGCGTTGCGCATGCCGGCATGGCGTCGGAACATCAATGCGCGCTTGTTGTCGGCACCACCGGTCTTGCCGAGACGGACGAGGCCGCGCTGCGCGCTGCGGCGGACGGCACCGCGCTTGTCTATTGCGCCAACACCTCGGTCGGCGTCACCCTTCTTGGCAGGCTTGTCGAGCAGGTGGCAGCCCAGCTTGTCGAGGGATGGGATATCGAAATTCTGGAATCACACCATCATCACAAGGTTGATGCCCCTTCGGGTACCGCGCTGGCTCTTGGCCATGCGGCGGCGCGCGGCCGTGGTGTCGATCTTGATGATGTCGCCGACATGGTCCGCAAGGGCCAGACAGGGGCCCGCCGGAAAGGTGATATCGGCTTTGCGGTGCTTCGCGGCGGCGATGTCACAGGCGAACATTCGGTGATCTTCTATGGCGATTCCGAACGTGTCGAAATCTCGCACCGCGCCACCGACCGCGCCATTTTTGCGCGCGGCGCCCTCCGCGCGGCCCGGTTCGCCGCCGCGGCGAATCCCGGCTTCTACAACATGGAAGACGTGCTGGCCGGCTAGCCCCGCATCGCCTCGGTCCAGTGGCGACGGCACAGCGAGACATAGCGCTCATTGCCGCCGATTTCGATCTGCGCGCCCTCGCGGATCGCCTTGCCCTCGCCATCCTGCCTGACAACCATCGTCGCCTTGCGTCCGCAATGGCAGATGGTCCTGATCTCCCGCAACACGTCGGCGACGGCCAGGAGCCGTGCGCTTCCGGGAAACAGATTGCCCTGAAAATCGGTGCGAAGCCCGTAGCACATCACCGGAATCCCGACCCGGTCGGCGATATCGGCAAGCTGCCAGACCTGGGCCTCGCTCAGGAACTGGGCTTCGTCGACCATCACGCAGGCCAGTTCGGCCCTGGCATTTTCGGCCTCGATCAGCGATGTCATGTCGGTTTCGGTGTCAAACACGAATGCCGAGGCTTCCAGCCCGATCCGCGATGCAATACGGCCTTCCGCCACGCGGTCGTCAAGCCGCGCCGTCAGCAGCATCGTATGCATCCCGCGTTCGCGGTAATTATGCGATGCCTGGAGAAGGATGGTGGATTTACCGGCATTCATCGCGGCATAGGAAAAATAAAGCTTGGCCATGGCAATCCCCGGAGTTTGCGGCGTCATGATGCCGCCGGGCGTCCGAATTGTGAATGGTAAAAACCCGTGCGGGCGGCTAATCTTCAGAGACAATCTTCAAGATCGGTACATGACATGACAGCCTCCGACAGCCCCCGCCTTGTGGTAATGGACCACCCGCTTGTCACGCACAAGCTGTCCATCCTCCGAGACCGCGATACCCCGTCCCACGCCTTTCGCCAGACACTTCACGAACTGTCCTGGCTTCTGGCCCATCCGACCTTCGATGCGCTTCGTCTTGTCGACCGCGCCATCGAGACCCCGCTGGAGCCGATGACGGCACAGGCGATGCCGCTGCCCTATCCCTGTCTTGTCTCCATCCTTCGCGCCGGCAACGGGCTGATTGACGGGTTCAGCCAGGTCTGCCCCGAGGCGAGTGTCGGCCATCTGGGCATGTATCGGGACCATGACACGATGGTGCCCGTCTCCTATTACACAAGCCTTCCGTCCGACATGGCTGACAGGCAGGTGATCCTCGGCGATCCAATGCTCGCAACAGGCGGAAGCGCCGTGATGGCAGCCAGCAAGCTTCGTGAAATGGGGGTCAGGGACATCATCTTTTCATGCCTTGTCGCGGCCCCGGAAGGCGTCGCTGCGCTCCATGGCGCGCATCCCGACATTCCGGTGGTCACCGCGGCGATGGACCGCGAACTGAACGACAAGGCCTATATCCTGCCGGGCCTCGGCGACGCCGGCGACCGGATCTACGGCACGGAATGAACCTGCCTGTTTGTGGGCCTGTCTGGAAGTGGTCTAGTCCAGGTTCTCCGGGCCGAAGCTTTCGGGCAACAGTTCGCCGAGGGTGAAGACCCGCTGCAGCCCGTCCGGACTGCAGACCATCACCGGCGTGTTATCCGCGCCGAATTCGCGGATTCGCTGGCGACAGGCCCCGCAGGGCGTGCACAGCAGATCGCCGCTACCACCGGCGACCGCTATTTTCGCGATTCGTGACCGGCCTGCCATCACCATGGCGGCGATGGCGCTTGCCTCGGCGCAGTTGCCGACCGGATAGGCGGCGTTCTCGACATTTGCGCCGACATGGATGCCGCCGGTCTCGTCCAGGATGGCGGCGCCGACAGGAAATTTCGAATAGGGCGCATAGGCCCGGTCCATTGCGGCGATGGCCGCGGCGATCAGGTCCTGATCCGTGTCAGCCATATATGCCTCCATCGCCGTCAGTCCTTGACATAGGGCTTGCCGATGGCGGCCGGCGGGCGGGCCCGCCCGACAAGTCCGGCCACCACCACAATGGTGGCGATATAGGGGGCCATCGACAGGAATTCGGACGGGATTGGCGTGTTCAGGATCGACAGCTTCTGCTGCAGCGAATCCGCAAAGCCGAAGATCAGCGCCGCCGCCAGCGCGCCAAGCGGGTGCCAGCGCCCGAAGATCATCGCCGCCAGGCCGATGAAGCCGCGCCCGAAGGTCATGTTCTCGTCGAACCGGCCGACCGATCCCAGGGTGAACCAGGCGCCGCCAAATCCGGCGACCATGCCGGCCACCACGACATGTGCGTACCTTGTCTTGATGACATCGATGCCAAGCGTGTCAGCGGCGCGCGGGTGCTCGCCAACGGCGCGTGCCCGCAGCCCGTGCCGCGTATGGAACAGGTAATAGGTGGACAGGGTGACCAGCACCAGCGCGCCATAGACGAACAGGTTCTGGTTGAACAGCACCGGCCCGATCAGCGGGATGTCGCCAAGCACCGGAATCTTGAAAGCGCGGAAGGGCGAGGCTTTGTTCAGCCAGCGGAATTCGGCGAAGACCTGGCTCGAGACATAGGATGTCAGCCCCAGGACGAACAGGTTGATCACCACCCCGGCGATGATCTGGTCCACCCGGTAGGTGATCACCAGCGCCGCCAGCAGCAGCCCGAAGATGCCGCCGGTGAGCATCGCGCAGATGATGCCGGCCCATCCGCCCATCAGCGATCCGAACAGCGCCCCGGCGAAGGCCCCGGCCAGCAGCATGCCCTCAATGGCGATGTTGATGACCCCGACACGCTCGCACAGGATGCCGCCAAGCGCCGCCAGCGCGATGGGAACGGCCCGCACCAGTGTGGCCTGCAACATGCCGGTCAGCGAGATCGACTTTCCAGCGGTGGCCCAGACAAGAAAGGCCATCGCCAGGATCACCAGCCCCAGCCCCAGTGCCAGCGCTGTCCATCGCCCGCCACCCTTCAGGAACAGACGGGTTCCCAGAAAGGCAAGCCCGACGGCGGCGATGGTGTTGAACCACTGGCTTGGCACCGTCAGATTACCGACTGCCCAGACATCGCGAGGCCGTGAAATCTTGAAGGTGGACAGGGCGTCCCAGGGCGCATCGAGGAAAAGGGCGACAACCAGCGCCAGCAGGATCAGAACGCCGCCGGTGGCCGAGGCGCGGTAGTCGATGGCGCGAGGCGCTTGCTCAGCCATCCGCGCCTCCCCTCACCGCCTCGCCATTCCGCTTCCGGCGGAACAGACCCGGGAAGACCCGTTTCACCAGCAGTGGCGCGGCGACGAAAATAATGATCAGCGCCTGCATGATGCTGATCATGTCGATGGAAACGCCGGCATCGACCTGCATCTGCCTCCCGCCGGCCTCAAGCCCGCCAAACAGCAGCCCGGCAAGCAATATGCCGACCGGATGGGAGCGGCCGAGAAGCGCCACTGCAATGGCGTCAAAGCCTATGCCGGCGGTAAAGCCCGGCGTGGCGCGGCCTAGGACGCCGCTGACCTGCGCCGCCCCGGCAAGCCCGGCAAGGGCACCGGCGATCATCATCGCCAGAACGATGGTCAGCCCGGCGCGGATGCCGGCATAGCGCGCCGCGTCCGGGTTCTCGCCGGAAATGCGGAAGGCGAATCCCAGCTTTGAACGGAACAGCAGCCACCAGACAAGCGCCACCGCGGCGAGCATGATGAAAAGGCCGAAATGAAGCCTCAGGTTGGGATCGATGAAGGATAACAGGCGCGGCAGCTCGGCACTTTCCAGCACGGCGCGCGAAATTGGGTCGGACCGGCCCTCCTTCTGGATGTAGGGCTGGCGCAGGAAATAATCGAGCAACCGGAAGGAGATCAGGTTGAGCATGATCGTCGAGATCACCTCATGCGCGCCAGTGACCGCGCGCAGCGCCCCGGCGATGCCGGCATAGAACGCCCCCACCGACAGCCCGATCAGAAGCGCCAGCGGCAGGTGGATCGCCATGGGAAGGCCGGTGATGCTGAAGCTGGCGACCGCGGTGGCCAGCCCGCCAACCACCATCTGTCCCTCGGCCCCGATATTGAACAGCCCGGCGCGGAAGGCCAGACCGATCCCCAGCCCGGCCAGCACCAGAGGAATGGCCGCCGTCAGCGTTTCCGATAGGGCGTTCACCGAACCGAGCGCGCCGTCGGCCATGGCGACGAAGCTCTGCAGGACGGTCGCCGGCGGCACCGATGTCGCCATCATGATCAGCGCGCCGATGACCAGCGCCAGCACCACCGCGCCAAGCGGCACCATCAGCAGCTCGCGCATGTCGCCACGAGTCTCGATGCTTGGTGCCAGCAATTCCCGCAGGCGGCTGTCCATCGAAGGGGTGCCGGTGGTCATGCTGCTTCGGTCCTTCCCGCGCCGGCCATGGCAAGGCCGATGGCATTGCGGTCGGCGTCGCGTTTCCGGTTGTCGAATTCGGCGGTGATCCGCCCTTCGAACATCACATAGATGCGGTCTGACAGATCCAGAATCTCGTCAAGTTCCGAGGAGATGATCAGCACCCCGTTGCCCTGCTCGCAGCAGGACACAAGCTGCTGGTGAATGAATTCGATGGAGCCGACATCGACGCCGCGGGTCGGCTGCGAGGCCACGACAAGCTTGACTGGCCGTTCCAGCTCGCGCGCCACCACCATCTTCTGCTGGTTGCCGCCCGACAGGCTGCCGGCCCCGAGAAAGACATTCGGCGTCCGCACGTCGAATTTCATGCAGGCCTCGGCGGCCTGCCGCTGCGCCTGCTGCCAGTCGATCTGCACGCCGCGCGAGATGGTCTCGTCATAATAGCGGTTCAGCACCATGTTTTCGGCCACCGAAAAGCCGGCTACCATGCCAGATTTCTGGCGGTCTTCCGGAATGTGGGCGATTCCCATCTGATGCCTCTGACGCACAGACTGGCCGGTGATGTCGGTGCCGCAGAAGGTGATCCCGCCGCCGGCGATCGAGGCCAGGCCGGCGATCGCGTCGACAAGTTCGGTCTGGCCATTTCCCTGGACGCCGGCGACGCCGACGATCTCGCCCTCATGGACGGACAGGCTGACCCCGGTCAGGCGGCTGTCCTGCTTGTCGTCGAACAGGCTGACATCATCAAGCTCGAGAACCGCCGCGCCGGGCCGCGAGCCGCCCCTCCCGACGGAAAAGCTGACCGGCCTGCCAACCATCATTTCGGCAAGGTCGGCTTCGGAGAATTGCGACGGATCGCCATCGCCGACGATCTCGCCCTGGCGAAGAACGCTGACGCGGTCGGCGACCTCGAGAATCTCGTGAAGCTTGTGGGTGATGAAGACGATGGCCTTGCCGGCGTCACGAAGGGCCCGCACGATGCCGAAGAATTCCTCGACCTCCTGCGGCGTCAGAACGGCTGTCGGTTCGTCAAGGATCAGCACATCGGCCGAACGGAACAGCACCTTCAGGATTTCCACGCGCTGCTGGATTCCGACCGGAAGGTCCCTGATCAGGGATTCCGTCGGCACATCCATGCCATAGCGGTTGTTGATGTCCTGGACCTGGGCGCGCGCCGCGTCCAGATCGAGATAGTCCGCGCCCCGTGTCGGTTCAACGCCCAGAATGACGTTCTCGACAACGCTGAACACCGGTACAAGCATGAAATGCTGATGCACCATGCCGATGCCAGCCTCGATGCTGTCGCCCGGCCCGTCAAAGGCCGCCGGCGCGCCATCGATCAGGA
>CAJWVJ010000094.1 GCA_913048595.1 uncultured Alphaproteobacteria bacterium | reverse complement strand
GACGAGATCGCACGGGCAAACGCCTTCGACAGCGCCGAGCTGCGCGATCCTGAAGAGGATGAGACCCGCGCCCAGAAGCCGGAGCTTCTGGTGGTTCTCGGTGTCTGCACGCATCTTGGTTGTGTTCCGCTTGGTCAGAAGACCGGCGAGGTCAAGGGCGAGTATGACGGGTGGTTCTGCCCCTGCCACGGCTCGCACTACGACACCTCTGGCCGGATCCGCAAGGGGCCGGCGCCGACCAACCTTGAAGTTCCACCCTATTCTTTCCTTTCCGACGGCGTGATCCGCATCGGTTGACCTGATTGTCCTGGAGGCTACTGGTTCCATGTCTGCTGAAAAATTCGCAAATCCTGTCGTACGATGGATTGACCACCGTCTTCCCATCTTCTCGATGCTTGATCACGAGAAGTACGACTATCCCGTTCCGAAGAACCTGAACTATATGTGGAATTTCGGTGTTCTTGCCGGTCTGGCGCTGGTGATCATGATTGTCACCGGCATCGTTCTGGCGATGAACTACACCGCGCATGTCGATCATGCTTTCGGGTCTGTCGAGCGCATCATGCGCGACGTCAACCATGGCTGGCTGATCCGCTACATCCACATGAACGCGGCGAGCTTCTTCTTCATCGTCGTCTATATCCATATATTCCGCGGGTTGTATTACGGGTCCTACAAGGCGCCGCGTGAATTGCTGTGGATGCTTGGTGTCGTCATCTTCCTCCTGATGATGGCCACGGCCTTCATGGGGTATGTTCTTCCCTGGGGGCAGATGAGCTTCTGGGGCGCAACGGTGATCACCAACCTGTTCTCGGCCATTCCGTTTGTCGGCGAGAGCATCGTAGTCTTCCTGTGGGGCGGCTTCTCGGTCGACAACCCGACGCTGAACCGCTTCTTCTCGCTTCACTATCTGATGCCGTTCCTGATCGCCGGCGTGGTCGTGCTTCACATCATCGCGCTTCACCGGTTCGGATCGAACAACCCGATCGGGATCGACGCCAAGGGGCCGCAGGACACCATCTCCTTCCACCCCTATTACACGATCAAGGATATGGTCGGCATCGCGATGTTCCTGCTGCTTCTGGCGGTCGCCGTGTTCTTCTTCCCGAACGCCATGGGCCATCCGGACAACTACATTCCGGCCAACCCGATGCAGACACCGGCGCATATCGTGCCCGAATGGTATTTCCTGCCCTTCTACGCGATCCTGCGGGCGGTGCCTGACAAGCTTGGCGGCGTGCTGCTGATGTTCAGCGCGATCTTCGTGCTGTTCGTCCTGCCATGGCTGGACCGCTCGCCGGTCCGCTCGGCCCGCTTCCGTCCGGTGTTCCGCATCTTCTTCTGGCTGCTGTTCATCGACTGCATCATCCTTGGCTATCTTGGCGGCATGCCGGCGGAAGGCATCTATGTGCTTCTCTCCCGTCTCGCCACGGCATGGTACTTCCTGCACTTCCTCGTGATCCTGCCGATGCTGAGCGTCTTTGAAACCACTAGGCCGTTGCCAAAATCGATTTCCGAACCGGTGCTGGCGACAGCGAGGGGAGTGGCCTGATGCGCACGTTTCTGATGGCATCGGCTGCCGCCCTGGCAGCACTTGTCGGGCTTGCTTCTCCTGCCATGGCGGCAGGTGGCGACGTAAAGCTGCAGGCCGGCGAGTGGAGTTTTGCCGGACCGTTCGGCTATTTCGACAAGGGCGCCCTGCAGCGGGGCTTCCAGGTCTATCGCGAGGTCTGCGCCGGCTGTCACGGTTTGGACTATATCGCCTTCCGCAACCTTGCCGATCTTGGCTATAACGAGGCCGAGATCAAGGCCATCGCCGCCGAGTACGAGGTGATGGACGGCCCGGACGATGAGGGCGAGATGTTCATGCGCCCGGCCCGGTCGGCGGATATCATCCCGAACCCGTACCGCAACGACAACGAGGCCCGCGCCAGCAACAACGGTGCGATGCCGCCGGACCTGTCGCTGATCGCCAAGGCCCGCGCCAACGGCCCGGATTATATCTACAGTCTTCTTCTTGGCTATGAGGATGCGCCGGAAGGCCAGGATGTGCCGGACGGCATGCATTACAACAATGCCTATTCCGGGCATCTGATCGCGATGCCGCAGCCGATCTATGGTGATGATGTCGAATATACCGACGGGTCGCCAACGACACCCGAAGGGCTGTCCGCCGACGTCACCAACTTCCTGATGTGGGCCGCCGAGCCGAAGCTCGAGGTGCGCAAGCGGATCGGTGTCGCCGCGGTCTTCTTCCTGTCGATCTTCCTGGTGATGTCCTACTTCGCCAAGCGTCGTGTCTGGGCCGACCTTCATTAAGGGATCGATCCTGCCAGGTGGCGGGACACAGGGATAACGCAAAACCCCCGGTCGCCGCCGGGGGTTTTTCATGCGGTGTTCCTGCGCCGTAGCCGGATCCCGTACCAGATGGTGACGGTGAGCACGATGATGGTGTTGACAAGGTCGCGCACCGGCCTCCAGCGCCACTCCCCAAGACTGTCCGGAAGGTGCCACAGCCTGGCGGGGTCTGGCCAGTTCCCTGCCACGATGAGGGCCGCCCCCATGTCGTAAGCGGCAAGCATTGTGGCAACGGCCATCACCGTGGCAAGGCCGAAAAACACAAGATGCTGACGCGACGGCACCAGAATGCGGATCGCAGGCAGCATAAGCGTCAGATGGATCATGTCGGCCAGAATCGGCGAGATCACCAGCGCTGGTGACCAGTGCAGTCGCAGGATGTTTTGCAGCGTGACATCGGAGACCAGCGCGCTAAGCTGAAAGGTGACGACATAGACAGCCACCAGAAGCGGCACGCAGAACCCCAGCGGTATCGTTCCGGAAGGCGGAACCACCGCGTGATCAGATTGAATGGTGAAGGGCGCGATGACGGCGACATGACACCAGACTGCCCGCTTGCCAACATGCTGTCAGATCACATTTTGGGGAAGTCTGTGGTCGCTGCGTCCCGCGCCTCAAGCTCGTTGAGAAGGGTATTTGTCAGGCAGACCCCGACAATGATCACAATGCCGGAAAGCGTCAGCCAGTCGAGGAATTCTCCAAATATGAAGATTCCAATGAGGGCGCCACTCGCGATTTCGAGATAGCTTGCCGGGGCAAGCTTCGCCGCCGGGGCCAGCTGTGCGGCGCGGATCATGCCAAGGGACGACACCATGCCGATGACTGCGGCAGTCACCGGCGGCACCAGAAACACCTCCCAGTCCAGCAGGACGGGTGGCAATGGCCACCCCGACATCTGCATGCCGGCAAGATAGATTATCAGCACGGACAGGCAGGCCACCGTGCCGTCCTGACAGACGAGCTGGAAGGGCGACTGGTTCATCCCAAGCCTGCGCGTCACCACGATGTAAAGCCCGCCAAAGGCACCCGACAGCAAGGGCAGCAGGTTGATGAAGATGCTGCCGCTGCCTGCCGACGGGCGCGCCACCAGGCAGACCCCGACGGTGGCAATGAACACCAGAAGGATGTGCCGCGGCAGAATGGGTTCGCCCAGTATCACACGACCAAAGCCGATGCAGAACAGCCCCTGAAGCGTAAACAGCGTGATGGCTGTGGACAGCGGCACATACCTCAGGCTGAAGAAGAATGTTGCCAGTGAACATGTGATGGTCAGCGACCTCAGCAGGTGCAGCCTCGTCATGCCGCGAAACGGGTTCCACCTTGCCCGGTGTCCGGTGACGAACAGGCCAGCCTGGCCAAAGCTGGCCTGGGCGGCGAAATAGACAGCGACGGCAAGAAGCGCCGGAACGCGTTCGTCCTGCGCCTAAAGGAAGCTGTCCTTGACCGGAAAGGTGATGGCAGCAAGTGCCATATAGGCGATGCCGATACGGTGCAATCTGCGGCAGTCTGTCGTCGTGTTCATGGCTAGATTTTAGGAGCCATTAACCTTGGCGACGTACCGGAAGGGCTAGCGGCTGACCCGGTCGAGGAAGGCGAGGGTGCGTTCCCAGGCGGTTTCGGCCGCTGTGGCGTCATACTGCGCGCGGGCATCGCAGTTGAAGCCGTGATCCGCATCATAAATATGAGTGATCACCGCCGGATCGGCATCTGCCTGGGCCTTGATGAAGGTGTCAACGCACTCCATCGAAATGGTCTTGTCCTGTTCGCCGAAATGGGCCAGCACCGGGCAATGGGCGACAAGCCCGGCCTTTGATGGCAGCTCGCCGCCATAATAGGACACCGCGCCGGCAAGCCCGGTCAGGCTGGTGGCGGCGCGCCAGGCAAGCGATCCGCCCCAGCAGAATCCGACAACACACACAGGTCCGGCCGTGGCCGCGACGCCGATGGCAGCCGACACGTCGAACAGCGAATCCGCATCGACGGCGGTCTTCAGTGCGATTCCGCGCTCCTTGCCGGCGGCGTGATAGGACAGCTCGACGCCGGTCTCTGCCCGGTCGAACAGCGCTGGTGCCACGGCGTAGTATCCCGCCTCGGCAAACCGGCGAGGCAGGTCGCGGATATGCGCGTTCAGGCCGAAAATCTCCTGCAACACCACAATGCCGCCACGGGCCGCTTTCGGGTCGCCTGCGGTGGCGGCATCGAGCGTGTGGCCGTCTTCGGCCGGAATCCTGATCATCTGCGTCATTCTGTCACCCCTGGATCGAACGGGTGTTATTACACATTGAAGCGGAAATGGACAACATCTCCGTCGACAACGCGGTAATCCGCCCCTTCGATCCGCAGCTTTCCGGCGTCACGCGCGCCACTCTCGCCGCTGCAGGCGATGTAATCGTCAAAGGAAATGGTCTCGGCGCGGATGAAGCCCCGCTGGAAATCGGTGTGGATGACGCCCGCCGCCTCGGGCGCGGTCGCGCCGGCGACAACGGTCCAGGCGCGGGCCTCCTTCGGGCCAACCGTAAAGAAGGTGAGAAGGTCGAGAAGCCCGTATCCGGCCCGGATCAGCCGCGCCAGCCCGGCCTCGTCCAGACCCAGCTCGCCGAGGAATTCAGCCTTGTCATCGGCATCCAGCTGCGCGATTTCCGATTCGATGGCGGCTGACACGGTGACATGCGCCGCGCCCTCCGCTTCGGCGAAAGCGGCCACGGCCTCGGCATGGGCGTTGCCTGTCGCGGCTTCATGCTCGGCAACGTTGCAGACATACAGAACCGGCTTAGATGTAAGCAGCTGAAGCTGCGGCAGCCGGGTTGCCTCGGCAAGGGTCAGGCCGGTGGCGCGCCGCACCGGCACACCGTCGGACAGCTGCGGCACCAGCTTTTCCATCAGCGCCAGATCGCTCTTGGCGAGGGCATCGCCGCCACGCGCCTTCTTCACCAGCGCCGTCTTCCGGCGTTCCAGCGAATCCATGTCGGCGAGCATCAGTTCGGTTTCCACTGTCTCCGCGTCGCGCAGCGGATCGACGGAACCATCGACATGGGTGATGTCCTCATCCTCGAAACAGCGAAGCACATGGGCGATGGCATCGACTTCGCGGATGTTGGCAAGGAACTGGTTGCCAAGCCCCTCACCCTTTGAGGCGCCACGGACCAGGCCGGCGATATCGACGAATTCCAGCTGCGTGGCGATCACATTCGCCGAGCCTGCCAGCGTCGCAAGCTGGTCGAGGCGCGGGTCCGGCACCGCCACCCTGCCGGTGTTCGGCTCGATGGTGCAGAAGGGATAGTTCGCCGCCTCGGCCGCCGCCGTCTCGGTCAGCGCGTTGAAAAGCGTCGATTTGCCGACATTGGGAAGTCCCACAATTCCGCAGTTGAAACCCATTATGTCTCCTCGCCGTCCGGGGATGTCCCGGCATTTGATGCCATGTCTGTTCCGGCCTCTGATTCGGGGGCAGGCGGCTTTGGTGCCGGTGCCAGATGCGCGACCCGGCTCATGAAGCTGCCTTCGTCATGCGCCGCCAGAAGCGGGGCCTCGTCGGCCATGGCCCGCAGCAGTGAGGCAAGCCAGCCGTCACGCTCGGCGGCGGCGAAATCCATCAATACCCATTTGCGGATATCGATCTGCGATCCCGGGATGACCTGTTCCGGGCGCCCGACCCCGATGCGTACCCGCCAGTAATCGGTGCCCAGATGCCGGTCGATGTCACGGATGCCGTTATGCCCGCCATGGCCGCCACCGCGTTTCACGCGGATCTTGCCGGCGGCGAGGTCGATCTCGTCATAGAAGACGAACAGATCCTCCGGCGGAATCTTGTAGAACCGGGCGATCTCGGCGACAGGAAGTCCGGATTTGTTCATGTAGCCCTGCGGCTTGATGGCGATGATCTTCTGCGTGCCGACACACCCTTCGGCGACCTGCGCGCCGCCCCTGGCCTTCCAGCCGGAAAAGCCGTGCCGGTCGGCAAGCGCGTCGACGGCCATGAAACCGGCATTGTGCCTGTTTCCGGCATAATCTCGTCCGGGGTTGCCAAGGCCTACGAACAGCAGCATGTCACGCTCCATCGTTCGAACGGCGGGGCCGGACGGTCACGCCCGGCCTGCCAGGTTCGTATGGTGCGGAAAATCCGCCTGAGGCTTATTCCTCTTCGCCTTCTTCTTCCTCGGCGGTTGCCTCCTCGGCCTCTTCGTCCTCGTTCTTCACGCCGCCGCCAGGCGATGCCAGGGTGGCCACGGTGAAGTCGCGGTCGGTGATGGTCGGGGTGACGTTGTCGGGAAGCGGCACGGCGCTGATATGGATCGAGTCACCGATCTTCACGCCGTCAAGGTCGATGGTGACCTTCTCGGGGATGGCTGTGGCCGGGCAGTTCAGCTCGACCTCGTAGCGAACGACGTTCAGAACGCCGCCGATCTTGATACCCGGGCACTTGTCCTCATTGATGAATTCGACCGGGACGGCGACAGCGACAGTGGCGCTTTGCGAGACCCGCAGGAAATCCATATGCATGATGGCGTCGTTCACCGGATGGAACTGAATGTCACGCGTCAGCACGGTTGATTTCTTGCCGGCTACGTCAATCTCCAGAAGCCGGCCGAAAATGCCGGGCTGGTGTACGATCTTGGTGATGTCACGGGACACCATGGTGATGCCGACGGGATCTTGCTTGTTGCCGTAGATGACGGCAGGGACGAGGCCTGCGCGGCGTGCCGCACGGG
>CAJWVJ010000093.1 GCA_913048595.1 uncultured Alphaproteobacteria bacterium | reverse complement strand
TTCTCGAGCAGCTCGCCATACCATTTTGTCGAGAAGCCCGCCCAGACCGAGACAAGCCGGCTGGCATTGAAGCTGTAGATCACCATCACCGTGACCGGCACATAGAGGATGCCGAACCCGATAATGCCGAGCCACAATGCCGGCCATGAGATGCCGCGGTTCATGCCTGGCCTCCGCGGCCGGCTTCCTCGGCCCGGTCGAGCGCCGTCTCGCGTCCGTCCTGATAACGGGCATAGATGATCGGCAGCGCCAGAATGGCAAGAAGAAGCATGGCGATGGCCGAGGCCACGGGCCAGTCGCGGTTGCGGAAGAACTCGGTCCAGAGCACCTTGCCGATCATCACCTGCTCCGGCCCGCCAAGAAGCGCCGGAATGACGAATTCGCCAACCGCCGGAATAAAGACAAGAAGGCTGCCGGCGATGATTCCGGGGAAGGTCAGCGGCAGCACGATGGTGCGGAACACCTGAACACGCGACGCCCCCAGATCGGCAGCGGCGTCAAGAAGATCGTCATCCAGCCGGATCATCACCGCATAGAGCGGCAGGATCATCAGCGGCAGATAGGTCAGCAACATTCCCATATAGATCGAGAAATCCGTCTGCATCATCCGCATCGGCGCCGCGATCAGGCCAAGCTGAAGCAGCATGCTGTTGATGAACCCGTTGGTGTTGAGAAGCCCGATCAGCGCGTAGATCCGCAGCAGGCTGGATGTCCAGAAGGGCAGCATCACAAGAACAAGCAGGATCGCCCGATGGCTGGGGCGGGACCGCGCGATCCACCAGGCCATCGGATAGGCGAACACAAGGCAGATCAGCGTCGAGAAAAAGGCCAGCCGCAGGCTGTTGCCTGCCGGTTTCAGGTAATCCTGAGAATATTCGACCAGCAGCCCGTAATTCTCGAGATTGAAATTGGTGAAGACCCCGTCCTCGCCAAACCCCCAGAGCGGCGCGAAGGGCGGGATGCCGCGCCGCGGTTCGGTGAAGGATGTCTGCGCCACCTCGACAAGAGGAAGCGCGAAGAAGACAACAAGCCAGGCAAGCGGCAGCCACACCACCAGCCGGCGGCCATGGCGGGTCAGAAAGTGCCGTGCCGCCGCCATGATCTAGTCCCGCAGCAGCACGACATCGGCCGGATCGAAACTGGCATAGCCAGTCTCTTCCCACTCCATCGCCGCCTCGCCGCGCCGCATGTTGGGCTGGGTGAGCTTCAGCAGCTGCCCGCCCGGACCAAGCACCCGGTAATTCGAGGCCACACCTGTGAAGGCCATATCCTCGACCGTCACCTCAACCTCGTTGACGCCGCCGCCGGCCTGTCGCGACAGGTTGATCTTTTCGGGGCGGATGGCCATGCGGACAGCGTCGCCAGCCGCGAACCCGCCAGGATCAACCGCCGTAACAGGCACCGGACCGGCAATCCGCAGCAGGCCGTCCGCGGCTGACTCGACCGTGCCTTCAAGAAAACTGATCGTGCCGAGAAAATCGGCGATGAAGCTGTTCTTCGGGCGGTCATAGAGGGCGCGCGGCGAGTCCACCTGCACAAGCTTGCCGGCATCCATCACCCCGATGCGGCTTGCCAGCGTCATCGCTTCTTCCTGGTCATGCGTGACCACGATGAAGGTGGTCTCGAGCTTTTCCTGAATATCGACAAGCTCGAACTGCGTGTCCTCGCGGAGCTTCTTGTCGAGCGCCGCCAGCGGTTCGTCCAGCAGCAGCAGCTTTGGCCGTCTTGCCAGAGCGCGGGCAAGGGCCACGCGCTGGCGCTGGCCGCCTGACAGCTGGTGCGGCTTGCGCCCGCCCATGCCGGACAGCCGCACGAGGCGCAGCAGTTCCGCGACGCGGTCATTAACCTCGGCCGCCGGCATGCCGGCGCGGCGCAGCCCATAGGCGATGTTGCTGTCCACCGTCATATGCGGGAACAGCGCGTAATTCTGAAACATGATGTTGACCGGGCGCGCCGCCGGCGGCACCCGCGACATGTCGATGCCGTCGATCTCGATGCTGCCGGAATCAACCGACTCAAACCCGGCAAGCATGCGAAGAAGCGTGGTCTTGCCGCATCCCGACGCGCCGAGAAGGCAGAACAGCTCGCCCCTGGCGATGTCGAGCGACAAATCGTCGACTGCCACCACGTCGCCGAATCGGCGGGTGACATGGTTGATCCTGATGAAGGGCGAACTGGTCAAAATCGGGCAACCCTTGGTGGCGGCTACCGGCAGGATCGCGCCCTGCCCCGCGGAAACAGCCGCCGATCAGCGCTGACCGGCGGCGGGTATAACGACTGGTCGCGGCGCGATGCCTCAGCTTCCGCCGCTGAAGCGTGACCAGACACGGGTCACGGCGCGGTCGAGACGAGCATCATAGACCGGCACGACGAACAGGTTCTTCTGCGCCTCGGCTGTCGGATAGATACCCGGATGCTCGAGGATTTCCGGATCGATATCGGATTTCGCACCCTCGGACCCGCTGGCGTACCAGACATAGTTCACATTCGCCGCCGCGACATCGGGACGGAGCATGTAGTCAATGAACTTGTAGGCGGCATCCAGGTTCTTGGCATCGGCCGGGATGGCGAAATGGTCGAACCAGAGATTGGTGCCTTCCTTGGGGATGTAATATTCGATGGTGTGGCCGTTCTCCGCTTCCTCGGCGCGGTAGGCCGCCTGGAAGGCGTCACCTGACCACATGATGGCGGCGCATATGTCGCCATTCGCGATGTCGTTGATCGACTGGCTGGAATGGATGTAGCGCAGATTCGGGCGGACCGCGTTCAGGATCTCGCCGGCCTTCTCGAAATCGGCCGCGTCGGTGCTGGTGCCGTCACCGCCCATATAGGCAATCACATTCGGCAGCACGTCGGTCGGCGCGTCCAGAATGACAACACCGCAATCCTCCAGCTTCGAGGCATATTGCGGATCAAGGATCAGCGCCCAGCTGTCGGTCGGGGCATCGGCACCAAGACGCTCTTCGATCATGTCGACATTATAGGCGACGCCTGTGGTGCCCCACATATAAACAGCGCCGGCATTGCCGACACCGATCTGGTCATTGGCGAAGTTCTGGACCTGCATGTCCTGCTGGCTGTAATTGGCAAGCCTGCCAAGATTTAGATCCTGATATGCGCCGGCCTCGCGGCCGCGCGCCAGAAAGTCACCGGTCGGCACCACCACATCATAGCCGGAGGAGCCGGCCAGCATCTTGGCCTCGAGAACCTCGTTCGAATCATACATGTCATAGGTGACCTTGATGCCGGTCTCCGCCTCGAAATTGGCGATGGTGTCCTCGGCGATATAGTCCGACCAGTTGTAGACATTCAGTTCCTGCGCGCTTGCCGCGCCAGTCGACAGGCTCAGCACCGCGGCGGCGGCGGCGATCGAAGTCTTGCGAAGATGTGCCATTGGGGGCCCTCCCTAGTTGCAAATGCGGGGCTGTCGTCCGGGGCGGTCCGTCTGTCTGCGGCAACCCGGCAACACCCGTTATCCCATAGCCGCGAGTATGCGGCTCGCTGTCAAATCAAGTCAACCGCGGAACGAGGCCGGCAGGCCGGGCACTGTCAGCGGTCCAGACGGCGCTCGAGCCAGTCGCGCAGGCCGTAATATCTGCCGACAAGCGGCAGGAACCAGGGCATGCCGCGATAGGCCGGAAAGGAACCGAGCCGGCGTCCAGAAAAGGCGCTCGGACGGTTCAGACGTCCGGCCGCCATCAGCCCGGCCCGATGGCCAAGCCAGCTCATCATCACCACACCGCTGCCATGACAGCCAAGCGCGTGGAAGACACCCGGAAGGCTCTCCGGCCGGCTTTCGCCGACATGCGGGACGCCGTCGCGGAGATAGGCGACATTGCCCCACCAGCCATGCGACAGTTTCACGCCGGACAGCTGCGGGAAAATCCGCACAAGCCTGGCATGAAGAAAGGCCGCGCCTGCCGCCGGATCATGCCGCAGGTAGCGCGCGCGGCCGCCGAACAGAACGCGTTTGCGATCGGGCGACGGCCGGAAATAGAACAGCAGCCTCTTGGTATCTGCGATCATCCGGTGGGTCGGGAACAGGTCGGTGACGGCGGCGGCGCCAAGCTCCTCGGTGGCGATCTGGTATGAGGGCACCGGCACCACGCGCTGCTGGTGCCAGGGGCTGAGATCGCCTGAATAGCCATTGGTGGCGATGATCACCGCGCCGGCCCGCAGGGCATGATGGCTTGTTTCGATCTGAAGCCCGGTTGCGACCTTCCCTATGGCACCGGCGCGGATGCCGCCGAACAGCCGGACGCCGGCGGCCCCTGCCACAGCCAGCACCCCGTGATGGAGTTTCGCCGGATGCACCGCGCCGCTGCGGTCCAGCAACATGCCGCCATGGTAGAAATCCGATGCCAGATGATCGCGTGTGCGGTCCTGCGGCACCATGCTGGCGCCGGAATCGGCAATGTCGTTGAGCCGCGCAAGCTGTTCCGACTGGCGCTGCCAGGCGGCGCGTGTATGCGCCCCGACAAAGCGGCCGCACCGCTGATAGACGGCATCGATCCCCTCGTCGCGGATGAAGCTCTCGAACCAGCCATAGGATTCGGCAGCCTCGGCAAGCATTTCATCGGCGGTGGCGGCGTCGAGACGGGCATGTTTGCCGACATTGACCCCGCCGGAAACCATGCCGCCATTGCGGGTCGACGCCCCGAAACCCAGCGGCCCCGCCTCGAGAACGACCACATCGCTTCCGGCACGCGCCAGGGTGATCGCGGCGTGAAGCCCGGCATATCCCGACCCGATGACGACAACATCGGCCCTGTCCGGCAACGCGTCTGCCGGCAGGCCGGCGCCGCCGTCGCGCGGGACATCGTCCCACCAATAGGGTTCCGGCCTGAAACCTTCCGCGTAGATGCTGTCCATCACACCCATCCAAGATCAATCTGTTTTTCAAAGGCGACGGCCGCGTTGCGCATCAGCATCGCCACCGTCACCGGCCCGACGCCCCCGGGAACCGGCGTGGTCCAGCTGGCGATTTCGGCCACCGCCGCGGTATGCGCATCGCCGACAATGCGGCTTGTGCCGTCCTCGTCAGTGACCTGGTTGATGCCGATATCGATCACCGCGGCCCCCGGCTTCACCATATCGGCGGTCAGCAGCCCCGGCACCCCGACAGCCACGAGAACCGCATCGGCGCGCCGGGTGTGCGCCGCCACCGAGCGGGTCATATGATGGCAGACGGTGACTGTCGCCCCTTCGGCCATGAGCACGAAGGCGGCCGGCTTGCCGACAATTTCGGAATGGCCGACGACGACGACCTCCATCCCCCTGAGCGTCATGCCGGTGGCCCGGATCATCTCGACCGAGGCGGCGGCGGTGCAGGGCGCCAGCGCCATCTGGTTATAGACAATATTGCCGATCGAGGCAGGATTCATCCCCTCGACATCCTTAAGCGGGTGTATCGCCGACTGCAGCGAGCGGACATTGATATGGTCGGGGACCGGGCGCTGCAGGATCACGCCAAGCACATCAGGATCGTCATTCATCGCGACAAGCCGGCGCTTGCAATCCTCCTGGCTCAGCGAAGCCGGCCAGTGCTGTTCGTCAAAGGGCAGGTCGACAGCGGCCGCGGCGCGGGCCTGGCCGCGGATATAGACAGCGATTTCACCGACCTCGCCAATGCCGACCGACACAAGCCGGCCCACCTTGCGCCGCGTGCCAAGCCGCGCGACATCGGCCTTGACCTCGTCCAGAATGCGCGCGCGAATCTCGCTGCCATAAAGCAGCCACGGATCACGATCCATGCTCTTCAGCCCTCCCCCGGGGAACAAAGTGCACTATACGTGGCCGCCCGTTCGAAGGCGATGGAATTCTGGCAGGAAGCCGCCCGTCCAAACCAGCCGCAATCTCCCGCAAAGCCTTGGCTTTACAGCCATTGGGTAAGCGTCTATAACCGGCGCGATTTACGTGGCCTGACGAATGTGTTGTTCGGGGGGATATCCGGCGGCGCGACGGTTCACATCCAACCTCAGTTAAAAGGAAGTCTTCATGCTTACCACAGCCGTCCTTCCGATCAGCCTTGGCATTGCCGGCCTGATCGCGGCCTTCCTTGTGTATGCGCGCATCCTCCAGACCCCCGCCGGTGACGGCCGGGTCAAGGACATCGCCGACGAAATCCATCTCGGCGCCATGGTCTTCATGGCCAGCGAGTACAAGCGCCTCGCGATCTTCTGTGTCATCTGCATCGTTGCGCTCTATGCCAGCCTTGGTGCGGACACGGCGATCGCCTTCACCCTTGGCGCGCTCTGCTCCGGCACGGCAGGCTATATCGGCATGTACACCGCCACCAAGGCGAATGTCCGCACCGCCGTCGCCGCCAACAGCAAGGGCGCGGCCGAAGCGCTGAACGTCGCCTTCTTCGGCGGCTCGATCATGGGCCTGACCGTCGCGTCGATGGGCCTGTTCGGCATCGGCATCCTGTACCACTTCATGGGCGGCACCGCGCACGGCATCGAAGCCATCGAAGGTTTCGCCATGGGCGGCTCCTCGGTCGCCCTGTTCAGCCGCGTCGGTGGCGGTATCTTCACCAAGTCGGCTGATGTCGGCGCCGACCTGGTCGGCAAGGTCGAGGCCGGCATCCCCGAGGACGACCCGCGCAACCCGGCCGTGATCGCCGACAATGTCGGAGACAATGTGGGTGACGTCGCCGGCATGGGATCGGATATTTTCGAATCCTATTGCGGTTCGATGATCGCCTCGATCGCGCTGGCGGCCTCCATGTCGATGGCCTCCGTCGAGGCGCTTGGCGGCGACCGCGCCGTTCTGCAGTTCATGCCGCTGGTGCTTGCCTCCACCGGTCTCGTCTGCTCGCTTCTCGGCATCCTGTCGGTCCGCATGTTCGCCGACAAGAGCCCGGATGTGGCGCTTCGCTTCGGCACCATCGGTTCTGCAGTGATCTTCATCGCCGCGGCCTATTTCGTGATCACCAGCATGGGCGCTTCGGCCGGTGTCTGGGGCGCGGTCCTTGTCGGCGCCATCGGCGGCATCGTCGTCGGCCTTGTCACCGAGTACTACACCGGCGGCGCGCCTGTCCGGAAGATCGCCAAGGATGGCGAGACCGGCCCGGCCACGATCATGATCAGCGGCCTTGCCGTTGGCATGCAGTCGGTTGCCGTTCCGGTTCTGACCATCGCCGCGATCATCTTCTTCGCCAACATGTTCGCCGGCCTCTACGGCGTCGGCATGGCGGCAGTCGGCATGCTGGCCACGGTCGGCATCACCATGGCCATCGACGCCTACGGGCCGGTGGCTGACAATGCCGGCGGCATCGCCGAAATGGCGGAGATGGGTCCCGAGACCCGCGAGATCACCGACTCGCTCGACGAGGTCGGCAACT
>CAJWVJ010000092.1 GCA_913048595.1 uncultured Alphaproteobacteria bacterium | reverse complement strand
CGCGGCTTGTCTCGACGCCGACGATGCGGCGGCCGTTGCGGCGCAGGCCGGTGACCTCGCAATTCTGAATGATGTCGACGCCCAGGTCGTCGGCCGCGCGGGCATAGCCCCAGGCGACGGCGTCATGGCGGGCGGTGCCGCCGCGCTTCTGCAGGAAGCCGCCCATCACCGGATAGCGGATCGACTGGTCGATGTTGATGATCGGCACGAAATCCTTGATCTCGTCCGGACCAAGGATGTCGGAATCGATCCCGTTCAGGCGGATGGCGTGGACGCGCCGCGACATCTCGCGGAGCTCGTGCTCGGAATGGGCGATGGTCAGGACGCCGCGCTGGCTGAACATCACATTGAAGTTCAGATCCTGCGACATGCCTTCCCACAGTTTCATCGCGTGTTCGTAAATGGCGGCTGATTCATCCCACAGATAGTTTGAACGGATGATGGTGGTGTTCCGGCCTGTGTTGCCGCCGCCAAGCCAGCCTTTTTCGACCACAGCCACGCGCTTGATCCCGTGGACCGCCGCCAGGTAATAGGCGGTCGCCAGCCCGTGCCCGCCGCCGCCGATGATGACGACGTCATATTCGGATTGCGGCGGGGCGTCGCGCCAGGCGCGCTGCCAGTCCTGATGGTAGTTCATCGCCTTCCTGGCGAGGGCGAAGGCAGAATATTTCTGCTTGCCGCCCGGCAGGCCGCGAAGGCCGCGATCTGGCTGGTCTGTTGCCATGACACCTCACCCGGTCTTTGTTCCGACGACCCGGCCAGGCCGGGCTGGCATGGCGGGCTGTTGCTGTAATCCTGTCTTCAGCGCCCGGTCCTTCAGCGCCCGCACAATCTGTACCGCGGGCACGCAAGCGCCTGTCCCCGTGCCGACCAACGGTTTGTCCCGCCCGACAAGCGACCGGGGCGGGGGCATCAACTGGACTGCAACCTAAGCTGGATAGCAGAAATGCGACCTGCTGCAAATGTTGTGATGGCTTGCAAATCGCCGCATGCACCGGCCGGGATTACGGCTCCGGCGAGACAGCTTGACCTTGGCACGCAACAGCCCGAACATGGGGGCCGTCCACCGTGAACAAACAGACTGGCCAGACCCCATGACCGTGATCAATTCCATCGCCGACCGCGCCGACGAGCTGCGCAGCTGGCGGCGTGAACTGCACCAGCATCCCGAGATCTGCTACGAAGAGGTCTGGACGTCGGACTTCATCGCCGCGAAGCTTGAGAGCTTCGGTATCGAGATTCACCGTGGCATGGGCAATACAGGCGTTGTCGGCGTGCTGCGCGGCAGCGGGGACTCGAACCGCGCCATCGGGCTTCGCGCCGATATAGACGCGCTGCCGATGCAGGAGCTGAACGAGTTTGCGCACGCCTCGAAGACTCCAGGGCGGATGCATGCCTGCGGTCATGACGGGCACACCACGATGCTTCTTGGCGCGGCGCAGTATCTCGCCGAGACGCGCAATTTCGACGGCACCGTCTATTTCATCTTCCAGCCTGCCGAAGAGGGCGGTGGCGGCGGCCTCGCGATGATCGAGGACGGGCTTTTCCGTGATTTCGAGATGGAAACTGTCTGGGGCATGCATAATTGGCCGTCGATGGAGGCCGGAAAGGCCGGCATCCATGATGGTGTCTGCATGGCCAATGCCGATGAATTCTCTATGGTCATCACCGGCCGTGGCGGACATGCCGCGCAGCCTCACATGACCCTCGATCCCATCCCCTGCGGCGCGGCCATCGTCCAGTCGCTTCAGACCATCGTGGCGCGGCGTGTCTCGCCGGTGGATTCGGCGGTTGTCAGCGTCACCATTTTTCAGGCTGGAAGCGCGAAGAATGTGATTCCGGACGATGTCCGGATTGCTGGCACGGCGCGGTCCTTCAGGAACGAGACCCGCAAGCTTCTTGAGGATGCGATCCGCGAGATCAGCGAATCCACCGCCGCGCTCTATGGCTGCGAAATTGAGTTCGCCTGGCATGCCGGCTATCCGGCGACTGTCAATCATGCCGCCGAGGCAGGGCGCGCCGGCAAGATCATGGAAAGCGTCCTTGGCGATGACAGCGTCGACAGGGATGTCGAGCCCTCGCTTGGCGCCGAGGATTTCGCCTATATGCTCGAGGAAAAGCCGGGGGCCTATATCTGGCTTGGCTCCGGCCCGGCCCCGGCGGACGCCATGCTTCACGGCGCGCGCTATGATTTCAATGACGAGGTGCTGCCGGTCGGGGCCACCTACTGGGCCAGGCTTGTCGAAAGCGAGCTGCCGCGCTGAGATCATTCGGCCGACTTTTTCGTGACCATATCCGCCCCGGGGTTTTCGCCCCGGGGTTTTCTTTGCAGACTTCTCGCTGGATTTTTGCAGGCCGCCGTAGCTGCCCGATTGCCCGACAGTTGTTCCTGTGATAGAAC
Source organism: uncultured Alphaproteobacteria bacterium (assembly GCA_913048595.1). Classification (GTDB taxonomy): domain Bacteria; phylum Pseudomonadota; class Alphaproteobacteria; order Puniceispirillales; family Puniceispirillaceae; genus UBA8309. The sequence continues at coordinate 5,088 of CAJWVJ010000092.1, read as the reverse complement.
AAAACATGAACAAAAGACAGGAAGACACATGACAACAGGCAGGAGGGTTCGTCATGACGCATGTTGAGAGCGGGATCAATCCGGTGGGTCCGGAGGCAATGATCCCTGATATATATAAGCAAAATCAACATGATGAAGATGTATCACGGCATGGGTGTTTCGACCGGCTCCGCCGTGATGTCGCCGCCCTTGACGGGCGGATGGCAACGGCGCGCCTGCCGCTTGGCGTCGAATCGCTCGATTCGGCCCTTGCCGGCGGGCTTGCCCTTGGCCGCGTCCACATGCTGTGCGGCCGGCCGGGGCATGACGGGGCGCTAACCGGATTCGCGGTGGCGCTGCTTCGCCGGATTCTGGCGCAGACGGACGAGGCGGCCCCCATCGTCTGGTGCCCGGCCGCGGCGGCCGGCGGGTCCGGAATGCTCTATGCGGCGGGGCTCGCCGCGCTGGGGCTGGACCCGGGGCGGCTGCTGATCGTGGATTCGCCAAGCCCGGGGGTGCGCCTCGCCGCGCTTGAGGACATTCTGCGCACCGAGGGGCTTGCCGCTGTGATCGTCGAATATGACCGGGTCAGCCAGTCTTCCGATTACTGGATGCGGCTGGCGCGGCGCGCGCAGCTGGCGGCCGAGGCAAGCGGTGTCACCGGCCTGCTTCTGGGATGGCCGGTGGCGGCAAGCGGCTTTGACAGCCTCTGGCACATCGCCCCGGCTTGCGCCGCATCACCATCTGAAACGCAGTCTCAGCACACACCCCGGCACGCACCATGGCACCTCTGCTGGCAGGTCGAGCTTCGCCATGCCCGCGGTGGCCGGCCGTGGGAATCACGCCTGTCCTGGAACGCCCATGCCAACAGGCTGTGCGAACTGCCGCGCGCCACGGCGGCGGATGCCCCGCTGGATGCCCCGGCCATGCTGCCCTTTGCCCGGCCTGGCCGTAACGGGCCGCGCCTTCAACTTCGCGAGCTTCGCCCTTCGAAGGTGGCAGCGCGCGGCACGGCCGGCCAGCTGGCCGGGTGAGGTGATGAAGGGGCGGCCATGCAGCGTGTCATCATCCATGCCTGGTTTCCGCATCTGGCGGCGGAGCGGGTGCGCCGCGCCGCCCGTCATGCCGCCAGTGACATGGTGGCCGACCTGCCGTCCGGCGCGCCGCTTGTCCTGACAAGCGCCTGTCACGGGGCCGATCTGGTGGATTCGGTCTGCCGGCTTGCCGCGCGCCACGGGCTTCGCCCCGGCATGCGGCTTGCCGATGCCCGCGCGCTGCGGCCCGATCTTGTCTCGCGTGACAGCGACATGGCCGCCGATGCCGCCGACCTGCTGCATCTGGCGCGCTGGGCGCGGCGCTACTGCCCGCTGACGGCGCCGGCACCTGCCACCACAGACGGCACCGGAGCGGCGGTTGCGCATGACGGCAACGGGCTGTGGCTGGATATCGCCGGGGCGGCGCATCTGAAGGGTGGCATCAGGGCCCTTCTTGCCGAGATGGCACGGAGCCTTCGCGCCGCCGGGCTGACCGTAAGGCTGGCGGTGGCGCCGACCTGCGGGGCGGCCTGGGCGCTGGCCCGCTATGCCCCGGCTGCACAGCGCCATGCCTGCGCGCGGATGGAGTCGCCCGGCCCGCGCCAGCTTGCCGGACTCCTTGCCGGTCTGCCGCTTGCCGCGCTGCGGCTTGACGGCACCGTCTGCACGGCGATGGCGGCAGCCGGACTTCGCCGTGTCGGCGACATTCTGGGCATGCCGCGCGCGCCGCTGGCAAGCCGCTTTGGCAGCGTGGTGACGGCCCAGCTGGATGCCGCGCTTGGCCATGTGAATGAAAGCTTCACCCCGATCGCCCCGCCGCGTCCGCTTCTCAGCCTGCGGAATTTCGCGGAACCGGTTCTGGCGCCCGAGGATATCCGCGCCGTGATCGAACAGCTTGCCGACGAGACCGCCGCCATCCTGCAGCAGACCGGGCTTGCCACGCGCCGCCTGCAGCTTGGCTGGCAGCGTGTCGATGGCGCGGTGCTGGCGCGTGACCTGCATCTGTCACGGCCAAGCCGCGATGCCGCCGGGTTCCGCCGCCTTCTGGCCGATGCGGGCGAATCCATCAGCCCCGAATTCGGGCTGGAACGGATGTGGATGGAGGCGCATGACTGCAGCCCGCAGGCCCCGGTCACGCCGCAGTTCAACGCCGGAATCTCGGCAAGCGAGAGCCGCGCCAGCCTGATCGACAGGCTGGTGGCGCGACTTGGCCATGGCGCGGTGCTGCATATGAAGGCGCGCGATTGCTGGCAGCCCGAGGCGGCGCAGTACATGGCCTATCCCGATATGGAGAAATCAGGCTTCACCGATGCGATGAACGCCGCGCCGCATTGCCTGACCGCCGCGCCGCGCCCGATCAGGCTGCTGGCGCATCCGCACAGGCTGGCGGTTGTCGCGCTTCTTCCCGATCATCCGCCGGCACAGTTCGTCTGGCAGCGCCAGACCCACAGGATTGTCCGCGCCAGCGGGCCGGAACGGATCGCCCCGCAATGGTGGACCGCTGCCGGCGGCACCCGCACCCGCGACTATTTCCGCCTGCAGGACGAGCAAGGGGCCTGTTTCTGGGTCTATCGCGAGGGGCTGCCGGAACGTGGCGAGGATCCGGGCTGGTTTCTTCACGGTTTCTTCGCCTGATGGGCGTCTCATCCGGACAGAACGCCCCGCGCCAGGCGCTGCTGGGCTGCTACAGCAATTTCAGCTTCCTTCTCGGGGCATCGCACCCGCACGAGATGGTCGAGGCGGCGGCGGCGATGGGATGGGATGCCGTCGGTATCGCCGATATGAACTCGCTTGCCGGGATCGTGCGGGCGCATGTGGCGGCGCGCGATGCCGGCATCAGGCTTGTTGTTGGCGCGCGGCTGGCCCCCATCGACGGGCCGGAGGTGATTGTCCACCCGACCGACCGTGCCGGTTATGAATCGCTGTCGGTGCTGCTGAGCGAGGCCAATCTTCGCGGCAGCAAGGCCGCCCCCGTGCTTCACCTTGCCGATTTGTCACGGCTGGCGGCCAGCACCGCGCTTCTGGTGATGCCGCCGCGCCATCCCGATTCCGGCCATGCCACGAATCTGGCCCGAATCCGCGACATCGCCGCCGGTCCTGTTTTCGCGGGGGCGGCGCTGTACCGCGATGGTGGGGACGAGGCACGGCTTGCCCTTCTGGCCGATATGGCGGTGACGCAGGGATTGCCGCTGGCGGCGGCCGGGGACGCACTCTATCACCAGCCGGCGCGCCGTCCGCTTGCCGATGTGCTGACCTGCATCCGCGAGAAGCAGCGGCTTGAGACGGCCGGCGCACTGCTGTCGCGCAATGCCGAACGGCAGATCCTCGACCCGGCCGAGATGGCGCGGCGCTGGCGGCATGCCCCGCAGGCGCTTGCCAACGCGGCAGAGCTTGCCGGCATGTGCCGCTTCGCCATGGATGACCTGTCCTATGAATATCCGGACGAGGTCTCGCCGGGCGGGCGGGATGCCATGGGCGAGCTTGAATACCAGACATGGAACGGCGCGAATGAACGCTATCCCGACGGCGTGCCGGACAAGGTGGCCGCCTATCTGGAGCGCGAGCTGGCGCTGATCGCGAAGATGACATTCGCTCCCTATTTCCTGACCGTCTTCGACATTGTCCGCTTCGCCCGCAGCCGTGGCATCCTGTGCCAGGGGCGCGGCTCGGCGGCGAATTCGGCGGTCTGCTACTGTCTTGGCATCACCTCGGTCGATCCGGACCGCTCGCAGCCGCTGTTCGAACGGTTCATCAGCGAGGCGCGCGGCGAGCCGCCCGACATCGACGTCGATTTCGAGCATGAACGCCGCGAGGAGGTGATTCAGCATATCTACGCCAAATACGGCCGGACCCGCGCCGGACTTGCCGCGGCGGTGATCACCTACCGCACGCGAAGCGCGCTTCGCGAGGTGGCCAAGGTGTTCGGGCTGAGCAGCGATGTTCAGGCGGCGCTGTCAGGCCAGGCCTGGGGCCGCGAGGCAAGCGGCCCGGATGACGAGGCGCTGCGGGCCGTCGGCATCGACCCGGGTGACAGGCGAATCGCGCTGGTGCGCCGGCTTGTCGAGGAGATCAGCCGCTTTCCGCGTCACCTGTCGCAGCATGTCGGCGGCTTTGTCATCACCCGCGGGCGGCTGGATCATCTCTGCCCGATCAGTCCGGCGGCGATGGAGGGGCGCACGGTCATCGAATGGGACAAGGATGATCTGGATGCGCTGGGGCTGCTGAAGGTCGATGTGCTGGCGCTTGGCATGCTCAGCTGCATCCGCCGCGCCTTTGGGCTCCTGCGAACGCATTACAGCAGGCCGCTGACGCTGGCCTCGGTGCCGCCCGAGGACGCGGCCACCTACGATATGCTTTGCGAGGGCAGGTCCGTCGGTGTCTTCCAGGTGGAATCGCGCGCGCAGATGGCCATGCTGCCACGCCTGCAGCCGCGATGTTTCCACGATCTGGTGGTGCAGGTGGCGATTGTCCGCCCGGGGCCGATTCAGGGCGATATGGTGCATCCCTATCTTCGCCGCCGCGCCGGGCTGGAGAAAGTGACCTATCCGTCGGACGCGCTTCGCGGGGTTCTGGAGCGCACCCTCGGCGTGCCGCTGTTCCAGGAACAGGCGATGCAGATCGCCATTGTCGGCGCAGGCTTCACCGGAAACGAGGCCGACCAGCTGCGCCGCGCCATGGCGACCTTCAAGAAACATGGCGATGTTGCAAAATTCCACGACAAGATGATCAGCGGCATGATCGCGCGGGGCTATGAGCCGGACTTTGCCGAACGGTGTTTCCGCCAGATCGAGGGGTTCGGCACCTATGGCTTTCCGGAATCGCATGCCGCCAGCTTTGCCCTGCTTGTCTATGTCTCGGCCTGGATCAAGCGGCATTATCCCGATGTCTTCATCTGCGCCCTTCTGAACGCCCAGCCTATGGGGTTCTATTCGCCCTCGCAGCTTGTCGCCGAGGCCCGCCGCAACGGCATCGCTGTGCATCCCGCCGATGTCAGCCATTCATGCTGGGACAGCACGCTGGAGCCTGATCCGGAAAACCGTGACGGGCGACATGCGCTGCGGCTCGGCTTGCGGCT
>CAJWVJ010000091.1 GCA_913048595.1 uncultured Alphaproteobacteria bacterium | reverse complement strand
CCTATGACCAGAAACATATCGACCGGATCGGCAGGCTGCGGAACTGCATCGCCTACGGCCCCGGAATTCTCGAACTGGCGCATCAGCCGGACGAGTGGATCAGCATCACCGACATGGCGGAAAGTGCGGCCGTAATGGCACTGTCGCTTGCCGAGTTGCTGGCACCGGACTATTCAATGCAATCAGACTAGGGAGGACAGCATGACAACACTCTTCACAAGACCGGCATGGGCCGCGCTTGCGGCCGCGGCAGCGATGAACGCCTCGGTGGCGCTTGCCGCGCAGACGTCAATCACCGTCGGCATGCAGCTCGAGCCGCCGAATCTCGACCCGACGGGCGGCGCGGCGGCGGCCATTGACGAGGTGGTCTACGCCAATGTCTTCGAAGGGCTGACCCGCTATCAGGCCGATGGCTCGGTGGCGCCGGCGCTGGCGAAATCCTGGGTGATTTCCGATGACGGGCTTGTCTACACCTTCTCGCTTCACGGCGGGGTCACGTTCCATGACGGTTCGGCAATGGATGCCGAGGATGTGAAATTCTCGCTGGACCGCGCGCGGGCTGAGGAGTCCACCAACGCCCAGAAGCGTCTTTTCACTGGCATCGCCTCGGTCGATGTCGTCGACCCGTTGACGGTGAAGATCACCCTGTCCAATCCCGATGGCGGCTTCATCACCAACCTAGCCTGGGGTGACGCGGTGATCGTCGCGCCGGAGAGCATCGAGGCGGCGAAGACCGCGCCTGTCGGCACCGGCCCGTTCACCTTCTCGCGCTGGGTTCAGGGTGACCGGGTGGAGCTGGCGCGCAACCCGGATTACTGGGGCAGGCCAGTGGCGCTGGAGACGGCCACCTTCAAGTTCATTTCCGACCCGACTGCCGCCTTCGCCGCGATGATGGCGGGCGATATCGACGCCTTTCCGAACTATCCGGCACCGGAAACCCTGCCGCAGTTCGAGGCCGATCCGCGCTTTCGCGTGATTGTCGGCTCGACCGAGGGCGAGACCATCCTGTCGACCAACAACAAGGCCGACCATCTTTCCGATGTCCGGATCCGCCAGGCGATTGCGCACGCCATCGACAGGCAGGCCATCATCGACGGGGCGATGTTCGGATATGGCACGCCCATCGGCACGCATTTCGCCCCGCATCATCCCGACTACGTCGATCTGACATCCGGTTCGGCGCATGATCCGGCCAGGGCGCGGGCGTTGCTGAAGGAGGCCGGCGCGGAAAACCTGACCCTGTCGCTGAAGCTGCCGCCGCCTGCCTATGCCCGCCGCGGCGGCGAGATCATCGCGGCCCAGCTTCGCGAGGTCGGCATCGGCACCGAGATCGAGAATCTCGAATGGGCGCAGTGGCTGGAGCAGGTGTTCCGGGGCAAGGATTATGACCTGACCATCGTCTCGCATACCGAGCCGATGGATATCGGTATCTACGCCAATCCGGACTATTACTTCCAGTATGACAGCGCCGCCTTTCAGGGCATGATCGGGGATCTGAAGCTTGCCACCGACCCGGCCGAGCGCACCCGCCTGATGAAGGCGGCGCAGCGGAAGGTCGCCGGCGATTATGTGAACGGTTTCCTGTTCCAGCTGGCGCGAACCGGTGTTTCCAATGCCAAGATCAGCGGTCTGTGGGAAAATGCGCCGACCCAGGCCAACGACCTGACCGGTGTCAGCTGGTCTGACTGACCGGCTGTTGAAAAACGCATCCCGCCGGCCAGTCTGCCGGCGGGGGCACCTTCCCCGACCCCGGCGCAAATCCGGCGCGAACCCGGCGCGAAGCCGGGGCAAGGCTGACCCATGCTGAGCTACATCCTGTCACGACTGGTCGCTCTCGCCCTCAGCCTTGTGGTCGCCTCGCTTGTCATTTTCGTGATGATCGAGATGGTGCCGGGCGATCCGGCAAGCTTCATGCTGGGGCTGAACGCGGCGCCTGACACGGTGGCGGCGCTTCGGGCCGAGCTTGGCCTTGGCGGCAGTCCGCCAGAGCGATATCTGCGCTGGATCGGCGGCATGCTTCAGGGTGATTTCGGCACGTCCTACACCTATCGCACGCCAGTGGCCGAACTTGTCACCGCGCGTCTTGCCGTGTCGCTGCCGCTTGCGGTGATGGCGCTGCTTCTCTCCACGCTGATCGCCATTCCGGTCGGGCTCTACGCCGCCAGCCGCCGCGGCGGGCCTGGCGACTGGAGCGTCATGGGCCTGACCCAGCTTGGCATCGCCGTCCCGAATTTCTGGTTCGCGATGATCCTTGTGGTGATCTTCGCCATTCAGCTTCGCTGGTTCTCCGCAGGCGGGTTTCCAGGCTGGGACCAGGGCGTCTGGCCAAGCCTGAAGGCCCTGACCCTGCCGGCGGTGGCGCTGGCCCTGCCGCAGGCCTCGATCCTGGCGCGGGTGATGCGCTCCTCGGTTCTTGAGGTGCTGGGACAGGACTATATCCGCACGGCCCGGGCCAAGGGACTCAGCCGGCGGCGCACCCTTACCGACCATGCGCTTCGCAACGCGCTGATCCCGGTACTGACCATCATCGGGCTGCAGTTCTCCTTTCTCATCGCCGGGGCGATCATCATCGAAAACGTGTTCTTTCTTCCCGGGCTCGGGCGTCTGGTGTTCCAGGGGATCACCCAGCGCGACCTGATCGTCGTGGAATCGGTGGTGATGCTTCTTGTCTTCGCCGTGATCCTGGTGAATTTCCTTGTCGATATCGCCTACGGGTTTGCCGACCCGCGGCTGCGGAGGCGGTGATGCGACCACGGCTTCCCGTCACCCTTGTCGCCGGGCTGGCGCTGACGGCGCTGTTCGCCGCCGCCGCGCTGCTGTCGCTTGTCTGGACGCCGCATGCGGTGGATGTGCTGAACATCGCGGCACGGCTGCAGCCGCCGGGAGGCGACCATCTCCTCGGCACGGACCATTTCGGCCGTGACATGCTCTCGATGCTGATGGTGGGCGCGCGAACCTCGATCGCCGTCGCCATCGTTGCGGTGGGGATCGGCATGGCGCTTGGCGTGCCGCTGGGGTTGCTCGCGGCAGCCAATCACGGCGGGGTGGTCGACGACCTTGTGATGCGCGGCAACGACCTGGTCTTTGCCTTTCCGGCGCTGGTCATCGCCATTCTGATCACCGCCGTCTTCGGCCCGTCAGCCTTCAACGCGATCCTTGCCATCGGCATCTTCAACACGCCGGTCTTTGCGCGAGTGACGCGGGGCGGCGCCTTGTCGGTCTGGACGCAGGATTTCATTCTTGCCGCGCGGGTCAGCGGCAAGGGCGCGGCGCGCATCTCGCTGGAGCACATCCTGCCCAACATCGCCAGCCTCCTGATCGTGCAGGGCACCATCCAGTTCAGCCTCGGCATCCTGGCCGAGGCCGGTTTGTCCTATGTCGGGCTTGGCGCGCAGCCGCCCCTGCCATCATGGGGCCGGATGCTGGCCGACAGCCAGACAATGATCAGCTTCGCACCGCATCTGGCGGTGTTGCCCGGGCTTGCCATCATCGCCACCGTCCTGGGGCTGAACCTGACAGGCGACGGGCTTCGCGATCATCTCGACCCGCGGCTTCGGAGGCCGTCATGACCATGCGGCGTCTCGAGATCGACAGGCTGAATGTGCAGATTGGCGATGTGCATCCGGTCCGCGATGTCAGCCTTGCCATCGAGCCTGGGCAGATTTTCGGCATTGCCGGGGAATCCGGGTCCGGCAAGTCGATGACGGCGCTGGCGGTGATGGGGCTTCTTCCCGGCGGGGCGGCTCGCACCGGTGCGGCGCGGCTTGACGGGCAGGATCTGTTCGCGCTGGACGAGGCCGCGATGTGCGGCGTCCGTGGCCAGCGCATCGGCATGATCTTTCAGGAACCGATGACGGCATTGAATCCGGTCCGGACGATCGGGTCGCAGGTGGCCGAGACATTGATCATCCATCAGGGCATGTCCCGCGCCGACGCTGCGGAGATCGCCGCCACGAAGCTTGACCGGGTCGGGCTCGCGGCGGGTCGGGTCGGGCTGGACCGCTATCCGCATGAATTGTCCGGCGGCCAGCGCCAGCGGGTGATGATCGCGCAGGCAATCGCGCTGCAGCCTGCCCTTCTGATTGCCGACGAGCCGACGACGGCGCTGGATGTCACCACCCAGGCCGGCATTCTCGATCTGATGTCCGGGCTGGTCGAGGAAGGCGACATGTCGCTGATGCTGATCACCCATGACCTCGCGGTGCTGGCCGGGCTCAGCAGCGCCATCGCGGTGATGAAGGGCGGCTGGATCGTTGAAAGCGGGGCCACCGAAACCCTGTTCAGGTCGCACCGCCACGCCTATACGGGCAGGCTTCTCGCCGCCTCCGGCCACGCGCCGGCGCGCCCGGCCGTGCGCCCGGCCGCCACCCCGCTTCTTGATGTCGAGAATCTTCATGTCGGCTATCAGACCGGCCGGCCGGTCCTGTTCGGCAAGGGGGCGATGACCGAGGCTGTTCGCGGCGTGTCGCTTGCCATTGGCGCGGGGGAAAGCGTCGGGCTTGTCGGCGAATCCGGCTGCGGCAAGTCCACGCTGGCGCGCACCATTCTGGGGTTGCAGGCTGCGCGCTCCGGCAGCATCCGGCTTGGCGATGACGCGGTCACAGGCGGCGCCATGCCGGCGCGGGTGCGGGCCGGCATGCAGATTGTCTTTCAGGACCCTTACGGCTCGTTCAACCCGCGTCACCGCGTGGCGCGGCTGGTCGCCGAACCCTTTCACCTGATCGAGGATGCGCCGGTCGGCGCAGCGCGCGACAAGGCTGTTGCAGAAGCCCTCGAGGCAGTCGGCATGGCCGCCTCGGATGCCGGCAAATACATCCATGAATTCTCCGGCGGCCAGCGCCAGCGGATCGCCATTGCCCGGGCGCTTGTCATCCGGCCGAAACTCATCATCCTCGATGAGGCGGTGTCGGCGCTCGATGTGTCGATCCGCGCGCAGATTCTGGACCTCCTGGCCGCGCTTCGCGACAGCCATGGCCTGACCTATCTGTTCATCAGCCATGATCTTGGCGTTGTCGGGGCGATCACTGACCGCGTCATGGTGATGAAGGACGGGGTCATCGTCGAACAGGGGCCGGTGGCGGATGTTCTGGAACGTCCCGACCACCCCTATACGCGAGAGCTTGTTGCCGCGCGGCCGCAAATTCCGCCAGAATGGACGGCGCGGGATGACAGATGAGGGGAGCAGAGGATGACAGGACGGCTTGATGGCAAGACGGCGCTTGTGACCGGGGCCGGGTCGGGATTCGGTGCCGGTATCGCCAGACGATTTGCGGCCGAGGGCGCGAAGCTTCTTCTGGCGGATATCAATAGCGATGCCGCCGCCGCGGTCGCCAGCGAAATCGGGGCTGCCGCCTGCCGTGCGGATGTGTCCGATGCCGAATCGGTGGCGGAGATGGCGGAAGTGGCTGGCCGGCAGCTTGGCAAGCTTGACATCCTGGTGAACAATGCCGGTGTCACGCATCAGTCAGGCCCGATGGAAACGGTCACAGAGGATGAGTTCGACCGGGTGATGGCGGTGAACAACAAGGCCGTCTATCTGGCGGCGCGCGCTTTCGTGCCGGCGATGAAGGCGACGGGGACGGGCTGTATCCTGAACATCGCCTCGACAGCCGGCGTGTCGCCGCGCCCGAATCTCAGCTGGTACAACGCCTCCAAGGGATGGATGATCACCGCCACAAGGGCGATGGCGGTGGAGCTGGCCCCGCATGGCGTGCGGGTGAACGCGATCAATCCGGTGGCCGGGGAGACCCCGCTTCTGGCAAGCTTCATGGGCGAGGACACACCGGAAATGCGGGCGAAATTCCTGTCCACCATTCCCATTGGCCGCTTCTCGCAGCCCGAGGACATTGCGAACGCCGCGCTCTATCTCTGCTCCGACGAGGCCTCGATGGTCACAGGCGTGGCGATGGAGGTCGATGGCGGCCGCTGCATCTAGACGGGGCGAGGAATGAAGGCAGGACCACGCAATCTGATCAGTGATGTCGAGGGAATCCTTATCGGCAATGCCGATGACGAGACGCTGAAATCCGGGGTGACGGTGCTGGCTGCGGACCGGCCGCTGACAGCCTCGGTGCATGTGATGGGCGGCGCGCCGGGCACCCGCGAGACCGATCTGCTGGCGCCTGACAAGCTCGTGCCAGCGGTGGATGCGCTGGTGCTGGCCGGCGGTTCGGCGCTTGGCCTCGACGCCGCCTCCGGGGTGGCCAACGCGCTGCGGGCGGCTGGCACCGGGTTTGATGTCGAGGGGCAGAAGGTGCCAATTGTGCCGGCGGCCATCCTGTTCGACCTGCTGAATGGCGGCGACAAGTCGTGGGATGTGAATCCCTATGCCGCGCTCGGGGCCACCGCCCTGGCGGCACGCGGCCACGACTTCGCCCTCGGTACGGCGGGGGCCGGATATGGCGCTGTGGCGGGGGCGCTGAAGGGCGGGCTTGGATCGGCCTCGGCCGTCCTAGATGGCGGCGTGACCGTGGGCGCGCTGGTCGCGGTGAACGCGCATGGCGTGCCGGCGCCCGATGATGTGCCGCATCTGTGGGCTGCCCCGTGGGAGCTTGATGGCGAGTATGGCGGCCTTGGCCCGGTGCCTGCCGGGGTCGATCCCCATCCGGTGCTGTCAGGCGGTTTTGTCGCCCAGACCAACACCACCATCGGAATCATCGCCACCGACGCCGCGCTCGACAAGGGACAGTGCCAGCGCCTGGCCGTTGCCGCGCATGACGGGTTTGCGCGGGCGCTGGTGCCAAGCCACACACCCTTTGACGGTGATCTGGTCTTCGCCGTCTCCACCGGGGCGCGGCAGCTGGACGACCCGCATGGTGACCTGGTGGCGCTTGGCCATGCGGCGGCAAGCGTGATGGCGCGCGCCATTGCACGCGGAGTCTGGGAAGCGCTCCCGTCGACCGGTGACAGGGTGCAGACATTCCGCGCGCGCCACGGGATCTGACGGGTTTGGCGAATCACCCCGGGTCGTGACATGATCGACCTGACTTGACGGCCCTTACTGGCAGGGGGACAGTGCCATGCTAGACCAATCCACCATCGACAGGCTGCGCGCCGCCCCGGTCGCCGCCGCCGGCCATCTGATCGACGGCAAAAGCGATACCGATGGCGCGGGAGAGCCGATCGAGGTGATCTCGCCCATCGATGGCAGCCTGCTGACAACCCTTGCGGATGGCGATGACGCCATTGTCGCGCGTGCGGTCACGGCGGCGCGTCAGGCTTTCGAGGATGGCCGCTGGTCGAAGATGGCACCTGCCGCGCGCAAGGCGGTGATGCATCGCTGGGCCGAACTGGTGCAGGCGAACGCGGCCGAACTGGCGGTCCTCGGGGTGCGCGACAATGGCACCGAGATCGGCATGGCCTTTCGTGCCGAGCCGGGCTCGGCGGCGGCGACGCTGCGCTACTATGCAGAGGTCTGTGACAAAATCTATGGCGAGATCGCGCCGACGCCGGGCGATATCCTCGGAATGATCCACAAGGAGCCTGTCGGCGTTGTCGGGGCCATCATCCCGTGGAATTTCC
>CAJWVJ010000090.1 GCA_913048595.1 uncultured Alphaproteobacteria bacterium | reverse complement strand
GACGGCCCGTCGCCGCGGCTGTGGCCCGTGCCTTCAGCGCGGCATTGCCAAGGAAGCTGTCCTCGGTCTCCTCCGGCTCCGGAAGGCCGTAGGTTTTCGCCGAGGTGACACTGAACGGATAATCTGCGAACAGCGCGGCAATCTCCCGAAGCTTGCCGTCATTATGCGAGGCAAGAACGAGTTCGTCATCGGTGAAGCGGCGTGGCATGGCGTGGGTTTCCCGGTTTCGACAGGCTCAGAGCGCGGCCCGCACGGCGGCTGCCTGGAGTGTGAACAGCTGCCGGCAACCCGCCTCGGCAAGATCGAGCATCTGGGTCAGCTCCTCGCGGCTGAAAGGCCGTTCTTCGCCAGTGCCCTGAATTTCAACAAGCCCGCCTTCGCCGCTGAGGACGAAATTGGCATCGACCTCGGCGCTGCTGTCCTCTTCATAATCGAGGTCGGCAACAGGAAGTCCCCGCCAGACGCCACAGGAAATGGCGGCGACATGGTCGGCCATCGGCTGCCGGGTCACGGAACCGGCAAGAAGCATCTTTTCACAGGCAATCCGGAGCGCCACCCAGGCACCCGTGATCGCCGCTGTGCGGGTGCCGCCATCGGCCTGGATCACATCGCAGTCGAGCTTGATCTGATGCTCGCCGAGCGCCTCGAGGTCGGTGACCGACCGCAGGGCGCGGCCGATCAGCCGCTGGATCTCCAGTGTCCTGCCGCCCTGCTTGCCGCGGGCCGCCTCGCGGTTGCTTCGGCTGTGGGTCGAGCGCGGCAGCATGCCATACTCGGCTGTCACCCAGCCGCGCCCGGTGTTGCGAAGGAAGGAAGGCACCCGGTCCTCGACCGAGGCGGTGCACAGAACATGCGTGTTGCCGAATTTGGCAAGGCAGGACCCCTCGGCGTGAAGCGAGACCCCCTGCTCAAGTAAAATGGCGCGAAGGGCGCCAGGCGCGCGGCCGGAAGGACGCTCCATGAAAAATCCCCTGATGGTCTGTCCTTGTCTGAAACTGGCTCTGATGGGAATGGCGCGTCGCCGTGCCGGAGTCCCCCTATTCACATCGCTTGATTCGGAACTTTAGAATCGGAGCTCCATGAATCGGAATTGGGCCGCCACCGCGAGATTGACCCCGCATCGGGCGTTACCCTAAGCTGAAAAGATGAATGACGCCACCCTTCTCGGGCTGAAACCGCGCGCGCTGGAGATTTTCAACGCCCTTGTCACCGCCTATCTCGGATCGGGCCAGCCGATCGGGTCGAAGACGCTTGCGCAACGTCTTCGCCATGATCTCTCGCCGGCGTCGATCCGCAGCAATATGAGTGATCTCGAACAGGCAGGGCTTCTGTATGCGCCGCACACCTCGGCCGGCCGGGTGCCGACGGAAACCGGATTGCGGATGTTTGTCGACGGGCTGATGGAATACCGCCCCGATCTGGTGACCGAGGACCGAATGTCGATCGATGGCGAATGTGCCGTGCGTGGTGTCTCGGTCGATGAACTGCTGGAAAAGACAAGCCGGACCCTGTCCGGCCTGTCACGTTGCGCCAGTCTTGTGCTGTCGCCGGCAAGTAATGCCGAATTGCAGCATTTTGAATTTGTGCCGCTTGGCGAGAACCGGGCGCTGGCGGTTCTGGTGCGCATGGACGGAAAGGTGGAAAACCGCCTGATCGACCTGCCGCCAGGTGTGCCGCAATCTGCGCTTGTTCGCGCCAGCAACTACATGAATGCGCGCCTGTCAGGACGTGACCTGGCGGCAGCGACCGGCGTGATCCGCACCGAGATCGCGGTGCAGCGGGCCGAGCTGGATGAAGTCTCGCAACGGCTTGTCGAGGCCGGGGTCGGGCTCTGGGCCGGCGGCAGCTCGTCCGAGGACGCGGTTCTGGTAATGCGTGGTCAGTCCAATCTTCTGGATGACATCCAGGCTGGTGAGGAACTCGATACAATCCGCCAGCTTTTCGACGAGCTCGAAGCGCGCGAGAATGTGCTCCGCCTTCTGGACGCCACCACCGAAGGCGATGGCGTGAAGATCTTCATCGGCGCCGAGAACAAGCTGTTCGTCAATACCGGCTGCTCGCTGGTGATCGCGCCCTACCACGACACCAAGCAGAATGTGATCGGTGCCATAGGTGTGCTGGGTCCGCGGCACATGAATTATGCCAGAATCATCCCGATGGTGGATTACACCAGCCGTGCCATCGCCGCCGTACTCACCTGATAATCCTCAGCCAAGCCCCAGGCGGCGAAGGGCATGTTTCCATTCAAGAAGCAATTGCGAGGCTTCCAGGTTGCGAAGGGCGATCAGCCCCTGATGATCCAGCCACAACACCCGTCCGCCAGCAAGAATCCCAAGGATAAGGACCGTAACGACAGCGCCGGGTGCCAGCCCGCGTGGCCCTCCATATCCGACCGGCGCGTCGCAATAGGGGCATGCCAGGCTGATCCTCACTGGCGGCGGGTCCAGCCCGGCGATCCGGAACCGGTGTCCGCAGCGACGGCAGCCATGTTCGTGAGAGCATCGCACCGCCGAGATCGAGCGGTCGAGCGGGCGTACCGTATCCGCAGGAATCGCGGCATCATGAAGCGGGTTCTGCGGCGGCACAACAAAGGCGTGCCGGCAGTCATGGCAGGTAACCGGCATGCCGAAATACCGGCGCATGGCGTCCGGCAGCCCGACAAGGGACCGGCAGTAAGGGCAGCGAAGCTGCATCCGGAGACATCCTCTGCTGGCAGGACGGCGGACAGGGTGCCGTCACCCTATTGATGCAGCCGGACTGGCTAAAAAAACGTTAGCGAGATGGAAAAAAACAGCCATTCATGGTGGGTGTGGCCTAGCCGTCACCACCCTCATCCGGTGCCGTGGCCTTTTTTGCGGCCGATTTTCTGGCCGCCTTCTTCGCCACCGCCTTTTTCGCGGCGGCCTTTCTGGCAGGTGCCTTTTTGGGGGTCGCCGCCGGAATGGCCACGGGCATTTCGGCCATGGCCTCGGCTACCGCGGCTTTCACGATCACGCGCAGGTCGCTTTCGACCACCGCCTGAAGTTCGGCCCGCATGGCCCCGATGATCTCGGCCTTCATGGCCTCGACATCTACAGAGGGGCTGGTGTCGGCCGATTGCACGACTGCGGCAGCGATTTCCTCCATCGCCATCTCGATTCCGCCTGACAGGGCCGGATCATGCGCGGCGTCAACCGGTGCGGCGCTGGTGGTCTCCGGCGCTGGCGGTGTTGCGGAGGCTCGTGCGGCATCGCCGATGGCGCTCTCGTCTTCCCAGGCCTGGCGGACAAGATCCTGAATGTCGCCAATGTCGAGATCGCCAAGCGCCTCGCCTGTGGGTGGGGCCGGGGCCGGAGGCTCATCGGGAAGTGCCCGATCCATTGATATGCTGTCCGTATCATCCGACGCCGTGTCCCACTTATCATCAACCTGAGCCATGTCAGCTGGCGTCGCGGGGTCAGGGGCGTCCCCGACCAGCGACGAGGGGATTTCGATGATTGGCACATCCGGGAACATATCTTTCGGCCCGGCTTGCTCATCTGGCGCTGTGCCGGACGGGCTTTCGGCAAATGGCTCAAAAGCCGTTTCTGACGCGGGCGCAAACCCGGCTGTCAGATCATTGCCGGTCAGGGAATCCGTTTCCGTGACGGTGTCGCCGGCATGCCGCGCCCTGTCCGATGCGGCTTCAAGCTCCGCCAGACGGCGCAGTTCGTCAAACCGCGCAGCGATGGGGAGCGTGCCGGCCTCTTCCCCGGTCTCGACCTCGGCAGGCGTGAAGGCGGCAGGCTGCAATCCCGGCTCCACAGCCACGCTCTGCAGAATCGCTAGCATCGGCGCCCCTTCAAGGGCCGATTTCTGCGACTCCTCATACAGGGCTGTGATGGATTGCCTGACAGTCGCCATTCTTCCGGTCGCCATTCTTCCTGTTCCATTGTCAGCAGGTGTCTGCGTTCTGTGCGGCACCCCTGCGTGGTTCGACTCTGGCATATTCCCTGGGGGGCGACAACATCGTGACTGGGGCAAACCATCCGATGCAAGGGGGATTTTTGTCCCTCGACGCGCATCCGGCACAAATCCGCCACATGCATTTTCCTGACATTTGCCACTTGGATGATGCGGCATTTCTCCTTAAATAACGCAACGCAAAGAATGATATGCCTCTGTTGCCCAAAGACAAGAAGGATGCCCCATGGCAGAAGAGACCAAACAGCACGAGGATGCTGACAGTGATTCCCCTATCGGCCCTGGCGCCGATGCGCCCGATGCGACCGGGGTTGCCACTGACGCCACCGCGACGGAGCCCGGCGAATCGCAGGCAGAGGCCGGCGACATCGCGGCCGAAGGTGGCGATGATCAGCTCGAGATGCTGATGGCCGAGCGTGAATCCCTCAAGGACCAGCTTCTTCGCGCGCTTGCCGATGTCGAGAACATGCGCCGCCGCACCGAGCGTGAAATGGAAACGGCCCGCAAATACGGCCATACCGGGTTTGCCCGCGACCTTGTCGGCGCCATCGACAATCTGGCCCGTGCCATCGAGGCAGCCCCGAAGGCTGACAAGCCACCGACTGCTGACGCGCTTGACGGTCTGATCACCGGTATCGAGATGAGCTGGACCGAAATTCAGGCCACAATGGAACGGCACGGTATCCGCCGCATCAGCCCGCAGGGCGAGAAGTTCGACTACAACTTTCATCAGGCCATGTTCGAGATGCCGCATCCCGAACTTGCCCCCGGCACGGTGGTCGAGGTCGTCCAGCACGGATATGTCCTTCACGACCGTCTTCTGCGGCCGGCCATGGTTGGCGTGGCCAAGGCCGCCGATTCGCAGCCCGACAGCGAAGACAGCGCCGAAAACAGCTAGTTGCGAGCCACTTGCAACCAGAATTTCGCGCCCTATATGGACGGTAGTTTGAACCATAGAGCATGACCGTGGGCGCGGTGCCAAGGGCGCGACGGTCGGAAGATGCCTAAGACGTCACCAGGGTGCCCAGCCCGAGACTGGTGAGCAAGAGAGGAGCAAGTCATGGCCAAAGTGATTGGTATTGACCTTGGAACAACAAATTCCTGCGTGGCCGTCATGGACGGCAAGGATGCGCGCGTCATCGAAAATGCCGAAGGTGCCCGCACAACGCCGTCGATGGTCGCCTTCGCCGATGGCGAGGAACGCCTTGTCGGCCAGGCCGCAAAGCGCCAGGCCGTCACCAACCCGGAAAAGACCCTGTTCGCCATCAAACGTCTGATCGGGCGCCGGCATGATGATGCCGCGACCAAGAAGTTTGCCGAACTGGTCCCCTATGAAATCACCAACGCCAAGAATGGCGATGCCTGGGTCAAGGTTGATGGCGAGGAATTCTCGCCAAGCCAGATTTCGAGCTTCGTGCTTCGCAAGCTGAAGGAAGACGCCGAGGCCTTTCTTGGCGAGAGCGTCACCGAAGCGGTGATCACCGTTCCCGCCTACTTCAACGATTCGCAGCGGCAGGCCACCAAGGACTCCGGCAAGATCGCCGGTCTCGAGGTGCTCCGCATCATCAACGAGCCGACAGCCGCGGCGCTGGCCTATGGTCTCGACAAGCGCGAATCCGGTCTGATTGTCGTCTATGATCTCGGCGGCGGCACTTTCGACGTGTCGATACTCGAGGTTGGCGACGGCGTCTTCGAGGTGAAGTCGACCAATGGCGACACCTTCCTTGGCGGCGAGGATTTCGATCACCAGATCATCCAGTTTCTTGCCGACGAGTTCAAATCCAGCGAGGGCATCGACCTTCGCCAGGACAAGCTGGCGCTGCAGCGTCTTAAGGAAGCCGCCGAAAAGGCGAAGATCGAGCTGTCCTCCGCGGTGCAGACCGACGTCAATCTTCCCTTCATCACCGCCGATGCCACCGGCCCGAAACACCTGAATGTCAAGCTGACCCGCGCCAAGCTGGAACAGCTTGTCGAGGAGCTGGTGCAGCGCACCATCAAGCCGTGCAAGGCGGCGCTGAAGGATGCAGGTGTGAAGGCAGCCGATATCGACGAGGTGATCCTTGTCGGCGGCATGACCCGCATGCCGAAGATCATCGACACGGTAAAGGACTTCTTCAAGACCGAACCGCATCGCGGGGTGAACCCGGACGAGGTGGTGGCCTCCGGTGCCGCCATCCAGGCTGGTGTTCTCACCGGCGATGTGAAGGATGTCCTGCTTCTCGACGTCACGCCGCTGTCGCTTGGCATCGAGACGCTTGGCGGCGTCTTTACCCGCCTGATCGATCGCAACACCACCATCCCGACGAAGAAAAGCCAGGTCTTCTCGACCGCCGAGGACAACCAGTCCGCGGTGACCATCTCGGTCTATCAGGGTGAGCGGGAGATGGCGTCGGACAACAAACATCTCGGCCAGTTCAACCTCGAAGGCATTGCGCCGGCCCAGCGCGGCGTGCCGCAGATCGAGGTCACCTTCGACATTGATGCCAACGGCATCGTCAAGGTCAGTGCCAAGGACAAGGCCACCGGCAAGGAGCAGGAAATCCGCATCCAGGCATCCGGCGGCCTGGACGACAGCGAGATCGAGCGCATGGTCAGCGAAGCCGAGGCCAATGCCGAGGAAGACAAGAAGCGCCGTGATGCTGTGGAGAAGCGCAACCAGGGCGAGGCCCTTGTCCATGGCGCGGAAAAGGCCATCGAGGATCTCGGTGACAAGGCCGAGCCGGAGGCGAAGGCCGAGGTCGAAGCCGGCATCGCCGCGCTGAAAGAGGCGCTCGAAGGCGATGATGTCGAGGCCATCGCGGCGAAATCGGCCGAGCTGTCGCAATCGATGATGAAGATGGGCGAGGCCGCCTATCAGGCCGAGCAGGCCGCCGGCCCTGATGGCGACGCCGCCCAGGACGGTGGCGAGGAGACCGTTGTCGATGCCGAATTCGAGGAAGTCGATGACGCCGCTTCGGGCGACAAGAAATAGGCATAGATAATGGCCGGGTAGCGTGGCGGGTGATCCCCCGCACTGCCCGCCGCAACCTGCGACCCTGGCTTTGACGGCATGAGCAAGCGTGATTACTACGAGGTCCTTGGCGTCTCGCGGGACACCGACGAAAAGGAACTGAAGGCGGCCTATCGCAAGCTTGCGATGAAGAATCATCCCGACCGCAATCCGGATGATGAAGCCGCGGCAGACAGGTTTCGCGAGGCCACCGAGGCCTATGAGGTTCTCAAGGACCCGCAAAAACGCGCTGCCTATGACCGAATGGGGCATGCCGCCTTTGAAAATGCGAGCGCCGGTGCCGGCGGTTTCGGTGGCGGCTTTGGTGGCGGCTTCGGCGGCGGCGGCTTCTCCGACATTTTCGACCAGATGTTCTCGGAATTCTCGCGCGGCGCGCGGGGCGGCCAGGCGGACCATGCCGGCAACGACCTTCGCTATGACATGAATGTCTCGCTTGAAGAGGCCTTTTCCGGGGTGCAGCGCGACATCACCGTCAACGTGCCGGTCACCTGCGACAGCTGTAACGGCACCGGGTCATCCGAGGGAAGCCAGCCGCGCACCTGCGGCACTTGCGGCGGCAGCGGCCGGGTGCGCGCGCAGCAGGGGTTCTTCGCGGTGGAGCGCACCTGACACACC
>CAJWVJ010000089.1 GCA_913048595.1 uncultured Alphaproteobacteria bacterium | reverse complement strand
TTGCGCCCACAACGGTTTTCGAGACCGCCCCGTTCAACCACTCCGGCACCTCTCCGTTCAATGTTGTGCAACCGGTCGGCGCGCTGGCCAGAGGCACGGTTGCAAACATGCGCATCCTCTATCTGATTTGCCGGTCGGAGGCAACCGTCTTCACGGCAAAATACCCATGGCTGTCGAGGTGTGCAGGAAATGCATCATGACAAGCAAAAAATAGACCTGTTCCGCACCGCGGCATACAGGCAAATTCTCAACGTATCGTGTACTCCGTCGCGATACCCATTTCAGCCCCCCTGTCTAGTCCCCAGGCAGGGGGGCTTTAAATTTTGTGGCGTCTAAGCGGCCGGTGACATCAAGTATGAGACGGCAACTGCGCGCCCGAGAGATCAAGCGGTGTGCCTAGGTACCGGCTTCGGCGCTTTCCGAACCAAACTGTGCCCAGTCAGGCACCCAGCTTGGATAGCTGGAACAGGCGCTGAACCCGAAAAGGGCAGCTCCGAGAAGGATGGCAGTTACAATGTTCTTCATAATGTCCTCCGATCAATGTTCCTTTACCCTACAGCAATTGGCGCGAATGTCTTGCCCTTTCGCCGATGCGCCGGGCAACCTGTCCGCTGATCCCGCCAGGGCGCAAGGCAAAGCACCGGTGGCCAAGTCTTTTTTTCCTGGCGAGGCTGCCCTTGAAACACAGGCAAACTAGTCGCCGGCGAAGGGATTCAGCAGCTTTTCGCCAGTGAGCCTTTCGGTTGTGACATATCGGTGCATCTCCGATGGCATGGTGACCATAAGCTCGTTCAGACCGGCGGTCTCCAGCGCCTCGAAGATGGCGTTTTCGTCGATCGCATACCAGTGGCAGAAGAAGAAATCCTCCTTGCCCATCCAGTGTGCGAGGGTCTCAGCCTTGTCTGTCTTCAGGTTTGCGAAAAATTCGACGTCGGTCATGCTGGATGATGCCTCGAGCACCGCGTCGCGTGTTTCGTCATTAAGCCATGTATGCGTGGCCATGAAATGTCGTTTTGTCATCCACTCCCCCTTCATACTGTCTAAGGCATGAGGATGACAAAGCGATGGCGCGCCCGTCAACGGTCAAAGGGCCATTGGCAAGCCTGCCGCGGAGGGTGATCAGGTCAGACTTGCGGGGGCTCTTAGGATTCGTAGCCAAGCGTCTTCATCAGCGGGCCAAAGGCGAGGTTCAGGTCCTGAACCTCCTGTTCACGGCCAAGCCATTGCCCGACCCGGCCCTTGTGAAAGAACTTCACCGCACTTTCGCTGGCCTCGTCAAAACCCTCTTCCACCTCTGATCTGGACAGGCTGGAAAATGACGTAACGTCGGCGATCTGCTCTGGCGAGATAACCGGCTTCATGCCGAGGAAATCGAGGATACGGCTGATTTCATCAACAGGTGACATCAACAGATCTTCATATCTCACCACCAGAACGGGAAAGGCGGCGCCCATCCATGATTCGACATGGGTCCGCCATGACCCGATGACCGATTTGCGGAAGGTGTTCGCCTCCATGAAGGTGAAATTATCCTCCATCTGCAAAAGGCTGACAGCCTGTTCGAGTGTGCGGCCGAAGTGATTGGTGTAGGAGATCGCGACATCGCGCGGGTCACGCACCACATAGATCGCGGCGAGGGTGCATTGGGAAAGGGGAAAGCGGGTGCCGGACACCGGCCCGCACAGATTATGGGTCTTGATCACGCGGTTGCCGGGAAGCGATGAAATCCATTGCTGGGCCTGGTCCCAAAGCTTGGCAGCATCATCAATCTCGGCAATCCTGTTATCCTGCGCCACCCGTTCGACGCATGCCGGAAAGCTGGGGATGAGTTCACCGATCCTGTTCAGATCGACTCTCCCCTGCATGGCGCAGTAGAGAATGGACCGCACCCAGGTGTTGCCGCTTTTCGGATAGCTTGCGACCCAGACCACATTCTTGCGCCAGGCGTGGGTCATGCTGTCAGCTCCGGTCTGCCAGAATAAGGTGGGGACACCGACATGGATGGTAGCCATGGCCGGAAACAGAAGTGGGAATGCGGGAAGACTGTAGCGTTTGCGCTGTTCGGCTGGCAAGAGACCGGAACCGGTTCCGCAAGGCTTTTCGGGCGCGGGAGGCTTGGCTCCCCGGGACGGATTCGAACCGCCGGCCAAGCGATTAACAGTCGCTTGCTCTACCGCTGAGCTACCGGGGAACAGCCTGCCGAGCGTTATACATCACAAATTCGCTGATGCAACATGGTTTTTTCGAAAGCTGCGGCCGGTCCTAGCCCCTCTCGGCAAGTCGTCCGGCAAGCGCGTCGATGGCGGTGTTGTCGAGTGAGGCCGATGTCAGGGTTTCAAGATCCCGGTGATCTCGCTTTGCTGCCGAACGGTCATAGGCCGGGTCGTAATGATCCCTCAGCACACAGCTGACGAACCCCGGCCAGTCGCCGCGGTCGATATGGTTGCGCCAGACGGTCACCGCCTCATGCCCGATGCGCGACGTCACCCATCCCAGCAACGGGTCAAGCCGCCCGGGTTCCGCGATGACATGATGATAATCCTCGATCAGAAATGCCACGCGGGCCTCGAGTGGCGCGGTTACCTGAAGCGATTGTGCGCCGCGCATGCGATGCCAGAGGGCAGGGGGTATATGGCGCTCGCCGACCTTGTTGCTTTCCGCTTCTATGAACACCGGTCTTTGCGGGTCAAAGCGGCGCATCACATCAAACAGCTGTGATTCGAACTGGCGTTGCGCCGGCTGGTTGCGTCCGGGTTCCGGCCCCAGAAGCGAGCCGCGATGCGCGGCAAGGCCTTCAAGGTCGATAACCTGCGCGCCCTTCTCGGCGGCGGCGCGAAGGATCCGGGTCTTGGCGGTTCCGGTCCGCCCGCGAAGCACGATGAGGCTGAGGCCTGGCGGCACCTCGTCAAGCCCGTCAAGCACCTGTTTGCGATAGGCCTTGTAGCCACCTTCCACCAGCGTCACCTTCCAGCCGATTTCGCTGAGGATGCGGGCCATGGCACCGCTACGCTGGCCGCCGCGCCAGCAATAGACAAGCGGCGCGAAATCCTTTGGCGCGTCGGCAAGTCTGGTGTCGATATGCTGTGCGATGTTGCGGGCAACAATGGCAGCCCCGCGCCGTTTCGCCTCGAACGGGCCGACCTGCTTGTACAGGGTGCCGATCTCGGCCCGCTGTTCGTCATTCAGCACCGGCATGCTGACCGCGCCCGGGATATGGTCGTTGGCGAACTCGCTTTCGGATCGCACGTCGATGATCATGCTGTAATCCTGATCATGCCAGTCGGTGGTGCGGGTGATGGGTGGCGGCATCTGACCTGTCCTAGCTTTCCAGCGTGATGCCGGGGGAGTCTGTCAGCCGGCCGACCCGGGCGCGGGCATGTCCGGCCGATTGCAGGGCAGCCTCGATCTCGGCAGCCGTTGCGGCCGGCACGGCAGCAAGAAGCCCGCCACTTGTCTGCGGGTCGAACAGGATGTCGGCAAGCGGCGACGGGGCGGCACCGGCCGACAGCCGGACGGAACCCCGGTTCTGGTCGTGAAGGCTTGATCTGTGCCCGGCCGCCAGAAGGCTTTGCGCACCGCGCAGCAGCGGCAGCGATTCCAGATCGATGGTCGCCCCGGCCATGCCACAGCGTTCGGCGAGGTTCATCGCATGCCGCGCAAGCCCGAACCCGGTCACATCTGTCATTGGCGGGCGGTGCGGGGCGAGGATGGCGGCGGCGGCGGCGTTGCCCGTTGCCATCATGGTGGTGGCCTCGGCCACCCATTCACCGCGTGCGGCAATTTGCATATGCGCCGCCATGATGACCCCTGTGCCAAGTGGCTTGGTCAGGATCAGAACCGGGTCCTCGTCCGGCGACGGGATGTTCGGCGGGGCCTCGCGCCATCCGGTGACGGCATAGCCGATGGTCAGCGCGTCGCTCTCGCCGGTATGGCCGCCGACAAGCTGCGCGCCGGCCTCGCTCAGCGCGACAAGCCCGCCAGCCATCAGATGCGCAAGCTGCGACTGCTGGAGGTCGGCCCGCGCCATGCCAAGCGTGACCGCCGCCATGCCCCAGACCGGCACGCCATTGGCGGCATATATATCGCTCATCGCGTGAATGGCGGCGATCCTGCCAAGCTGGAACGGGTCAGTCACAATTTCGGAAATGACATCAATCGACTGGACCAGTTCGCCGCCGTCCGGCACCGGCAGGACGGCGGAATCTTCATTCAACCCGTCAGGCGGCATCAGACGCGGATCGGCCCCAAACCCGACCGCGATCTCGACAGCCTCGCGCATCGCCGCGGAAAGCGTTTCATGGCCCGTTTTCGCGCCGCAACCGAGGCAGCGCATCGCCTCGAAGGCCGGGTCCGACCCGGACGCTGTAGCCCCTACGACCGGATTAACGCCCCTGAGACGTGCCGGGGCCGGCGGCGGCGGCATCTTCAGATCGGTATATCTGGCCATCCAGCGGCGATCGATCCATGTCTTCAGCCACCACCAGCCGCGCGAGCGGCTGGCGTGACGGCCGCGAATGCCGAGGCCTCGCCCGTCCGCCGTGCCAAGGATGGCGAGCGCTTGCTTCTGCGGCTTCCAGACCGCAGGGCGTCGTCCGGCAACAAAGCGGCGGATGTTGTCGGCGAGAACCGGCCCGGCCCGCACCGCATAGACGCCTGCCTTCGGGCGCGGATCATCGGTGATGGTGGCGACGTCGCCAGCCGCGAAAATATGGGCGTGAGATGGTGACTGCAATGTCCTCGTCACGGCGATGAAACCGGCATCATCAAGCGCAAGACCCGTATCGCGAAGCCAGGCTGGCGGCGCCACCGCGCTGACAAGGAAGCAGGCGTCGAATTCATGGCTGTCATCATTGTCGAGATGCAGCCGCCCGGCCTCGATGCGGGTGACGGCATGGCCGCAATGAATGCTGCATCCGGCCCTGGTCAGAGACTCATGCAACAGCCGCGCGGCGCGTGGCGGCAATTCCGGGACAAGCCGTGCGGCACGGCCGAATATGCCGATCGGTGGGCGTTTTCCGGTGGCGGTCTGCCAGCGTTTCGAGAGCGCAAGCGCCAGCTCGCATCCGGCGGCGCCGCCACCGATCACGGCAATGCGTTCCGGATGACCATCTGCCGTCAATGCCGCGAGCCGCTCGCGAAACCGGCTGATGGGTTTTACCGGAATACAATGGTCCACCGCACCGGCGATGGCGGCAAGGTCCGGCTCACCTCCGATGTTCAGCGACAGGACATCAAAGCGCATCGGTGGGCGTCCCACCATGCTGACCATGCTGGTATCGGCGTCAATGCCGGTGACCGGGGCATGGATCATGCAGGCGCCTGCCATGGCGGCAAGGCGCGCCAGGTCAATATGAATGTCGCTTTCCTGCCACACCCCCTCGACATAGCCCGGCAGCATGCCGGAATAGGGTGTGTTGATGTCACGGCTTATCAGCGTTGTCCTGAGGCCTTCGACAGGCTTCATGGCCAGTGACTTGAGAAGCGCCACCTGGGCATGCCCGCCACCGACGAGAACAAGTTCACCAGTGATCGGTTGCGGTGGTTTCATCAGGATGGGAAGGCGCTGAGCTGCCCCTTGAAATAGGCTGACGGCTGGCCGTCACGGGTGCTGATATTGACGACCTCGCCAACGAAGATCACATGGTCGCCCCCGGGATATTCGGCCCACAGCCGACATTCAAGCGAAGCGATGGCACAGGCGAGAACAGGCTGGCCGGACGGCCCCCAATGCCAGTCTGCGCCGGAAAACCGTTCGGTGTCGGTCCGCGCGAAGATGCGGATCAGTTCCTCGCAGTCGCTGTCGCTTCCCATCACATTGACCGTGAAGCCGCCTGCCTGTCTGAACAGGTCGCCGCGGTCATGACCAAGGTCGAGTGACCACAGGATCAGAGGCGGATCAAGGGACACCGAATTGAAGGAGTTCACGGTCAGGCCATAGGGCTCGCCGACGCCACGGGTGGTGACGATGGTAACGCCGGTCAGGAAATGCCCCATGGCATCGCGCAGGGCGGTTGCCGAAACCGGTGTCATGTGCGTTTCATCCTGCTCGTCCCTGCTGTCGATGGGTGTGATGGTTTCCATCCCTGCCTCCGCGTGCCAGCGGCACATCGCATATCACTTTGCAGTGATATAGGTGCGACATTCTATACCGCAACGCAACCAGGCGCAAAAATCATTGGCCGGACTTCGGTTTGCCGGTCCCGTTCCCGCGGCGCGGGCGCAGGATGCTGGCGATAAAGAGCGATGTTCTCGGGATATAGGCATAGCGGCGCCGGGCCTCCGCCGGGCGGGCGAAATTCCGGTAGACGGTGTAGAGCATCAACCCCATATGCGCCGCCAAGATCAGGCTGAACATCATGGCCGCGCCGAAATTCTCGATAATCCAGCCTGCCACAAGGGGCGAGATGATCGCCCCCGACGCATAAAGGAAAATCAGCGAGGCGCTGAGCAAGATCATCCTGTCATGTTCGACAAAGTCAGAGGCGTGGGCCGCGCAGATGGAATAGATCGGGTAGGTGGTCAGGCCGAACAGGAAGGACATCACATAGACGAGCGGGATGCCCATCAGCCGCAAATCGGTGATCGGCAGCATCATCGCCAGGCACACCACGCTTGCCATAATGCTGTAGACAAGAAGCACGGACCGGCGGGACAGCCTGTCGGCGAGAATTCCGGCCGGCACCTGGGAAATCATCCCGCCAATCACAGACACCACCAGAAACAGCGCGATCTGCGACAGATCGAGACCAACGGCGATGGCATAGATCGGCCCGACTGACCCGAAGGTGGCGGTCGACAGACCGGCAACGATCACACCCAGTGACGCCAGCGGCGAGACCCGGTAGGCGAAAAGCGGTTCATAACGGGCGGTTTCAGGAAGCTCCGGTTCCTTGCTCTGCGTCAGGGCGAGCGGCAGAATCGCGAAACACATCACGATGCCGATGATGTTGTAGGAGATGTAGCTTGCCGGGGTGAGGGTGGCGATGATGGCATTTGCCATGATCTGGCCCGACATATCGACGATCCGGTAGACGCTGAACAGACGGCCGCGATGCTCGTTCGGTATCTTTGCCTGAAGCCAGCTTTCGATCAGCGTATAGCATCCCGCGACCGAAAAGCCCGACAGCACGCGAATGAATGTCCAGAACATGGCGTCAGGAAAAATCGGATGTGCGATAATGGAAATCACTGCCGCGCCGGCCATCACCGCGAAGGCACGCGAATGACCGGCACGCCGCACCAGGTGCGGGCTGAAGATACAGCCGAGAAGAAATCCGGCGAAATGGCCGGACGCCAGAAGGCCGATCTCAACTGGCGAAAAGCCGAGCGCCTGGCCCGATATGGCGTCAAACGGGCGCAACGATCCGATTCCCATCTGAACGAACAGGGTCGAAATCAGCAGTGCGGACAGCGAGATCAGCAGGCGCATGGCAACGCTCGAATGTGGATCAGGAGCAAGCCTGGCGAAGGCGCATCAGCCGATACAACAACGCCGCAGGACCTGGACTGAACAAGCAGATAAAGAAAATGGAGGCCCGAACCGGAATTGAACCGATGTACACGGTTTTGCAAACCGCTGCATA
>CAJWVJ010000088.1 GCA_913048595.1 uncultured Alphaproteobacteria bacterium | reverse complement strand
GCATCCGCTCGCCGATCCCCAGCCGGTCGAAAATCTCGAGGCTGCGCTTGGCCCAACAGATGGCGCGGCTGCCCACCGATACGACATTGTTGTCGTCGACAACGATGCTGGCGACGCCGTGGGTGGCAAGATCGATGGCGGCGGCAAGCCCGATGGGGCCGGCCCCGACAATGATAACCGGCGCGCCGGTGGCCCCGTCGCCGGCAAGCTCGGGCGGGGTGACATAGGGAAAGGGCTCGTACTGGTATCGTGCCATGCTTGTCCTTATCCGGCCCTGTCAGCCGTTCTGCAGCGCGTTCCACATCTCCATGTCGCGCTCCGCGGTCCAGATCTGCGGGGTGTCGATCCCCTTGGCCTCGTCAAAGGCGCGC
This sequence comes from uncultured Alphaproteobacteria bacterium, assembly GCA_913048595.1. Classification (GTDB taxonomy): domain Bacteria; phylum Pseudomonadota; class Alphaproteobacteria; order Puniceispirillales; family Puniceispirillaceae; genus UBA8309. Next base: position 7,292 of record CAJWVJ010000088.1, on the reverse strand, counting down.
GCGACGTTGAAGGGAAGGCAATGTTCATAAATGGCGTAATCGGCGAATTTCGGATCACAGGCCTCGCGCACTGCGTCCCAGGCATCCTTCAGGCTGCCGCCCCTGGCGGCGACCATGGCGGCCGGGCGATAGGTGCTCTCGACAAAATCGCGGGTGCTGGCGATGGCGGCGGATACCATTTCCTCACCAACAAGAGCATCGCCGCGGCCCGGCGCGATGGCGGCCGGGTTGAACCCGGCAATGCGGTCCAGCGTGCCGCCCCAGTCGTTGAAATGCCCGTCGCCGCAATAGCAGGCAGAGTGGTATTCGACGATGTCGCCTGTGAACATCACCTGCTCGTCCGGAACAAAGGCGACGATGTCGCCGGCGGTATGGGCGCGGCCGAGGAACATCAGCTCGACCCGCCGCCTGCCAAGGTGAAGCGTCATCTTCTCGCGAAAGGTCTGGGTCGGCCAGGTCAGGCCGGGGATGCTTTCATGACCTTCGAACAGACGGGGGAACCGGGCGAATTCGCTGTCCCAGTCTTCCTGCCCGCGTTCATGGATCATGGCGTGGCATTGTTCAGAGGCGATGATTTCCGAGGCATCATAGGCCGAGGCGCCAAGAACCCGTACCGCATGGTAATGCGACAGGACAACATGCTTGATCGGCTTGTCGGTGACGGTGCGGATCTTCTCCACCACCATGTCGGCAAGGCGGGGTGTTGCCTGCGCGTCGATGACCATGACACTGTCATCGCCGATGATCACGCCGGTGTTCGGATCGCCCTCGGCGGTGAAGGCCCAGAGATCGCGGCCAATCTCGGTAAAGCTGATCGTCTTTTCGGTCATATCGCCCTGCGAGGCGAATGTCTTAGCCATTATAGTCTTCCACCACCTGGTCGATGCGGCCGAAAATGCTGGCCCCGTCGTCATCGTGAATTTCGATCCCGACACGGTCGCCGAACCGCATGAACGAGGTTGTCGGCTTGCCGTTCAGAATGGTCTCCACCATACGGATTTCGGCAAGGCAGGAATAGCCCCTGCCGCCATCCGCCACAGGCCGCCCCGGCCCGCCATCGGCGTCGCGGTTCGAGATGGTGCCGGACCCGATGATCGCCCCGGCCCGCAGGTTGCGCGATTTCGCGGCATGAGAGACAAGCCGCGCCAGACTGAAGGTGGCGTCGGTGCCGGCATCGGCCCGGCCAAGCGGCGCGCCGTTCAGATCGACCTCGATCACCCGGTGCAGCACGGATCCCTTCCAGGCATCCCCCAGTTCATCCGGCGTTACCGCGACAGGCGAGAAGGCGCTGGACGGCTTCGACTGGAAAAAGCCAAACCCCTTGGCAAGCTCGCCGGGGATCAGATTGCGAAGCGACACGTCATTCACCAGCATCACAAGCCGGATCAGGTCGGCGGCGCCCTGCTCGTCGATTCCCATCGGCACATCGCCGGTGACGACCGCGATCTCGGCCTCCATGTCGATACCCCAGCTTTCGTCCGGGATCCGGATCGGCGCGCGTGGCGGCAGGAAGTCGTCGGAGCCGCCCTGATACATCAGCGGGTCGGTCCAGAAGCTGTCCGGCATCTCGGCACCACGCGCCCGGCGGACAAGCGCCACATGATTCACATAGGCCGACCCGTCGGCCCACTGATAGGCGCGCGGAAGCGGGGAATGTGCCGCTTCCTGGTCGAACGGCTCGCCACCGACCTCGCCGCTGTTCAGCGCGTCAGACAGGGTTCTCAGCCGCGGCGCGGCGGTGTCCCAGCTATCGAGCGCGGCCTGCATGGTCTGGGCGATGCTCGCCGCTGCCGCATAGCGCGACAGGTCGCGGCTGACGACGACAAGCTTGCCGTCGCGGCTGCCGTCATTGAGGGTCGCGAGTTTCATGGGACATTCCTCTCTCATACCTCCGGCGGGTCACATGCCGGCGGTCCTATTTCCCGGGATTGGGGGTGCCGTCGAACCTGCGGTCAAGTGCGGCCCAGCAGTCGATATAGTCATCCTGAAGACAGTCTGTCTCGGCGGCGAAGCGGCTCACCTTCTGCGGGAACCGCGTCTCGAACATGAAGGCCATCGTGCCCGTCAGCTTCATCGGCTTCAGGTCGACGGTGCTGGCCTTCTCGAACGCGTCGAGATCGGGTCCGTGCGGCAGCATCATGTTGTGAAGGCTGGCCCCGCCGGGAAGGAAGCCCTCTTCCTTGGCGTCGTATTGGCCGGTGATCAGCCCCATGAATTCCGACATGATATTGCGGTGGTACCAGGGCGGCCGGAAGGTGTTCTCGGCGACCTGCCAGCGCGGCGGGAAGATCACGAAATCGATATTCGCGGTGCCGGCTGTCTCGGACGGGGCCGTCAGCACGGTGAAGATCGACGGGTCGGGATGGTCAAAGCCGATGGCGCCGACCGGCGAGAAGGTCGCCAGGTCATAGCAATAGGGGGTGTAGTTGCCATGCCATGCCACGACATCAAGCGGCGAATGGGCGATCTGCGTGCTGTGGAAGGCGCCGCACCATTTGACAACAAGCTGATGCGGGGCGTCGTCATCCTCGAAAGCGGCGACCGGTGTCTTGAAATCGCGCGGGTTGGCAAGGCAGTTGGCTCCGATCGGACCGCGGTCGGGAAGGGTGAATTTCGCCCCGTAATTCTCGCAGATATAACCGCGCGCATGATCGCCTGTTGGTGTGTATTTCGCCATCATGCCGCGCTGTACCACGGCGATATGGCCCGGGGCCACCGTCATGCGCCCCATCTCGGTGAAAATCTCGACCCCGCCGGATTGCGGCACGATCAGCATTTCGGCATCGGCATTGATCAGCACACGGCCGGTCATGCCGGTTGTCGCGGTGTAGATGCTTGTCGCCATGCCAAGATGCTGGCTAGCGTCGCCGGTGCTTGTCATGGTTCGCATGCCATCGATGAAATCGGTCGGTGCGTCGGGAAGGGGGAGCGGGTCCCACCGATACTGGCCAAGCGGCAGGTCGTGCGGGTCGCCGTCCGGCGCGGTTTTCCACAGCGGCACGTCCAGCCTGGTGAAGCGGCCGCCATGACGGACGGACGGACGGATGCGATAGAGCCAGGATCGTTCATTTGTCGATCGCGGCGCGGTGAAGGGCGATCCGCTCAGCTGTTCGGCATAGAGGCCATAGGCGCATTGCTGCGGCGAATTCTGACCTTGTGGCAGGGCGCCGGGAAGCGCCTCTGTCTCAAAGTCGTTGCCGAACCCCGGCATCATTTTGCCGGGCATCATGTCGCCCGGCGCCTTATCGGGTGTCTTTGCGGACGTCATTCTGGCCTCCCGTCTTGACGATGTTCTCATATTCATTTCAAATGAAATGATTGTCAAAGAGATTCGCTGCCCTCGTCTTGCAAGAGGCATGGGGGTCATGCGGGCAGGGGAGGCCATCGGGCGTGAGTAAAAGCAGCAGGAAAGTGCAGCAAGCCGACGAGAGTGCGGCGTTGGTGCTCGACGCCTTCCTTCCCTACCGTGCGGCACGGCTGGCAACGGTGTTGAGCCGCGCGCTGGCGGCGCAATATGAGCAGCGCTACGACATCAGCGTGGCTGAGTGGCGCGTGCTTGTGCATCTGACGCAGCAGACCGAAATCTCGGTGCGGGATATTTTTACCCGTGTCGATATGGACCGCGCGCGGGTCACCCGTGCGGTGCAGCGACTGGCAGGTCGTGGCTATGTCTCCAAACTCGTCAACCAGAATGACCGGCGGCTTGTAAAGCTGGCACTGACCACGATTGGAACGGCACTGGCTTCGGAATTGTCAGCCCTTGCAGCCGGCTTTGAGGCCGAGATCATGGCAGCACTTCCCGCTGGTGCACGCGACGAAATGCTGGCGCAGTTCGATCTTATCGAGGCGGCCATCGATGCTTCGCGACTCTCTGCAGAAAAATAAGCATTTAACAGATTAGAAATATTTCTCACGCTAATGCGAACTTTTGACCGAAAATGGATCGCTTTCCGTCTGAGTTCTTTACGAAAAATTAGCTGACCAACGCCTATTCTCGCTCGGGTGACTTGACCCTTAAACTTTGCGAGTTGCCGGGCATGACCATTCGAGTTTGCATCAGCGGCTCTGCCAGTAAGCGGCAAACGCCCCAATCACCAGAATATCACTTCTCTTTTGACCCGTGTTTTAGGGTGCCGCCGACCGGCATCCCGAAGCCTGAACCCGACGAGGTGCCACAAGCGCGCCGTTGGCGCGACCGGCTTGTAGGTTTTGCCTGTGCAATAGTGCTCACGTTCCGAAATTGTGCCGAGCGAGACCTAATATCTGGCCTGCGCGCAGATCAACCCGGAAGACATCGCCGATGTTCAGCCCGCGCAGTTGGCCCGTATCTCGCTGGCCGCATATGATCCGTCGCGCTATGGCGTGGTGATGGGGGTGGTACGCCGTGTTGCAACGAATACCACGCAGCCTGAAAACGCCATGCCCTTCTATGAGACCATTATCGCCATCCCCGAGGTGGCTTTCACCAAATCGCCGGGCGAACCGTTGATCAAGGCCGGCATGCAGTTGTAGGTCGTTATCCTTGGCGGCAAGCGCATGGTGATGAACTACATCATGACGCCGATCCAGAAATCACTGGCCGCGGCTTTCAGGGAAAATAGGGAAGGTGTCCGCTGCGGCGGGCCTATTCCATCCAGAACATCCAGCCATAGGCGAGAATAAGCGCCGGAACCGCCGAATAGAGGGTTGCCACGATGGCGACCTTCGGGGCAATGGCAATGGCCGGGAAAAGGGCATCGCCATCATTGCTGATCGTATTGCCGATTTGCGCCGAAAGAGGGATCAGGCCGGCCAAATACATGGTGGTGACCAGAACCTGCGGGCCACATCCAGGAAGGAGGCCGAGCAGTACTGCGATCAGCGGGGTGAAAATCACCCACCCATCGAACAAGGCCTGAAGATCAAGCCCAAGTCCGTAAACCGAAAGCTCAAATACAAGGAAGGCACCAATCACCCATACTGTGATAAAGTTCGTGTCTTCAACGGTGCGGCGAATGAGGCTTGCCCCGATTGGCGACTGCACACGCGGTCCGCGCTGGTTTCGTGGCATAACGCGCAAGACCACAGCAAGCGTCCCACCGATCACGCCAACCAGTGTTGCCGGTGCCTCGATCGTTGCATTGCCGAGAATGGCGTCGACATCAACCTGGAAGGCGGCAAGCAGTCCAAGTGTGATCCCGGGGACCAGAACTGCCATCCACACGAGATCGACCGGCCTTGTCTTCCAGTCTTCGGGAAACAGGCAGCCAAGCACCGGGCATTCGGTACCGGCGCCGTTTCCCCGGAGAAAATTGCCACCATGAATGAAGTTGACGATCCATCCGGTGAGGGTGCCGACGACAAAACCCAGCACAATCATCGCAAGCCCGGTTAAGGGCTCCTGAGCTAGCAGTAAGAATGCTGCATCGCCCATAGTAGCGGTCAATGTTGCTACAACGCTTCCGAAAGACAGTCTTCCGGTCACGAACTGGGTGACCACGATTACTGCACCGCCACACCCTGGCATTGCGCCAAGCGCCGCTGCCATCGGCACTTGTAAGGCGGTGTCGCGGCGAAGCGCGGCGACAGCGTCGACTTTGAGAAATCTCTCGGCCCCGTAAATCAACAGGAATGTGCCGGCAACAAAGGTCGTCACCTGAAGGTAGGCATCGGCGACAGATTCGAAAATGATCTCCACCAACTCGTGCTCGGACGTCACAAACAACCCGCCAACAGCGACTATAGCCAGCATCGCAAAAAACAATGTGGTGATATCTTCGATGCCGGCACCACGCGGCGCAATGATACGCTCCGGTGGCTGCATTTGGTGCATGGGTGTTTGACTCATAGCAGGAACTTAGGCGCTACTAAATTTTATAACAACCTCTAAGAGGAAATATCTCGGCAAATTTTCCAAAAATGGCAGCAGCGCCTGCGTCAAAACGCTACAGATTAAATCAGGACCAAATCCGTACTGGATATTGAGTGTCGGTTTTTTGGTGTGTAGTCTGAAGAAGAAAATAGGGTGCTCTCAGATGATGGCCAAAATACCAAGCCCGTGCATCGGCGTTTGCAAATACCAGCGCGGCGACCATTGCATCGGTTGTTCTATGAACAAGGATCAGAAGAAGATTTTCAAATCATTGAAAAAGGCCCGCATGAAGCAGGCCTTTATCAAGATGCTGTGCGCACAGCAGGACTCCTTAGGTGGTTACGGTCATTGGGAAACGGCCTATGACCGCAAGTGTCGCAAGGAAAAGGCGGTGCCGATGGCTGAAACCTGAAATCACTTCGGCCTAGAGGTGGCTGCGAAGCATCCAGGCGAATTTCTCGTGAACCTGACCACGCTCGATACAAAGGTCTTCAGTCAGCTTGTCGCCATGGGTTGCGGCAACGTCGCCGGTGCCGGCCAGTGTCTCAGCCAATGTTTCCTGAGCCTGGATCATCAAGGTGATCATTTCACGGTCGCTTGCGTGGCCGTCATGTTCGGTAACTTTTGAACGCGAAACCATTCCGGCAAGCATGCCCTCGGCGTGACCACCAACGGCCTTGATTCGCTCGGCGAGGTCATCTTGCCCTGTAAAGTGGTCTTCATAGATTGTCTGGAACAGGTCATGAAGGGGTCCGAAGGCCATTCCAGTAACATTCCAGTGGAAATTCTGTGCCAGCATTGTGGTCACGGCTGTTTCCGCGACAGACTGATTTAGTGCGTCGGCAATTTCGGCCTGAGCGGCCGGGTTTGAAAGCGTTGATATAGACGTCATAGTCCACCCTCCGTTCAATTTCCCGATGTCTTTAAATACGGTCTAAAGTTCAAATCGCAATAGGCGGTCAGCCAATCCGCAGTAATTGTGAAAGGCTGGACATCAAATACAGCAGGTTTGGCCGGTAACTTGGCTTGACGCGCGAGTTCGTCAGAAAAGCTATGTTGTCCCTGTTGCCGGTGCCGCAAGCGCGAAGCAGTGCAAGAAGCCAGGATTCGTCAAAAGTGACCACAACATCACCTGGCCGTAGGATTATCGCCCGCCGGCCAAGCGTCTGTGGCAGAGTGCGAAGAATCGCCTCGGCATAAGTCGTCGTCGCAACATGCCGGTCACATGTCAGCAGATCACATGCCGCAAACAGGTCATGCCGCGGCTTTGTGCGAGATGTCTGATAAGATGTGCGCAGGAAATCGAGAGTGGCGCGCTCGGCAGCCGGACACACCACAACGGGCGAGGCTTTTACCAAGCTATCGCAATGAATCATCCTGACTTGAGTACTGCCCATGAATTTCGTTCCGGCTTCATCAGTGACACGCAGAAAATTATGAA
>CAJWVJ010000087.1 GCA_913048595.1 uncultured Alphaproteobacteria bacterium | reverse complement strand
GCCGGCAATGATCCGCACGCTTCCCGACAGCAGAACAAGGCAGATTTCATCCGCCGTGCCAGCCGATTCAAGATTCTCGCCAGCCGCGAGGTCATGAAGCCCGAAACCGACATGCCCCCATCCGGCGGAGGCCGGGGTGACATCATGCACCGGGCCGTCGCCGCCGAGATCAGGGTGAAGAAGAAGCTTCGACATGATCAGTTCCCCCGTGTGAGCTGGCGTTGCTTACCTTCGCGCCAGCCTTCATAAGCGGCGGCCACCTCGGCGCGGTTCGACACTTCTGGAACGCCGACCTCCCACCAGGCACCGCCTGCCGCCGTTGACGGCCCCGGGTCGGTGTCGATGACGATGACATCGACACCGTCACGCGTGATGGCCTCGGCGGTCATGGCTTCAAGCTCGGCGATTGACCCGGCCTTTTGCGCCCGCGCGCCCATCGAGGCGGCATGCGCGACAAAATCGATCTCCGGCAGCACCTCATGGTGCGAATCCGCGAACAGATTGTTGAAGGCGGCCCCGCCAGTGCCGGCCTGAAGCCTGTTGATGCAGCCAAAGCCGCGATTGTCCGTAATGATCAGCGTCATCCGCGTTCCCATCATGACCGCGGTCGCCAGCTCGGCGTTCAGCATCAGGTAGGACCCGTCGCCGGCAAAGACCACATTCGGGCGGTCCGGCGCGGCCATGTCGACGCCGATACCGGCCGCCACCTCGTAGCCCATGCAGGAAAAGCCGTATTCCATGTGATAGCCGTCAACCGCGCCGGTCTGCCACAGCTTGTGAAGCTCGCCAGGCATCGACCCGGCCGCGCCGACGGCAATGGTCTCGGCCGGGCAGGCCCGGTTCACCGCGCCAATCACCTCGGAATCTGACGGCAGGCTGTTGCTGTCGGACGGTGCCTTGCAGACAGCATCCACCGCGCCCATCCAGCCCGACCATTCAGACGCGATTTCGTCCTGATAGGCCTTGTCCGTGCCATAGCCCGTCATTCCGGCACCGAGCGACTCGATGCCCGTCAGCGCGTCAGCCATCAGCGGCATTGCCCCATGCTTGACCAGATCATGCGGCTGAACATTCAGCGCGATGACCTGTCCGCCCATAAGGCTGTTTGATCCGGTGGTGAAATCCTGAAGGCGGCTTCCGACCGACAGCACGACATCCGCCTTCGCCGCCAGATTGTTGGCGGCCGATGCCCCGGTCACGCCAAGCGAGCCGACATACATGGGGTGGGATTCGACAAGGCTGGACTTGCCGGCCTGCGTCGCCGCCACGGGAATACCCGCCGTTTCGGCAAAGGCCGTCAGCGCGGCCGACGCCCCGGCATAGCGCACCCCGCCGCCAGCGATGATCATCGGACGTCTGGCGGCTTTCAGCATTTCGACGGCGCGGACCAGCTCGGCGGCATCCGGCGCGATCCGCCGCATATGCCAGATTCGCGGCGCAAAGAAACTCTCAGGATAATCCCATGCCTCGGCCTGGACATCCTGGCACAGGCCAAGCGTCACCGGCCCGCAATCCGCCGGGTCGGTCAGTACCGACATGGCTTTCGGAAGCGCCTGAAGAAGCTGTTCCGGGCGGGTGATGCGGTCGAAATAGCGCGACACAGGCCGCAGGCAATCATTCGCCGAGACCGTGCCGTCGGCGAAGCTTTCCACCTGCTGCAGCACCGGGTCGGGCGCGCGGGTGGCGAAGACATCCCCCGGAAGCAGCAGCACCGGAAGACGGTTCACATGCGCAAGCGCCGCCGCTGTGGCCAGATTCGTCGCCCCGGGCCCGATCGAGGTCGTGACCGCCATCATCCGGCGGCGCTGTTTCTGCTTGGCATAGGCGATGGCGATATGTGCCATGGATTGCTCGTTATGGCCGCGGAAGGTCGGCATCTCGTCGCGGACGCCATAGAGCGCCTCGCCAAGACCGGCGACATTACCATGTCCGAAAATCGCCCATACGCCGGCAAAGGCGGGCTCGATGCCGCCGTCAAGCTGCTCGATGCTCTGTGCCGTCATCCAGCGCGTCAGCGCCTGCGACATCGTCAAACGGACCGTTGCCATCTGTCCCTCCTATTCCCTTCACAGCCACACTCAGGCGGCGTTGTCCCAGGCGGCGACCAGCCCCGCATAGATCGCCTTCATCTTGTCATGCGCCTCGGCATCATCAATCGTACCGGCAAACCAGCCCTGCGCCGCCGCGCTGAATATGGTCCGGCCAATGGCGAAGCCGCGGACAAGAGGCTCGGGTCGCGACAGCGCAAAGACCCTTGCAAGCTGTTCGTCCGGCATCTCCTTGCCAAGGATGATGATGCCCTGAAGATGCGGGTCGTTGGCGCGCGCAATGTCACCGGCGGCCGTCCAGAAGCCGGCATCCTCGATCGGCTCCAGCTTCCACCAGTCGGGCGCGACGCCAAGGTCGTAAAAGCGCTGCATCAGCGCCAGCACCTGATCCGGGGCGGCCGGCTTGCCGCGGTTGCCGGTGATGATCTCGAACAGGAATTCATGACCTGTCCGGCGACAGGCATCGGCGAGCCGCAGGATTTCGCCTTCATGATAGGCGATCAGGTCGGCCGGGTCATCGGTGCGGATCGGGGCCAGCACCTTGACGCAGTGATTGACCGGCCATTCGGCAAGGCGGCTGCCAAGATCTGGCCCTTCCTCGAAGGCCAGCGGGAAAACGCCGGACTGTTCAATCGGGCGACCGATCCAGATGTCATGGTCGGAGGCGGCATGAAGCGCCGATCGGCCAAGCCTGTCATCCACCAGCAGCCCGACGCCGTCATGCGCCGCCGCCGTGCTTGTCACCGCATCAAGCGCGATCAGCTTGAACCGGTCGATGTCTTCTTCCGTACGGCCGTGTTTCTCGGCCATCTCGACAAACTGGCTGCGGTGGTCGAACGCAAATGCCAGCAGCCTGTCATGCCGCCGCCGGCGTGTGGTTGCCCAGTGGATCTGTTCCAGCCTGCTGTCCTTGCGAAGCGCGAATTCCTCGCTCCCGGTCTCGATCATATGGCGCAGCTCGATCCACGAGGGGTAGGACGGCGCGCACCCGTGGCGCGAGACCGCCAGCGCCCCGCAGATATTGGCGTAGAGCGCGCAGTCGGCGGCCGCATCGTCACGCAGCCATCCCGACAGGAAGCCGGCCATGAAGCCGTCGCCCGCGCCAAGGACATTGAACACCTCGATCTCGCGTACCGGCGATGCCACGCCACTGTCCCAGCCCTGAATGTCATCTTCGAACACAACGCATCCCAGCGGCCCGCGCTTGCAGACGAATGTCGCATCGGTCAGCCCCCGCGCCACCTGCAGGGCGGCGATGGTGTCGGTTGTGCCGCCGGCGATGTGCCACTCCTCCTCGGTGCCGACGATCAGGTCGCAATGCGGCAGAACCGTCTGAAGATGGGCCGTCACCCTATCGCTTTCGGCAAAGCGGCTTTCACCGTCCGCATGCCCGCCAAGCGCCCAGAGATTGGGCCGGTAATCGATATCGAACGCCACCTTGCGGCCGAATTGCCGCGCCAGCTTCATCGCCGCAAAGCTGGCGCCGGCCACGCGGTCGGTGCTGAAATGCGTGCCGGTCACCAAAACGGCCCGCGCCGAGGCGATGAAGTCGGGATTGATGTCCTCTTCCGAGATCGCCATGTCGGCGCAGTTCTCGCGATAGAAGATCAACGGAAACTGCTCGCTGTCCCGGATTCCGAGAATGACGAGCGCCGTCAGCCGTTCAGGGTCGGTGATGACATGGCTTGTATCAACCCCCTCGCCTTCAAGCGTCTCGCGGATGAACCGGCCCATATGTTCGTCGCCAACGCGGGTGATCACAGCCGACTTCAGGCCAAGGCGCGCGCAGCCGACACTGATATTAGTGGGGCTGCCGCCGATATATTTGGAAAAGCCGGACATATCCTCGAGTCGACCGCCGACCTGGCCGCCATAGAGATCGACGGACGACCTGCCGATGCAGATCACATCCAGCGTCGGCTCAGCCATTGTTCATATCCTTTTCACGCTTCAGTCCGGTCTCGATGGCAAGATACTGGGTCAGGTTCATCGTCGCGCAGAGCGAGCGGAACCCGAACAGGTTTTCCTCGGTGACAAGCAGTGTGGTATCGAGGGCCACCGGGCTGACAATGGTGTCGGTGATGCTGACGATCGGAATATCGCACGCGCTGGCTTCCTGCGCGATCTTCACCGTCAATTCGCCATAGGGCGCAAAGCTGACAACGAAAAGAACGTCGCGCCGGCCAATCAGATTGATCTCGCGCATCGCCTCGGACGGGGCTTCGCGAAGTTCCTGTGTCCGGATGCCGAGCTTGGTCATGAGATAGCTCATATAGACCTTCACCGGCTTTGCCCGTCCGGAGGCGGCAATCCAGATGGTCTCGGCGGCGGTAAGCTTCTGGCAGGCGGCTTCAAGCGCCTCCATCGACACGGTGTTGGACAGCCGGTTGATCGATTCAACCGCCGACACAGACACGGCTTCCAGATGGTCGGCCGGGTCGACATGCGCCATGTCGGACAGGCGGCTGGCATATTGCGGCCAGCTGCTACGCACCTGCTGGCGAAAGACCGCCTGCATCTGGGTGAAGCCGTCAAAACCCAGTGTCTGGGCGAAACGGACGAAAGCCGAGGTGGCAATATCTGTTTCCGCAGCAAGTTCGGCAAGGGTGGACAGGGCGATGGCTTCCGGGTGGCCAAGGACAAAGCTGCCGATCTCGCGAAGCCGCCTCGGCATCGTGGCATGCTGCGCCTCGATCTGGGCGACCAGCTGATCAAGGGTCTCCGGCCTGACGGGGAGCTCAGTGGCGTCCATGTTGAATCTCTTCCCCTGACGTTCTAGACGGCGAGCTCCTTGGCAAGATCCCCGATCTCGGCACCACCAGCCATGAGACGTTTGATGTCATCGCCCTCGAGGTCCTTCGACGTGCCGCGGCCGATCACCTCGCCAAGGCTGAGGAAGGTGAACCGGTCGGCAATCAGGCGGGCGTGGATCTCGTTGTGGGTGATCAGAATAATCGCGATATCACCGAATTTCTGAACCTTGCGGATTGTTTTCAGAACTTCCATCTGCTGCTTCTGGCCAAGCGCCGATGTCGGCTCGTCAAGGATCAGCACCTTCGCACCGAAATAGATGGCACGGGCAATGGCAAGGGTCTGCCGCTGGCCACCGGACATGGTGCCGACAGGCTGGTTCGGGTCAGCCACATTGATCCCGATCTTGGCCATTTCCTCGGTGGCGATCCGGTCCATCTCGCCCATCTTCAGCAGGCCGAAGGGCCCCGGGAAATGGGTGATCTCGCGGCCGAGGAAGAAATTCCGTGTGACCGAGGTCAGGGCGTTCAGCGCCAGATCCTGATAGACCGTACCGATGCCGGCACCGGTCGCGTCACGCGGCGACGAGAAGGACACCGTCCTGCCTTCAACGATGATCTCGCCATCGGTGGGCTTGAACACCCCGGACAGGATCTTGATCAGCGTCGACTTTCCAGCGCCATTGTCGCCGAGAAGGGCATGAACCTCGCCCGGGAATACCTGAAGATCGACACCGTTCAGCGCCGTGAAGGAGCCGAACCTCTTGACCAGACCCCTGGTTTCGATAAGTGGTTCTGTCGCGTTGCCAGCCATGTCAGAGCGTCCCCATTATCCGCTTGCGAATATTCTCGTTGAGAAGCGCCGAAGCGATGATCACAAGACCGAGGAAGACCCGGTAGAAGGATCCGTCGATTCCCGGGATGTAGAAGAAGGCCTCTTTCGCCAGGCCGAAGATGAAGGCGCCGACGATAATGCCGACAACGGTGCCGAAGCCGCCCGTCATCACGATCCCACCGATCACGGCGGCGGCGATGGCCTCAAGCTCCTTGAGGTTGCCCTTGGCGGCGTCGGCCGTATTTACCTCGAACACCTGACAGGTGGCGAAGATGGTGGCGCAGAAGGCCGAGAACACGAAAAGCGATATCTTCACCCGGTCCGTCGGCACGCCGTTCGCCTTGGCGGCCTGAAGGTTGCCGCCTGTGGAATAGATCCAGTTGCCGGCCTGGGTCCGGCTGAGAACGACGTAGCAGAGGATCGCCAGGAGCACCCAGATCATCACACAGGAATAAAGGCCGGGTGCGAACTGGTTGCCAAAATTATTGGTGTTCCAGTCGACAGGGAAATACAGGAAATCGAAGATCGGCTGGAGAATGTCCCCACCGAAGAAGTCGGCGATCGGACGGGCCGAACCGAGGGTATCGATATAGGCCCGCGCGACATCGATGTCGGTGACCTCCTTGGGAACCGTCGGCGTGACAACGAAGGTGTCGATCTTGTTGCGGATGGTTTCCGCCATCACCGTATTGCCGGATTCGATGGCGTTCTCAAGCGCCCGCTCGAGCGGCTTGACGCCCTTTGCGGCCATGATCTGGGTCTTTGCGTCGGCCACCCGCTGGGCGGTGTAGGTCAGACGCTCGGTCAGGCTGGCGACAGTGTCGGCCGGCACATCCTTGAGGATCGCCAGCAGATCGGCGTCCGGCAAAGCCTTGGCCGCGGACCGCTCCATCTCGCCATGCCCCGGCACATCGATGATGTTCTTGATGTCCGGAAGCTCGGTCACGGTGGTCGCGCCCTTGGTCTGGTCCGGGCGGTGGTTGAAGGCCCGAAGCGACACCTCGGTCAGGCCGCGAAGGAAGAACAGGCCGCCAAGCGTCACGATGAAGGACGGCAGGCCCGAGCGCACCACGATGTAGCCCTGAAGCCAGCCGAAGAACAGCGTGAAGCACATGGTGATCATGATCGCGCCGATGGGCGATATGTTGTCTATATAGATGAGCGTGAAGAATTCGACATGCATGCCCCCCTCAAAGGAAATATAGGGGATCACGATGGCAAAGCCCCATCGCAGGACCATGGCCATGCAGGCACCGGCGAAACCGATCATCGATCCGATCGACAGGTCGAATTCGCCCGCGATAATCAGCAATCCGGCGCCAAGCGCGATGATGCCGAGCTGCGCGATGACCCGCAGATTGTTACGAATACCGAGGGCATTGAAGCCTTCCCCGGCAAACGGGTTCAACGAAAATTCGCCGGCTGGGATCGAAAAATATCCAAGCATGCCGAAGAGAAGCAGCATCACGCCGATGGGGCCGATTTCAGGCCGCGCCAGCAGTGATTTCAGCCATCCCTTGGATGCAAGGCGATCCGATTCTTTGCGGGTGGTCGTGGCCTGGGTCATGGGGATAATCCAAAAAAAGGGTGGGCAGCGAGACGCTACCCACCCGATTGGTTGCTGTGATTACCGGTCTACGCCGGCAAGTGCCGCGACCGACGAAGCATTCGACTTGTCAACAAAGCCGGGGCCTGACGGGATGTTCGCACCCGGAAGCAGGCCTGCGCCAGTGTTGTACAGGTGCAGCGTGATGACGGGCATGTAACCCTGCAGACGCTGCTGCTGGTCGATTGTGTACTGGACCTTGCCTGCGTTGATCATGTCCATGACCGGCGGGCTGAGGTCGAAGCAGGAGTGGTGTACCGACATGCCAAGCTCGTCGATGGCCTGCTGGACACCTACGCAGACGTGCGGGCCAACCGAAAGAACGGCGTCGACATCAGGGTTTGCCTGCAGACCGGCAGCCGCACGTGTCGGGATGGTGGCCGGGTCGTTCGAGCTGTCAACCAGCTTGGTCGGGACCGACTCGCCATAACCGTTACAACGGTCGTTCAGCGCGG
>CAJWVJ010000086.1 GCA_913048595.1 uncultured Alphaproteobacteria bacterium | reverse complement strand
CGGCCGCCTCATAGACCATGTTGAGGCCGGACAGGCCGGCCATCACCAGCGTGCTTCCCTTTTCATAGCCTGACTGCGCATCCGGCATTTTCGAATCCGCCATGCCGGAGGCGGCCCCGCCCGGAAGCCCGTAATATTGCAGCATCTGCGCACAGGCCGCCGTCAGCAGCCCCTGCTCGCCGGAACCGCCCGACATCGCACCCGTGCGAAGGTCGGAAACGAAAGGCCAGGTGCCGACAATGCAGGGATGCCCCGGCTTCATCGCGTTCACATAGATCAGGCCGGCAATCACCTCGGAAAGCGCCTGAGCGATGGCCCCGGCGATGGCCGCCGGCGCTGTGGCCCCGGCCTGCCCGGCCGAAAGAAGAAGCACCGGCATGCCGGCTTTCACAGCCTCTTCCATCACCTGGCAGGATTCGGTGGCGAAACGCAGCGGCGGCACCACAAAGCAGTTGCTGTTGGACACAAAGGGGCGGGCGCGCCATTTGTCCTCGCCGCCGGCGATGTCGTGCAGCATGGAAATGGCCGGCGCGACAAACGGGGCCTCGGTGAAGCTGGTGCCGACATGCTTCGTCGTCCCCTTTACCGCAGCATAAACGGTATTCAGGTCGAGCGCCGCCGGGTCCTCGATATCGCGCGCCACCATCGGCCGCTGGAAGAAATGGATATTGTCCATCTTCTCGACGATGCGGGCCGCGTCATAGATGTCGGCAAGATAGGATTCGCGGTAAGCGTTGGTCTCGACATCGACAACATGGACCGCCGCGCCGGCGGTGCCGTAATGAACGCGGGAGCCCGACAGCAGCATGTCATGCTTCGGGTCCTGCCCGTGAAGCGTGATGTTGCGCGCCGCCTTGGCAAGCATGTGGTCGACAAGCGCCCGCGGGAAGCGCACGCGCCCGTCGTCACCAGCGATGGCCCCCACCGATGTCATATAGGCGACACCGGTATCGGGCGCCTGGCTGAGACCGATTTCCTCAAGAATCTGGTGAACGGCGTCGTCTATGGCCGCCACCGCGGCATCGTCAAGCGGCCGGTACTGGCCACCTGCCAGGCCCGGGCGGACCGGACGCAGCTCCTCGGCCAGCGGGGCTGCCCTTACAGTTCGCCGCGCCGCGCGGCCGCCGGCACGGCGTGATGATTGAGGGATCGGGGGAAAGAGATGCTTGGTCATCGCACTCTCCTTGCAAGTCAGAGCCGCACCTGGGAGGATTTCGGGTCGTACATGGGACGGAAACTCACCTCGGCTGGCACAATCGTGCCGGCCACATCAATGCTGTATTCGGAACCAAGCTGCGATTCCGCGCTCTCGCCATCGCCGCGGCATTTCACATAGCCAAGGCCTATGGCGCTCCCGAGATGGTGGCCGTAATTGCCGCTTGTCAGATAGCCGACAATCTCGCCATCCCGCAGGATCGCCTCATTGTGATAGAGAAGCGGCTGCGGCTGGCTGAGACGGAACTGCATCAGGCGCTGCGACAGGCCGTCATTGCGCTTGGCCTTCACCGCATCGGCTCCGATCATCCCGCCGAAACGGGTGTCGGGCTTGCCTTCCTTGACGGCGAAACCGAGGCCTGCCTCGAGAACATGATCCTCGTTCGAGATGTCATGGCCGAAATGGCGGAACGCCTTTTCGATGCGGCAGCTGTCAAGCGCGTGCAGGCCGCACAGCCGCATCGGGTGGTCACCGGCGCGCGCCATCAGCGTGTCGAACACATGGTTGGCCATGTCGGTCGAGACATAAAGCTCCCAGCCCAGCTCGCCGACATAGGTCACGCGGTGCGCGCGGGCGATGCCATGGCCGATCTCGATGGCCTGCGCTGTGCCGAACGGGAAACCCTCGTTCGCCAGGCTCTGCGGGATCAGCGGCTGCAGGAAATCGCGCGCCTCGGGGCCCATCACCGCCATTACCGATTCGGACACGGTCACATCCATGGCGAAGCAATGCGCCCCGTCCGGGATATGGCCGTTGATCCAGTGCAGGTCGCGCCGCACGGTGGCCGCCGGGGTGACGACAAGGAACTCGTCCGAGGACAGCCTTGTCACCGTCACATCCGCCTCGATATGCCCGTCATCATTCAGGAACTGCGTGTAGACAATCTTGCCGTCCGGCACCGCGACATCATTGCCGCACAGCCGTTGCAGCACCGCTTCGGCATCCTTGCCGACAACCCGGATCTTGCCGAAGCTGGACAGGTCGAACATGCCGACATGATTGCGCACGGCGTTATGTTCGCCAGCGCTGTGGTCGAACCAGTTCTGGCGCTTCCAGCTATACTCATAGGCCGCCAGCTTGCCGGCGTCACGCTCGGCCTGCGGCAGGAACCAGTTGGCCCGCTCCCATCCGCTGACTTCGCCGAAGCAGGCACCCTGCCCCTTCAGCCGGTCATGGATCGGCGACTGGCGCACATCGCGCGCGGTTTCCACCTGGCGATAGGGGAAATGGTCGGCATAGAGAAGGCCCAGAGTTTCCGACACCCGGCTTTTCAGATAGCTGCGGTTCGCCTGGAAGGGCTGCATCCGGCGGATATCCACGTCCCACAGGTCGATCGGCGCGTTGCCGCTGTCCATCCATTCGGCAAGCACCATGCCGGCACCGCCTGCCGACTGGATGCCGACGGAATTGAAGCCGGCGGCGACAAAGAAATGCTGCAGCTCGGGGGCCTCGCCAAGGATATAGCGGTCATCCGGTGTGAAGCTCTCCGGCCCGTTGAAGAAGGTCTGGATACCCGCCTCGGCCAAGACCGGAAACCGCTCCACGGCACGTTCCAGGATCGGCTCGAAATGATCGAAATCCTCGGGCAGCGAATCGAACTCGAAATCCTCGGGTATGCCGTTCATGCCCCATGGCTTGGACTTCGGCTCGAAGGCGCCAAGAAGGATCTTGCCGGCATCCTCCTTAAAATAGGCGCATTCATCCGGCATCCGCAGCACCGGCAGGTTCGGGGTCAGGCCGTCGATCCCCTCGGTGACGATGTAGAAATGCTCGCAGGCGTGAAGCGGCACGGCCACCCCGGCCTTGGCCCCGATCTCGCGCGCCCACATGCCGCCGGCATTGACCACATAATCGGCCTCGATCGGCCCCTGGTCGGTCATCACGCCGGTGACGCGGCCATCCGCCTTGTGGATGTCGGTGACCTTGACGCCCTGGACGATCTTCACACCGTAGTTGCGCGCGCCCCTGGCAAGCGCCTGGGTGATGTTGACCGGATCGGCCTGGCCGTCCTTCGGCAGCCAGACACCACCCACCGCGTCATCCACCTTCAGGCCGGGATAGCGCGCCCCGATGTCGGACGGGCTGATCTCGTCAATCTCGACGCCGAAGGCGCGCGCCATGGCGGCGGAGCGGCGAAGCTCTTCCATGCGCTCGTCGGTCAGGGCGACGGTCATCGACCCGTTGCGCTTGAAACCGGTGGCGACCCCGGTTTCCTCTTCCAGCCGGAAATAGAGCTCCTGCGAATATTTCGCGAGGCGGGTCATGTTCTGCGTGGCACGAAGCTGGGCGATCAGCCCGGCGGCGTGCCAGGTGGTGCCGCAGGTCAGCTGCTTGCGCTCGAGAAGCACCACATCGGTCCAGCCAAGCTTGCCAAGATGATAGGCGATGGAACAGCCGACGACCCCGCCGCCGATGATCACCGCCCGTGCCTTTGCCGGGATATCCATCACATCACACCTTCATCTTTGCGTTGTCGGGATCATAGAGAACGTCGCCGGCCACCTGATGCGCCACGCGTTCGCGGCCCAGCACATCGACGCTGATCGCGCCGCCGGATGCAAGCATCCGGGAATCGACCACCGCCATGGCGATCGATTTACCGACCCGGTGGCCATAGCCGGCCGAGACAACAAGGCCGGCATCATTGCCGTCGATCCGCACGGTGCTGAGATAGACCGCCTCGCCAAAGGGTTCGCCATCGGCGGGATCATCCAGCGTCAGCGTGACGAATGTCTGGGTGACACCGGCCTGATGCTCGGCCTGCAGGGCCGCCTTGCCGGTGAAACTGTCCTTGTTCAGATTCACCCAGCGGGCAAGGCCGCTCTGGAACATCGTGTAATCCGAGGTGAGGTCGGCCTTCCAGGACCGGTAGCCCTTTTCCAGGCGCATCGAATCCAGCGCCAGCATGCCGAAATTGCCGACATTGTGCGGCGCGCCGGCGGCAAAGACAGCGTCATAGAGGGCGGTGACATCGCCCATGTCGCAATGCAGCTCCCACCCCGCCTCGCCGGCGAAGGACACGCGGATGGCGGTGACATTCACCCCGGCGATCTGCATCCGGCGGTAGGTCAGCCACGGGAAGTCGGCATGGCTCATGCCCTCGCCCGTCAGGTCGGCCATCAGGCCGGGGGCCTTGGGGCCGGTGACAAGCAGCGTCGCCATCTCGGAGGTGACATCGCTGATGCTGATAGACCCTTTGGCCGGAAGGTTGAAGTTCAGAAGATCACGGTCATGCCAGTAGGCCCCGGCGCCCGTCATCATCAGGAATTCGTCATCGCCAAGACGTGTCGCCGTCATTTCGGTCAGGATCTTGCCGCGCTCCGAGGCGAAATAGACAAGACCGATGCGGCCGACCTTCGGCAGGCCGCCGGTGACAAGGCCGCGAAGCCAGTCGGCAGCGCCGGGCCCCTTGACCATGAAACGCGAGAAACCGGTCAGTTCCAGAACGCCGACATGTTCCGCCACATGGCGACATTCGGCCCCGACGGCATCGAACCATGGCTGCCGGTCATAGCTGTCGGCGGCATGTTCGGATTCGCCGCCGCGCGGGAACCAGTCGGCGCGCTCCCACCCGCCATAGGATCCGAAGGCGGCACCGGCGCCGGCCAGCCTGTCATAGAGCGGCGAGACCTTCGCCTTGCGTCCGGCAGGCCACTGGATCTGCGGGAAATGCATCGCATATTCGTGGCTGTAGGTCTCGATGGCCTTGGCCTTGGTGTAGGCAAGATCGACATGGTCGGTGAAACGGCGCGGATCGACAGCCCAGCTGTCGGTCTCGGATTCGCCCTCGACAATGATGTCGGACAGCAGCTTGCCGGCGCCGCCAGCCTGCACGATTCCGAAGGTGAAGACGCAGGCCTCGAAGGCGTTCGGCACGCCGGGCATCGGCCCGATCAGCGGCAGCCCGTCCGGCGCATAGGGGATCGGCCCGTTCACCACACGGGTGATGCCGGCGGTTCCCAGAAGCGGCACGCGGGCGCAGGCATCCTCGATATACCATTCGAGGCGCTCCAGATCGTCGGAGTAGAGCTGGAAGGAGAAATCCTCCGGCATCGGGTCGTCGGGCGTGGTCCAGTGCGCGCGGCAATTCTTCTCATAGGGCCCGAGAAGAAGCCCGTCCTTCTCCTGGCGAAGATAGTAGGAGCTGTCCGGGTCGCGAAGAAGCGGCAGCTTGCTGTCACGTTCGGCAAGCTCGGGGATGCCTTCGGTGATCAGATACTGGTGCGCCAGCGACACGCAGGGCACATCGCGCCCGAACATCGCGCCGACTTCATTCGCGCGGTATCCGGCAGCATTCACCACATATTCGCAGCGGATATCTCCCTGCGGCGTGGACAGGACCCACTCGCCGCCGTCGCGGCTGACCCCGGTGACCGGGCAGAAGCGGATGATCTTCGCGCCCATGTCGCGCGCGCCCTTGGCAAGCGCCTGGGTCAGCTGCGCCGGGTCGATATCGCCGTCGAGCGGGTCCCACTGGCCGCCATGAAGGTCATGCGTCTCGAGGAAGGGATAGACCTCCTGCATCTCGGCTGGCGACATCTCCTCGAACTCGACTCCCATCTGCCGTCCCATGCGCTCGACATGGCGGAACTCCTCCATGCGCTGGCGCGAATGGGCCAGCCGGATGGCACCGGTGACATGATAGTTCATCGGATAGTCGACCTTCTCGCCAAGCTCGCGATAAAGCGCCGTCGAGTAGGACTGGATCTTCATCATCGTCCATGAGCCGACGAAGTTCGGGCAGTTTCCGGCGGCATGCCAGGTCGACCCCGAGGTCAGCTCGTTCTTCTCCAGAAGCACGACATCGCTCCAGCCCTTCTCGGCAAGATGGTAGAGCACCGATGCGCCGACCGAGCCGCCGCCGATCACCACAACGCGGGCCGTGCCCGGCAGGGTGCCGGTGGCCTTGTTCAGTTCGCTGTTCGCAGATACGTCATCCATGTCCTGTCTCTTTCCTTTGTCCTTTGGCGGCGTCCGCCGCCTTCGGATTTGCGTCTTTTCCGTCTAGTAGACCGGGGGCGCGATCACCCAGATCAGCACCGCCGGCACATCGCCTTCATTCACCCAGGACACGGTCTCTCCGGCAAAGCGGAAACTGTCTCCCTGGTTGAGCTCGAATCTCTCACCATCAATGAAGAGGGTCAGCGACCCCTCGATGACATAGCCCGCTTCCTCGGTCGGCCGCACGAAGGGCTCGGGGCAGCGGGCCCCCGCCGCGAACACCGAATGCACGATCTCGAAGGCCCCGCCGAGATCCGGCGAGAGCAGGCTCTCGACAAGCCCCTTTCCCTCGTCGCTCATCGTGCGGCGGCTGTCGCCGCGCACCACATAGGGTGCCTCGGCGGTGTCCGGGCTCTGGCTGAAGAAGAAGCTGACGGGAAGGTCGAACAGGCCGGCGACGGTGCGGATGTCGGCAAGGGCCGGCTCCGACTGCCCGCGCTCGACCTGCGAGAGCCAGCCGACCGAACGCTCGAGCCGTTCGGCGAGGTCGGTCAGGGTCCAGCCGCGCGAGCGGCGCAAGGCCCGGATGTCACCGCCGATGGACCCGGATGACCGAACCGGTGGCTGGCCGCCTGCCTCGCCCCTGGTTCCAGAATCGGACCCGGCATTGGTTCCGGTGTTCAGTTTCATCAGCACAATGCGTTCCCCACAGCATGATGCAGTCCCCATGGCGAAAATCGTTGCGCATCTTGAATGAAAAAATCAATCAGATTTTCATTCTGAGGTGAAAAAATAAGGCATTTTTCATGACGGCGGCCAGCCGGGCGCTCGGGTCAGCTGTCGCGGGGGCGTCTCACATCGTCGGTCCGGTGATCGGCGTGACCGGAATGAGGGCGGGCGGGATGGTCGAACACATCCTCGCCAGTGGCCCCGGTGCGCCAGATCAGCGCGATGAACAGCCCCTTGAAGCGTGGAAGGCACCACCAGACGCCGGCCAGCATCATCGCCGCCAGCGCCGCGATCGCCGACCAGACCGGAATAGTCTCATCCCTGCCGAGGATGACCAGGAAAGGCGCCAGACCATGGCCGACGACAATCAGCGTCGCCCAGGCCGGCCCGTCATCGGCGCTGATATGCGAGAAATCCTCGCCGCATGACCCGCATGCCGGCACGCAGGTCAGGTAGCCTGTCAGGGTCGCCCCCTCGCCGCAATTCGGGCAGCGCCGCGCCAGCCCGCGCCGGATGACGGTCATCACCGGCGGATTGGCTTGCGCATCGGCGGGGGCGGGTTGCATGGCTCGGACTCCGGCATCGGTCGTGCTGATCCTGATATAGCCGTTTTGCCGCTGTCGGCCTAGATGCCGTTTCGGCCCATCCCGACAGATGGCCGCGCCCTAGCGCCGCACCGACAGCCCCAGCATCACGAGAGTGTTGCCAAGCCTGCCCCGATGACTCCAGTTGCGGTGATGCGCCGACGCGGCAAAGCCGGAGATCCCGTCGCCAAGCGGCATGCGGTACATCACCTGCGCCATGCGGTGGCGCTTGCGAACGCCGAGATCGAGAACGGACTCCTCGGCCCGGTAATTGCCGGCCGCGGTATAGCCCATGACCGAGCTTTGCCGGATCGCCCCGCCGGTGACCGCCAGCGGCTCGCCATAATGCAGCACCAGCCTGTCACCGGCCCGCGCGGCGTCGCGG
Source organism: uncultured Alphaproteobacteria bacterium (assembly GCA_913048595.1). Classification (GTDB taxonomy): domain Bacteria; phylum Pseudomonadota; class Alphaproteobacteria; order Puniceispirillales; family Puniceispirillaceae; genus UBA8309. Next base: position 328 of record CAJWVJ010000086.1, on the reverse strand, counting down.
AGGGCCAGATGCGCGCCGGCGCTTCGCGCCTGAAGGGTTGGGTCACGCACAAAGCTGTCATGCCGGAAATCCACATCGGCGCGAAGCTGCATCACATTGGCCCCGACCGACAGCCGGTCGCTCAGCCGCCGTTTTGCCGAGAGATGCAGATAGCCGGACCTTGTGGGCCTTGCCAGCGCGTAGCCGCCCTCTGGCTTGCTGCCAAGGAAGCGCCCCTGTTTGGTCATTTGGCCAAGCCGAACCCGCACGCCACCAGCCTGTTTGCCAAGGCGCGCCGTGACACCGAAATCGGTCAGGCCGTAGCTTTCGCCGCGGCGGGTGGCGGCGT
>CAJWVJ010000085.1 GCA_913048595.1 uncultured Alphaproteobacteria bacterium | reverse complement strand
GCGCCGTCACCTGCTTCGATGGCCTTCTTGATTATCAGGTGCTGACTGTGGCTGACGATAATCCGGTTCAGCGACCAGCTGACCCGATCACTGGCTAGGACCTCGCCCACGTCGCTGTGCGGCATTACCTTCAGCCGGCGCAGGCAGTCCTCGATGAAGGGATTGTCGCTTCCCTGCATGATGGTCCGGTGGAAAATCAGGTTGGCCACAGAAAAGGCCTCGATCGCTTCTGCGTCCACAATGCCGCGATTGATGACGGCGCTTGTGGCCTCGACCGATTTGTCCAGACGCTCACGGTTCAGGGATGACAGGCCGGTATGTGCAAGGCGTTGGGCAGCAAGCCCTTCGAGAACCCCGCGCACCTCGGTGGCTTGTAGCAACGCCTCGTTGCTGAATTGCCTCGCGCAGTAGCCTCGCCCTTCAAGTTTGTTCAGCAATCCCTCGGCGTGAAGAAGCTTGAGCGCCATACGTACCGGCGTTCGTGATGCGCCAAGTCTTCTGCTGAGGTCGCTCTCGGTAATCCGCTCATGTTCCTTAAAGGCGTTCTCCGAAATCATCTCGCGGATGGCATTAGCAACGGCCTCGTCGCTATTGTCCTGACGTCCAGTTTCTGCGTGCCTTCTCATGCTGCACTCCTGTCAAATTGCCGATTCGGTCCATACCGTATCAGAAGGGATTCACTGAGATTTTAAATGTATTCAAATTCAGCAAATTTGTATCAAAATTTCAATTTAAATCTAAATTTGAATTCAATATAAAAAAATTTGAACTCATAAAATTTTGAAAGTTGGAATTTAGTTGCGGACCCTGCGTGGCCTCCTAAGGTTTTAATGAATAATAGCAGGTCAACCCGGGGCAACCGGGTGGCTGGGCTCTATCGTTCTGGGAGGAAAACCATGTTGAAGAGATTGTTCAAAGCCGCGGCTATTGCCACATCGGCATCGTTCCTGGCCGTTGCGGCACAGGCAGCTGATGTGATTAAGATCGGCCAGGTCGCGCCGAAGTCCGGTCCGCTTGCCGGCGGCGCGGCTGTCACCCAATGGCCGAATGTCGAACTTTGGTCGAAGCAGGTCAACGCGGCCGGTGGGCTGAATGTCGGCGGCAAGAAGATGATGGTCGAGATCATCGAATATGATGACAAGACCAACCCGGGCGAGCATATCAAGGCAGCCCAGCGCCTCGCCGAAGTCGACAAGGTCGATTTCATCATCGCGCCCTATGGCACCGGTTTCAACCTTGCGGCTGCTCCGATCTATGCGAAATACAACTATCCGCATATCGGCGTGTCGGCGATCTCGGACAAGATGCCCGAGCTGACAGCCCGCTACGACAACCTGTTCTTCACGCTTGGCAACACGACATCCTTTACGGACTCGGTCATCGACATCCTCAAGGACATGCGTGACGCCGGCACCATCGGCAACCGTGTCGCCATGGTGAATGTTGCCGATGCCTTCGGCATCGAGCTTGCCGAGGCGGCGCGCCCGAAGATCAAGGAAGCCGGGTTCGACATTGTCTATGACAAGTCCTACCCGTTGGGCACGCCGGACCTGTCACCGATCATCAAGGGCGCCAAGGACAGCAAGCCGGATGCCTTCGTCGCCTGGTCATATCCACCCGACACGTTCGGCCTGACTGAACAGGCGATCATCCAGGACCTGGATGTGAAGATGTACTACACGGCTGTCGCCACATGCTTCCCGGCCTTCAAGGGCAAGTTCGGCTCGAAGATCGAGGGAGTGTTCGGCGCCGGTGGCGTGAATCAGGAATCACCGAAGATCCAAGAGTACTTCAAGGCCCACAAGGAAATCACCGGCAAGGAAGCCGACGGCTGGGCTTCGGCCAACACCTATGTGTCGATGCAGATTCTTGGCCAGGCCATTGAAGGCGCCGGCACGCTCGATCGGAAGACGGTGACCCAGTATATCAAGGACAACACCTTCGATACGATCATGGGCCCGATCAGCTTCGAGAACCAGATTTCGAACAAGTACTGGACCGTCGGCCAGTGGCAGGACGGCAAGTTCCGCGGCGTGAAGTCGTCGCAGATGGACGGTGCCGCTCCGATCGTCGCAAAGGACGGCTGGAACTGATCCAGACATCACACGAAGCCGGCCGCCATCGTTGCGACCGGCTTCATCTTCCTTGATTTGTTTCCCGGGAATCCGGTGCCGAAACGTCCGCCATCGTGGTGAACGAACCGGATTTCTCATCCCTGGGGTAGGGTTAGATGGATATCATCATCACAGGTCTGTTGCTTGGCGGCACCTATGCGTTGATCGCCTTCGGCCTGAACATGCAGTACGGCGTCGCCAGGATCATGAACCTAGCCAATGGCGAGTTCCTGGTGCTCGGCGCGCTGGCCGCGTTTTGGATTTTCGTGGCTGATTCCATCAGCCCGATCCTGACGATGCTCATCGTTGCGCCGCTGGCCTTTTTCGGCAACTGGGTGATCTACAAGGCCCTTCTGATGCCGCTTGTCAGGCGTGCCAAGAACAAGGGGCAGCTGGAGGTGGACTCGATTCTCGCAACCTTCGGCATGAGTTTCGCGCTTGTCGGGATCATGGTGTCGATCCATGGCGAGTATTTCACCTACTCCTATCTCGCCGAACCGTTCGAGATCGTTGGCGAGACGTTCGCGCTGAACCGCATCGTCGCCTTCTGCTTCGCCGTGCTCATAGGGGTGGCTCTCTGGCTGTGGCTGTTTTTCACCAGGCCCGGCATGGCCATGCGCGCCGTGTCGGTCAGCACCGAGGCAAGCGGGCTTGTCGGCATCAATGTGCAGAAGATGTCGGCGCTGGCATTCGCGCTTGGCGGCGCCGTGACCACCATGGGCGGCACGCTGATCTCGACCTTCATCACGCTGGATGCGTCGGTTGGCGTGATTTTCACCATGAAGGCGCTGATCATCATCATCATGGGCGGGGTCGGTGATATCCGCGGCGCGATTGTGGCGGCCCTTATCCTCGGGCTGGTGGAGACAACGGTGGCACGTCTGATTGACCCCGGCCTCACGCTGGCCGCGGCCTATGCCATTTTCGTTCTCGTTCTGCTGTTCAGGCCGCAGGGTCTGTTCGGGAGGAAGCCGACATGAGCCACGAAAATGAGATCAAATCCCTTGTCTGGGGAGCCGTTCTTCTGGTGCTGGCCGCATGCGTCCCGCTGGTAGCGAACGGCTACTGGATGTCGATTGCGCTGACCATCGCGATGTTCACCGTCCTGGCGACGAGCTGGTCGCTGTTTTCCGGCCCTACCCATTACATCTCGCTGGCCACCGCGGCCTTCTTCGGGGTGGGCGGCTATCTGGTCGGCACCGGCATGTCTGACTACAACATGGACTTCTGGACGATGGTTGCGATCGCGCCGGTCGTCGGCGCGGTGCTCGCCTTCCTGATCGGCATTGCCACCCTGCGGCTTTCCGGGGTCTATTTCGTTATCTTCACGCTAGGCCTCGCCGAGATGATCCGCACCCTGGTGTCCTGGATACAGAACAATTTCACCGGGTCGCGCGGTCTGTATGTCCTGACCGACCTGACCGAGGCGGATATCTACATTTATCTCGTGATCCTGGCGGCGGTGGTTTATCTGGTCGGCTGGTGGGTCAACCGCTCGCGTCTGGGATTTGCGCTCCGGATCATCGGCAATGATGAAACAGTGGCGCGCCATGTCGGGATCAACACCGCCACGTCCAAGGTTATCCTTTTCACCTTCTCCGGGTTCGTAGCCGCGCTTGTCGGGGCGTTGATCGCGCCGCGCTATACCTATATCGAGCCGAATGGCGTGTTTTCACCCGAGATTTCCTTCATTGTCGTCATCATGGCGCTTCTTGGCGGCACCGGAAGGCTCTGGGGGCCGATCGTCGGGGTGATCCCGTTCGCCCTGCTGCAGGAATATATCAACGCCAATTATTCGAACTATTCGACCCTGGTGATGGGTATCGCCTTTCTGGTGATCGTCTATTTCCTGCCGAAGGGCGTTGTCGGACGGATCGAGCAGCTTCTGGCAAGCCGGGGGCGCTCGACATGGTAGCGACAGTCCTCAGCGTGGCGAACGCCACCAAGCGCTTCGGCGGACTCGTCGCCGTGAACAACCTGTCCTTCGAGGTGCAGCAGAACGAAGTGATGGGAATCATCGGCCCGAACGGGTCCGGCAAGACCACGATGATGAACCTCATTTCTGGCGCCCTGCGCGTCAGCGAAGGGTCGATCGGGCTAAACGGGCGGTTTATTAGCACGCTCACTGCCAGCCAGATCAACCAGCGCGGCATCGCGCGCACCTTCCAGCTGGTCCGTGTGCTGCCCGGGCTGGGCGTGGTTGAAAACTGCATGGCGGGCATGGTGTTTGGCCACAGGCGGCTCTGGGGAGACCAGGCCCGCTACGAGGCGGGCAAGCTTATCGAACGCGTCGGCTTGTCCGGCAAGGAGGCCGTGCCGGTGGGTTCCCTGACCTATATCGACCAGAAACGGCTGGAACTTGCCCGCGCGCTGGCCTCGTCGCCGAAGCTGCTGCTTCTCGACGAATGGCTTGCGGGCCTGAACCCGACCGAGCTGCAGGAAGGCATCGATCTGATCAGGTCGCTTCGCGAGGAGGGCATCACCATCATCCTCGTCGAGCATGTGATGGACGCCATCCGCTCGCTCTGCGACCGCTGCATCGTGATGGCGGCGGGAAGCAAGATCGCCGAGGGGTCTCCCGGCGAGGTTCTTGCCGATCCCGAGGTGGTGAAAGTCTATATCGGGGAGGATGTCTGATGCTTGAGGTCAAAAATCTTTCCGTCAGCTATGGCCAGCATCGCGCGTTGGACGATATCTCGGTGCGGATTTCGAAGGGCGAGGTGGTCGTCATTCTCGGCGCGAACGGAGCCGGGAAGTCGTCTCTGCTGCGTGCCATCGCTGGTTTGTCGGAAGGGCATTGCGACGGGGATATCAACTTCGCGGGGCAATCCCTGCTCGGTCGAAATCCCGACGAGATTGTCACCGGTGGCATCGCGCTCGTGCCGGAAGGGCGGGCCATCTTCGGTGATCTAAATGTTGAGGAGAACCTAAGGCTCGGCGCCTACAGCGAACGTGCGCGGATGAACGAGCAGGCCAATCTCGACCGGGTGCTGACCCTATTCCCGAAACTTCGGGAGCGGCGCAAGCAGATTACCCGGACCATGTCGGGCGGCGAGCAGCAAATGGTGGCTGTGGGTCGCGCGCTGATGTCGGATCCGACCATCCTGATGCTGGACGAGCCGTCGCTTGGCCTGTCGCCGCTTCTGAGCAAGGAGCTGTTTCAGGCGCTTGGCCGCATCCGCGAGACCGGGCCCGGGGTGCTGGTGGTGGAGCAGAATGCCAAGCTGTCGCTTGCCATCGCGGACCGTGGATACCTGATCGAGAACGGGCGCATGGTCGGGGCCAATGACGCTGCAAGCCTGGCGGAAGATCCTGCGGTTCAGGCGGCCTATCTCGGCGGAAAGCCGGGACGCGCCGAGGCGTCTGCGGCACGGCCGGTGGCGAGGGCGTCAAAACAGACGGACCATGCGCCCGCTGCTGCAGAGGCCGCTGCGGCAACAGGATCCGGCCGGGTCTATGTCCAGCCCGCCGGCCTGTCTGGCGGGGCCATGGATACCGGCGCGTTGATCGGCGAGAACCTCGACAGCCTTCTCGGGCGTGCAAATGCGGCCGCGCGCCCGTCCTCGACTGTGACGCCGGCGCAGCCTGCTGACGGCAAGACGGGCACGAGGACCGTTGAAATCAAGCCGGAAACCGAAAGAGCCGCGCCGGCGCCGGCGTCGCAAAGGACGGTTCTCAGGCAGGCGGGCGCCAGCGGAGACGAGCGGATCGCGGCGCTGCTTGCCGATTTCGAAATCGCCGCCCAGAAGGCCCGTCAACCGCGGGCCAATGGCGGAACAAACGCAGCAGACCACACCATTCCGCATGGCGGCGAGCCTGACGGTCTTCCGGAAATTCCGGTGTTCCGCAAGGCCAAGGTCGAGGTGTTCAAGCGCGACAAGAACGGCGCGCTGGTGAAAGCAAGGGAGGCTTAAATGACGCGATCCTTCGACAATCTGTTCATTGGCGGGTCCTGGGTACCGGCGGGCGCCGCATTTGACGATCTCAACCCAGCCGACGGTGCCGTCTGGGCGCGCGTCGCCGACGGCAATGGTGGCATGGCGGTGCGGGCCATCGAATCTGCACAGGCTGCTTTCTCGCAATGGTCCGGACTGACCTATAACGAGCGGGCCCATTACATGCTCAAAGTCGCGGATGAGTTCGAGCGGCGGCGCGATGATCTGGTTGCCGCGCTGCAGGGCGAGGGTGGCGGTTGGTTCGGCAAGGGAATGTTTGAGTCAGGCTATGTGCCGGAGGTGTTCCGCGCCGCCGCCGCGATGACCTACAACGCCATTGGCGAGGTGCTGCCATCGGACCATGGCAAGGTATCGCTGGCCATGCGCCGTGCGATGGGTGTCGTGACGGTGATCTCGCCCTGGAACTTCCCGACCCTTCTAACGGCGCGCGGCCTTGCGTTCCCGATTGCCGCGGGCAACTGCGTGGTGCTGAAGCCGTCCGAGGAGACACCCTATACGGGAGGCGTGATATTTGCTGAAATTTTCGAAGCCGTTGGGGTCCCGCCGGGCGTCCTGAATGTCGTCACCTGCTCGCGTGAGAATGTCCCCGCCGTCGGCGACGTGATCGTCGAGCATCCGCTGGTCAAGGGGATCAGCTTCACCGGGTCGACGCCGGTGGGACGGGTGATCGCGGCTAAGGCAGGCGCGCATCTGAAGAAATGCTGTGTCGAGCTTGGCGGCAAGGATGCTTTGATCGTCTGTGACGATGCCGATATGGACCGCGCCACGGCGGCGGCCAATTTCGGCAGCTTCATGCATCAAGGGCAAATCTGCATGTCGGTCGAGAAAATTCTGGTCCAGGAGCCAGTGTTCGACGAGTTCCTGTCGAGATTTGCCGAGCGCGCTGCCAAGCTGAAGGTTGGCGATCCAAATACCGACAAGGGTCATATCATCGGGCCGCTGATTAATGATAAGCAGGCTGGCAAGGTCAAGGAACAAATCGAGGAAGCTATCGCTAAGGGTGCGCAGGTCGTGATCGGTGGCGGGGTAGACGGACGTTTCGTGGAGCCCACTATTCTCACCGGTGTGACCCCGGACATGAAGGTCTATGCCGAGGAAACGTTTGGCCCAGTGGTGCCGGTGATCCCGTACCGCACTGACAGCGAGGCCATAGCCATCGCAAATGACAGTGAATATGGCCTGTCATCGGGGGTAATCACACGCGACGAGTCTCGTGGCCTTGCGATTGCAGCCGCGCTGGAGACAGGGATGTGCCATGTGAACTGCAGCTCGGTGAATGACGAACCACATGTTCCCTTTGGCGGGTCGAAATCATCCGGTGTCGGACGGCATGGCGGGCGCTGGTCCACAGAAACCTTCACCGAAACTAGATGGGTGACACTGGAACGCGGCGGGCGTGGCTTCCCGCCGGTGTTCTAGGGGCAGGGGAGGAAAGAGGATGCAAGATACCGACTGGGCATCACGAGACTGGACCTACGGCAAGCTTCTCCGCGACAAGACTATAGTGGTGACCGGCTGTTCGTCGGGTATTGGCCGGGACACGGCCAAGCTGATCAAGCAGCTTGGCGGCGATGTCATCGGCGTCGACCGCAACAAGACCGAGGATTATGTCGATGAGCTGTATCTGGCTGACATGTCGGACCGGCGGACCATTAAGGCGCTCGTCAACGCGCTACCGGGAAGGATCGACGGCATCGCCAACAGTGCTGGTGTGCCACCGACATTGCCGGCGGATATCGTGCTGAAGGTAAACCTTGTTGGACTGAAATACTTTACTGAACTGATGATTCCAAAGCTGAACGACAACGCCTCGATCGTTAACCTTGCGTCGCTTGCCGGATTTGGCTGGCCAGAGTCGATTGAGGCCATTAAGGCTTCGGAGCATCTGGCATTCGAGGATGTTGAGCGTTTCATACATAATTACAACATCACCAATGAGGGCGGACGCAGCTATTTCTTCAGCAAGGAGGCGCTCGTTGTCTGGACAATGAAGAATCGTTGGACCTGGCGCGACCGCGGTATACGTATCAACGCGGTCAGCCCGGGACCGGTTGACACGCCAATCTTGCCTGACTTCAAGAAAACGCTTGGCAAACGAGCCGAGGAAGATCTGTCGGTTAATGACCGCCCTGGCAGGCCCGAAGATATCGCGCCTGTTGTTTGTTTCATGTTGTCCGATATGACCCACTGGTTCCGTGGAGCCAACCTGATGCTTGATGGTGGAATGTCCTCGCACATCTACCAGAACATGC
>CAJWVJ010000084.1 GCA_913048595.1 uncultured Alphaproteobacteria bacterium | reverse complement strand
CCTGCGCCTCCTCGGGATGCTCCTTCGGGTCCTTGTCATAGGGGCGCGCGTTGATATGCAGGTTGCCGTCGCCCATATGGCCGAAAGCCACGCAGAACGGCCCCGGCGCGACGGCGGCGAAGGCGGCCTCCATATCGGCGATCACGCCTGGCAGGTCCGAGACCTGGAAGCTGATATCGTTCATCACCCACTGGCCATGCGCCTGCATCGCGTTCAGCGTGCCCTCGCGCATCGCCCAGAAATTCGCCCGCTGCGCCTCCGACTGCGCGATCACCGCATCCTCGACAAGCCCGGCCTCGAAGGCGTCGCCGAGGATCGATTCCAGAAGCGATGACAGCGCCACCGTGCCGTCCGGCCCGGGGGCGGCATCCTCGGGCCGCGCCGCGCCGAGCTCCATCAGGACCGCCAGCTCCGGCGCCTCGTCGAAGACCGGGCTGACATGGTCCAGATATTTCACCGGCAGCTCGTACATCAGCTTGCCGATGATCTCGAACGCCTCGATCTGGCCGCCGCTTCGCGACTGCGTCATGTTCATCAGCTCCAGCGCCGCGGCGACGTCGCGCACCTTGACCATGGCGGTGGCGAAGGCGTGCGGCGGGGTGACCAGCTTCAGGCTGGCGGCGGTGATGATGCCGAGCGTGCCTTCCGAGCCGACCATCAGGTTCACCAGATCATAGCCGGTGTTGTTCTTCTTCAGCGCCGGCAGCAGGTCCATCACCTCGCCGGCGGCGGTGACCACTTCCAGCCCCAGGCACAGCGCCCGCGCGCTGCCGTAGCGCACGACGTTCAGCCCGCCCGCGTTGGTGCCGAGCGCGCCGCCGATCTGGGCCGTTCCCTTGGCCCCGAAGACAAGCGGGAACATCAGCCCCTCGGCCGCCGCCGCGTGATGCAGCGATTCAACGATGCAGCCCGCCTCGGCCACCATGTAGCGGCCGGGCGCGTCGATCTTGCGGACCCTGTTCATCCGCTCCAGCGAGAGCATCACCACCTGGTCCTCGGCGCGCGCCACCGTGCCGCTGGCAAGGCCGGAATTGCCGCCGAAGGGAATCACCGGGGTGCAGGTCTCGGCGCAGATCTTCATGACGCCCGCCACCTCTTCGGTAGTGGCGGGCCGGACAACGATGGCCGGTTCGGACACGGCCTTGCCAAGCCAGTCGCTCTGATAGCGCGGGCCGATGCCGTCGCCCGCCTCGACATGCGCATCGCCGCAGACCGCGGCAAAGCGCGATGCCAGATCAGTCACCCGAATGTCATCCATGAACCCGTCCTCCCAATATCCCGACGCCCGAAATCCCGACGTTCAAAATCCCTAAGCCCGAAATCATGTCCCTGCGCCAGAGCCTAGCATAGCCGCGCCGTGTTTCGCATCACCCTTGGTCAGCCCGCCAGCAGCTCAAGCCGCAGCCGCGCGATCTTGTGAACCTCGGCGATGGCGGTGGCGAATTCGGTGGCCGGGTCATTGCCGACCCGCGATTCAAACGCGGCCAGAATATCGGCGCGGCCCAGCCCGCGCACGGCGATGATGAACGGGTGGCCGAAGCGCGCGCCATAGCGGTCATTCAGTTCGGTGAAGCGGGCGAATTCCTCCGGCGTGCAGCGGTCGAGCCCGGCCCCGGCCTGCTCGGCGGTGGACTCCGCGGTCAGCCCGCCGGCGACGGCAAGCTTGCCGGCCAGTTCGGGGTGGGCGCGCAGCAGCGCCAGCCTCGCATCGTCATCCGCGGCATCGACAATCGCGGCCATGCGTGCGGCAAAGTGCGACACCGACCGGTCCTCGGCGCCGATGCCGCCGGCAAGCATGCCCTCGGCGACCCAGGGCGAATGTTCGTAAATGCCGCCGAATTCCGCCATGAAACCAATGGTATCGAGGCTGTCGGGCGCGATCCGGAAGACCAGTTCTGCCATGATGGTGCTGCCTTGCATGCAAAGGTGAATAAAGGCCAAGCTTCGTCAGTTTTGTTTGCCTTTACAATAGAGAATTGGCAGGCTTCCCCGGCCAGATGCGCATCCGTGGATGGATGCGATATCGCTGATATTCAACGTCTTTGGGCAGAATTCAAGAGCAGAGCCCGAGGGCAGAAAGGAAGGGCCGTGATGGGCCGCCTGACGACGCATGTTCTGGATACAGCCTCGGGCCGTCCCGCGGCCGGGCTTCGCATCGACCTCTATCGTCGTGACGGCGCGGCGCGGACCTATCGTCGTGACGGCGCGGCGCGGACGCTGCTGCTGTCGGTGACGACGAATGATGACGGGCGGGTGGATTCGCCGCTTCTCGAGGGTGACGGTTTCGCCACCGGGCGGTACGAGCTTGTCTTCCACGCCGCCGCCTATCTGCGGGATGGCGGGGTGGCGCTTCCCGAAATCCCGTTCCTTGACGAGATTGTCATCGCCTTCGGGATCGACAATGCCGGCCAGCATTACCATGTGCCGCTTCTTCTCTCGCCCTATGGCTATTCGACCTATCGCGGAAGCTGACAGGGGATCGGAGGGCCGGCGATCATGCGCGAGACCATCACATTCATTCTCAACAACCGCGTCGAGCGGGTCAGCGGCATTGCCGGTGACACCACGCTTCTCAACTGGTTGCGCCAGACCCGGCGGCTGACCGGATCGAAGGAAGGCTGCGGCGAGGGTGATTGCGGGGCCTGCACCGTTGTCGTCGCGCGCCGCGATGCCAGCGGCAGGACAGGCTGGCATCCGGTCAATGCCTGTATCCAGTTCATGGGCATGCTGGAAGGCACCTCGGTCACCACCATCGAGGGGATCAGGCCCGAGGGGCCGGACGCGCCGGCGCTTCATCCCTGCCAGCAGGTGATGGTCGACAGGCATGGCTCGCAATGCGGCTTCTGCACGCCCGGATTCGTGATGTCGATGTTCGCCGCCTGGTGCAATGGCAGCGGGCTGGACGAGGCCGGCATTGACGACACGCTTGCCGGCAATCTGTGCCGCTGCACCGGCTACCGGCCGATTGTCGATGCCGCGTCCGATCTGGTGGTCCGTGATATTCAGCCGCCTTTCGAACAGCGCCGCCGATCCCGCGAGGCCGAGCTGATGGACGAGATCGCGCATCAGGACACGGTCTGTCTCGGGGATGACAGATGCCGGTTCATCGCCCCGGCAAGCGCCGCCGAATTCGCCGCCGGCTATGCCGCTTCGCCGGACGCCACAATCGTCGCCGGGGCCACCGATGTCGGGCTGTGGGTCACCAAGCAGAACCGGCATATGGCGAAGATGATCTGGACAGGCCGCGTCGCCGAATTCGACGGCGTGACGAAAAGCGGCGCGCATTGGCGGATCGGTCCGGCGGTGACGCATCAGGCGGCGCTGCAGACCCTTGCCGCGGGCCGTCCGGACTTTGCCGAGGTGATGCGCCGTTTCGGCTCGCTCCAGGTGCGTTCCAGCGGGACCATGTGCGGCAACATCGCCAACGGCTCGCCGATCGGCGACCTGCCGCCCATGCTGATCGCGCTGGCGGCCGAGGTGGAGCTGTCAGGCGTGTCCTCGAACAGGCGCATGGCGCTTGAGGATTTCTTCCTCGATTATGGCAAGCAGGACCGCGCCGCCGGCGAATATGTCCGCGCCCTGCTGGTGCCGGTGGCCGCCGCCCCGCATTTCCGCGCCTACAAGATTTCCAAGCGGTTTGATCAGGATATCTCGGCGGTCATGGGCGGGTTCAACATATCCGTCTCCGGCGGCCGGATCACCGCCGCGCGGCTTGCCTTTGGCGGCATGGCCGCCACCCCGAAACGGGCCGCCATGGCCGAGGCGGCGCTTGTCGGCGCGCCGCTGGACATGACGGGATTCAAGGCCGCTGCCGCCGCGCTGGATGATGATTTTGCCCCGATCAGCGACATGCGCGCCTCGGCCGAATACCGGCGGCAGGTGGCGGCGAACCTGATCCTGAAATATGGCATGGAGCTGACCGGCACTTCCGTGCCGCGCCTGACCGGCCCCGGCGCGGCGCTGTCGCCCGACCTGTTGCGCGAGGGGCTGGCATGAACGCGTCCGACCGTATCAGCGGCGACATCCGCACCGCGCGCGAGCATGACAGCGCCCACAAGCATGTCGCGGGGAGCGCTGTCTATGTCGATGACATCCGCACGCCGGACGACACGCTGGTGGTGTTGATCGGGCAGAGCCCGCACGCCCATGCGCGGATCACCGGCATGGATCTGTCGGCCGTCGCCGCTGCCGACGGGGTGGTGGCGGTGCTGACCCATGCCGACATTCCGGGGGTGAATGACTGCAGCCCGGTCTATGGCGATGATCCGGTGCTTGCGGTCGATGAGGTCAGCTATGTCGGTCAGGCCGTCTTCGCCATTGTTGCCGAGACCATGCGCGCCGCGCGTGACGCGCTGCCGCTGGCGACGGTGGATTATGAGCAGCTTCCGGCCATCCTGACCATCGACCAGGCGATGCAGGCCGGCTCCTGGCTTGGTCCGTCGGTGACAATGGAATCCGGCAATCCCGACACCGCGCTTGCCGGGGCGGCGCACAGCCTGTCAGGCCGGATCGAGATCGGCGGGCAGGAACATTTCTATCTCGAGGGGCAGGCGGCGCTTGCCTTTCCGGGAGAGGACCGCGACGTCACGCTTCATTGCTCGACCCAGCACCCGTCGGAGATCCAGCACAAGGTGGCGGACTGCCTCGGCCTTCCGAACCATGCCGTGACCGTCGAGACGCGGCGCATGGGCGGGGCCTTTGGCGGCAAGGAAAGCCAGGGCAATCTTCCGGCGATCCTGTCGGCGCTTGCGGCGCATGTCACCGGCAGGCCGGCCAAGACCGTCTATGACCGCGATGATGATTTCATGCTGACCGGCAAGCGCCATGATTTCCGGATCGACTACAGCGTCGGGTTCGATGCCGACGGACGGGTCAGCGCCGTGATCTTCGAACAGGCGATGCGATGCGGCATGTCCTGGGATCTGTCCGAGGCGATCGCGGCCCGCGCCATGTGCCATGCCGACAATGCCTATCACATTCCGGACATGCGGGTGATCTCGCACCGTTGCAAGACGCACACCCAGTCGAACACCGCCTTCCGCGGCTTTGGCGGGCCGCAGGGCATGGTCGGGATCGAGCGGGTGATGGACGAGGTGGCGCATCATCTGGGGCTTGATCCGCTGGCGGTCAGGCAGCGCAATTTCTATCCGCACAAATTCACCGCCAACGGCGGCAAGGGGCGCACCCCCTATGGCCAGCTTGTCGAGGACTGCGTGCTGCAGGACATTGTCGGCACGCTTGCCACCAGCGCCGATTACGCCGCGCGGCGGGCCGAGATCGAACATTTCAACAAGGCCAACAGCGTGATCCGGCGCGGCATCGCGCTGACCCCGGTGAAATTCGGAATCTCCTTCAACACCACCTTCCTGAACCAGGCCGGCGCGCTGGTCCATGTCTATACCGACGGCTCGGTGCATCTGAATCATGGCGGCACCGAGATGGGGCAGGGGCTGAACACCAAGGTGGCGCAGGTGGTGGCGCATGAGTTCCAGGTGGATTTCGACGCGGTGAAGATCACCGCCACCACCACAGGCAAGGTGCCGAACACCTCGGCCACCGCGGCCTCCTCCGGCACCGACCTGAACGGCATGGCGGCGCAGGCCGCGTCGCGCACCATAAAGGACCGCATGCGCGCCCATCTGGCCGAACAGCATCAATGCAGCCCCGATTCGGTGACCTTCACCAACGGCCGCGTCCGGGCTGGCGGCGCGGTGATGAGCTTCGCCGAGGCGGTGAAATCCTGTTATCTCGGCCGCGTGTCGCTGTCGGCGACAGGTTTCTACGCCACCCCGAAAATCCACTGGGACAAGCAGCGAAGCCGCGGACGCCCGTTCTTCTATTTCGCCTATGGGGCCGCGGTAACCGAGGTGGCGGTCGATCTGCTGACAGGCGAGAACCGCATCCTGCGGACCGACATTCTTCATGATGTCGGGCGCTCGCTGAACCCGGCCATCGATATCGGCCAGATCGAGGGCGGTTTCGTCCAGGGGGCCGGCTGGCTGACCACCGAGGAACTTGTCTGGGATGATGCCGGACGGCTTCGCACCCATGCGCCCTCGACCTACAAGATTCCGGCCTGCGCCGACAGGCCCGGCATTTTCAATGTCGCGCTGTTCGATGACGGCGAGAACATCGAGGACACCATCCACAAATCCAAGGCCGTCGGCGAGCCGCCGCTGATGCTCGCGATCTCGGTGCTGATGGCGCAGTCGCACGCGCTGCAGTCGATCGGAACCGGCTATCCCGCCCTCGATGCGCCGGCGACGCCTGAGCGCATGTGCCTCGCCGCGCGGCGGCTCGGCGGGCCTGGCATTACGCTTGGCGGCGAGCATGGCGACGACAAGGGTGACACCTGATGGCAAGCTGGATCGAGGCGGCTCGTGAGAGAATTGCCGGCGACGGTTCGGTGGTGCGGGCCAGCCTTGTGGGCGTGAAGGGGTCCGCCCCGCGCGAGGTCGGCGCGATGATGCTGATCACCCGCGACGACATCTGGCAGACCATTGGCGGCGGCACTCTGGAATTCACCGTGATGACGCGGGCCCGTGAAATGCTGGCCGACGGTACGGCAGGCCCCTGGGCCCGCACGGTGATGCGCGCCGCGCTCGGCCCCGACATGGGGCAATGCTGCGGCGGTCAGGTGCGCGTGCTTCTGGAACGGTTCGGCCGTGAAGAGGATGCGGTGCTGGCGGACCTCGCCTCCTGTCTCAATCTCGCCCATCCGCTAGACGGCACGGGTCCTGTGGCAGATGCTGGAAACGCCTCTCCGGGCCTCGACCGCGAGACCGGGTCCTTCATTGCCTCGGTGACCCTGCCGGGGCGCCCCGCCTTTCTTTATGGCGCCGGGCATATCGGCAGGGCGCTTGCCTCGCATCTGACGGCGTTGCAACTCGATCTTCACTGGGTCGATGTCGAGGCGGCACGGTTTCCGGCGGACATTCCTGCCGGGGTGCGGCAGGTGATTGCCAGCGACCCGACCGTGATCGCCGCGCATGCCCCGGAAGACGCTATCCACCTTGTGATCACGCATAACCACACGCTCGACGAGGCGATCTGCCACCGGGTGCTTTCGGGGGGTGGTTTCGCCCGCATCGGGCTGATCGGCTCGGCCACCAAGGCGGCGCGGTTCCGCTCGCGCCTGTCCAAGGCGGGAATCGGCGAGGCGGCGCTGGACAGGCTTGTCTGCCCGGTCGGCCTTCCCGACATCACCGGCAAGCACCCGGCGCGGGTCGCGCTGTCGATCGCGGCTGGTGTCGCTATATGGCAGCAGGAATTGGACGAAACCGGTTAGCGCTGTCATCATGGCAGCGGGCGGATATCCTTCGCCGGATCATAGCGACAAACGTCATATCGACACGGGGGCAGAATGATCGACTATCTCTGGATGTGGTCCGAATTCATGGTGCGCTGGCTTCATGTTGTCGCCGGTATCGCCTGGATCGGGTCGTCTTTCTATTTCATCGCGCTCGATCTCAGCCTGAAGCCCAGCAAGCAGCTGCCCGACGGCGCGCACGGCGAAGCCTGGCAGGTGCATGGCGGCGGCTTCTACAACATGGTGAAATATCTGGTCGCGCCGGCCCGCATGCCGGACGAGCTGACCTGGTTTAAGTGGGAGGCCTACACCACCTGGCTGTCGGGCTTCGCGCTGCTGACAATCATCTATTACGCCGGTGCTGGCCTCTATATGATCGATGCCGAGATTCTCGACCTCGAGCCCTGGCAGGCGGTCGCGCTCAGCATCGGCGGAATCGCCGGCGGTTGGATCGCCTATGACGGGCTGTGCCGCAGCCCGCTAGGGCGCGAAACGCGCGGCCTCGTCATCACCGGGTTCGCCTTCATTGTCTTCCTTGCCTGGGGCTATGCCGAAATCTTCTCGGCCCGCGGCGCCTTTGTGCAGATCGGCGTGACCATCGGCACCATCATGGTGGCGAATGTCGCCATGGTGATCATTCCCGGCCAGAAAAAGGTCGTCGCCAAGCTGATCGCCGGTGAAGAGCCGGACCCGCAGCACGGCGCGCGGGCAAAGCAGCGCTCCCTTCACAACAACTACCTGACGCTTCCCGTGGTCTTTGTGATGATCGGTGGCCATTATCCGGCGGTCTTTGCCACGGAATATGCCTGGGTGATCCTGGCGCTGGTGCTGGTGATCGGCGGTCTGATCCGGCATTTCTTCAACACCAGGCACAAGGGTGATCCGGCGCCCTGGTGGACCTGGATTGCCGCCGCCGTGCTGGTCGCCGGCGCGGTCATGCTCAGCCAGGCAGGTGCGCCGAAATATGACGAGGACGCCTATGCCGAATATGAATTCGGCGACGGGGCCGCGCTTCATGTGGCGGCGGTGG
>CAJWVJ010000083.1 GCA_913048595.1 uncultured Alphaproteobacteria bacterium | reverse complement strand
ACGGCAGCGTGGTGCGCGCGGTGCCGGGCCCGAAATGCGGCAGCCGTGCCATCGCTGACAGGATGAACAGCTGGGCGCAGTCCGAAGGCGCGCCGGGCATGGGCTATATCATCTATGGCGACGGCGAGGCCCGCGGCCCCGTGGCCAAGGCGCTTGGCCCCGAGAAAGCCGAGGAAATCCGTCAGGCGACAGGCGTCGGCGACGGTGACGCGGTGTTCTTCTCCTGCGCCGAGGAAAGCGCCGCTGCCAGCCTTGCCGGCCGGGCGCGGGTGCGCATCGGCGAAGAGCAGGGGCTGATCGACAGTTCCGTGTTCCGCTTTGCCTGGATCGTCGATTTCCCGATGTTCGAGGCCGACGAGACAACCGGCAAGATCGATTTCTCGCACAATCCGTTCTCGATGCCGCAGGGCGGGCTGAAGGCGCTAGAGGAACAGGATCCGCTGACCATCAACGCCTGGCAGTATGATCTTGTCTGTAACGGTGTCGAGCTGTCATCGGGGGCCATCCGGAACCATCTTCCCGAAGTGATGTACAAGGCGTTCGAAATCGCCGGCTATGACCATAGCGTCGTCGATGAGAAGTTTCCGGCGATGATCAACGCCTTTCGCTTCGGCGCGCCGCCGCATGGCGGCATCGCCCCGGGGATCGACCGCATCGTGATGCTGATCGCCGACGAGCCGAACATCCGCGAGGTCATTCTGTTCCCGATGAACGGCAAGGCCGAGGATCTGATGATGGCGGCACCGTCAGCGGTTGACGACAGCGCCCTTGCCGAGCTTCACATCCGGCGCGCGCTGGCCCCGAAAAAATCCTGATGATGATGGCGGGCTGACCGGCCGCCGCTACCGCGGCATACGGTGGGCTGTCCAGATAAGGCTTGCAAGAAGCAGCACCGCGCCGGTCTGGTGCATCGCGCCAAGCGACACCGGCACGCCGTGAAGAAGCACCGCGATGCCAAGCACGAACTGCACCAGGACCAGCACCAGCGCCAGCGTCGCCGGCGCGCGGCTCGCCGGATAGCGGCGGCCGCGAAGCGCAAGGGTGATCACCGCCAGAACCGCCAGCGCCGCAATCCAGCGATGGTGGAACTGCGCGGAGGCCGGATTCTCGAACGCGTCGAACAGACCCTCATCGCCATATTCGACGGGGACTAGCCTGTCACCCATCAGCGGGTACTGGTTGTAGAGAAGCCCGGCATCCATGCCGGCGACAAGCGCCCCGGCGAGGATCGTCGCCATCACCAGCCCCAGCGTTCCGGCCGTGTGGCCGCGTGGCATCATCGCCCGCCCATGCCGGATGTCGAAGGCTGTCCACAAAAGCAGCGCCAGAATCAGCAGCGCCATGCCGAGATGCACGGCAAGCCGGTATTGCGACACGGTGGCGTCCGCTGTCAGACCGGACTTCACCATCCACCATCCGATCACCCCCTGAAGCCCACCGAGAATCAGCAGCCCGAACAGCCGTCCGCCAAATCCGTTCGGCACGCGGCGGCGGATGATCAGCACAAGGAAGGGTACGGCAAAGGCAAGGCCGAGAAGCCGTCCCCACAGCCGGTGGACATACTCCCAGAAGAAGATCGTCTTGAAACCGGCGAGGTCCATGCCGTAGTTGAATTCCTGATATTCCGGGGAGGCCAGATAGAGCTCGTAGACACGCTGCCATTCCGCCGCCGTCAGGGGCGGAAGCGTTCCCATCAGTGGCCGCCATTCGACCATCGACAGCCCGCTTCCGGTCAGCCGTGTGACGCCGCCGATCAGCACCATCACCGCCACGAGCCCGGCCATGGTGACAAGCCACCAGAAGGCAAAGCTGTCCGTTCGGGCGCCAAGCGGCGCGCGGTTGGCGACCTCTGTTGCGGACATGTGCGACAGCATTCCGGCGTTCTCCAGATGACATGGCGGACAGAACATCCGCCACTTCAGGGTAGCCGTATAGCAAGCCTTGCCAGCGCTTGCAAACATGTGGAAATGCCGCATCCGCCCCTTCTGTGGCGCGGTGCCTTTTCGGGGACCGCCGGATCACATTCGCCGGATTCTGTCCGTTCGTGGCAAAAGCCCATCACCAGCTCCTGATGACGGGAAAGGCTTTTGTGAACCGGCATCTTTACGGTTGCTCCGGACCCGGATGTTTCTAGGTTCAGACAGGAATGACGGCGTTCCGGCTTCTGTTTGTCTGTCAACTGTTCCTGTGCCGGGGCGGAGCGCGAACAACCGCAGGCAGGCTGCGGCAATGGCACGGCATTTTCCCATCTTCATCGACCTTTGCAGGTCGCCGCCGCTTGTTGTGGGCGCGGACCCGGCGCTGGCGGCCAAGCTGCGCCTGCTGCGGGGCTTCGCGCCGCTGGTTGACCTGATCACCTTCCATGACAAGGTGCCGGCCGGGCTCGGGCTTGCCGGCGTGCGTCACATCACCGGCATATCTTATGAAGGGGCTTGCCGCCATTTCACCGGCCGCTCGCTTGTCGTGATCAAGACTGGTGACCGGGCGCTTGATGGGTCCCTGTCGCGACAGGCCCTCCGGATCGGCGTGCCGGTGAATGTGCCTGACGAGCCCGCGCTCTGCAGCTTCTATCTAGGATCGATTGTCGATCGTGACCCGGTGATCCTGGCAGTGTCGACAGGCGGGTATGCGCCTGTCCTTGCCCAGAGGCTGCGCGCCAGGATCGAGGACTGGCTTCCTGTCGGCTATGGCCGGGTGGCCGCCTATCTGAACCGGATCAGGCAGCGCCTTCACGCTTTGCCGGCGGCGCGGCGCCGGCTGTTGCAGCACCGGATCATCGATGGTGAGGCGGCCAGCTGGATTGTGGAAGGGGACGAGTCCCGCGCGGATTCCCTTGTGGTCGAGATGCTGGCAGACCAGCCCGTGCGGGGCTGTGGCGGGCTTCATGTCATTGATGCCGCGGCCGGCGATCCGGCGCAGCTTGACCGGTGCCAGATCGAGGCCATCCGGAATGCCGATGTGATCCTTCATCCGCCGGGCCACAGGCCGGATCTTCTGCATCTGGCCCGCCGAGAGGTGGAGCTTGTTGCCGCCGACCCGGCTATGGCCCGCGCGCAGGCGGCGTCGATGACGGCGCGGGGGCTCGAGGTGGTGATCCTGCCGCCGGCTGTTCCGCGAGTGGTTCCGCAAAGGGAAATATCGGCATGAACGGGGTCAAATTCACCGCCAACAGGATCGAGACTGGGTTGGTTGTCTGGCTGGCCGGCGATCTGTCATGGACCGAGGATGCCGGCATGGCCTGCCGGTTCACGGGTGACCATGCCATGAGGGCCCGCAACGCCGTTGACGGTGCCGAACAGCGCAATGAAATCATCGCGGCCTATGAGGTGGCGGTAGATGACGCTGCGCCACGGCCGTCGGCGCGCGAAGACATTCGCGAAGCGCGCGGGCCCAGCATCACGCCGCCCGCCGACCGGCAGGCCGCCGCCGGATCCGTCCCGTCGCCCGTCTGTGCGACCGTCTCTCCGGTCATGTACCGCTATGATGCCGTTGACCACGAGCTTGTCAGGCGGCGTGCCGCACAATTCCGCGACCAGGTCGAACGGCGGTTGAGCGGCGCGCTGACAGAAGAGGAATTCAAGCCGCTGCGCCTGCAGAACGGGCTGTATCTGCAGCTTCACGCCTATATGCTGCGGGGGGCGATTCCCTATGGCGTGCTGTCCAGCGGCCAGATGCGCAGGCTGGCCGGAATCGCCCGTGATTTCGACCGCGGATTCGGTCATTTCACCACCCGTCAGAACATCCAGTTCAACTGGATCAGGCTTGTCGAGGCACCGGACATTCTGGACCGGCTTGCCGATCTGGAGATGCACGCCATCCAGACATCCGGAAACTGCATCCGCAACGTCACCTCCGACCCGTTTGCCGGGGCCGCCCCCGACGAGATCGAGGATGCCCGAATCTGGTGCGAGATCATCAGGCAATGGTCGACCTTCCACCCCGAATTCGCCTTCCTGCCGCGCAAGTTCAAGATCGCCGTGTCCGCGGCAGCCGAGGACAGGGCGGCCACGGCGTTCCATGATATAGGCCTTCGTCTTGTGCGGTCGCGAAGCGGCGAGACCGGCTTCAGGGTTCTTGTGGGCGGCGGTCAGGGACGGACCCCGCGGGTGGCGCGCAAGCTGGCGCATTTCGTGCCGGCGAGCCATCTTCTCTCCTATCTCGAGGCGATCATGCGGGTCTATAACGCGGCCGGCCGGCGCGACAACATCTACAAGGCGCGGATCAAGAATCTTGTCGACGCCATGGGCATCGAGGAATTCGCCGCCGTGGTCAACAGCGAATGGGTGTCGATCGAGTGAAGCGCCGTCGAACTTCCCGACAGCGAACGCTGGCGCATTGCCGCCCATTTCGCGCCGGTGACATTGCCGCCTGCGCCGCACCGTCCCCTGGCCGGTGATATGGGGTCTGGCGATATGCGGGCTGGCGAGATGGATGCCGGCTTCGACCGCTGGCTGCGGCGCAACATCAAGCCGCATCACACGGATGGCTACGCCAATCTCTGCGTGTCGCTGAAATCGCTGGGCCGGCCCCCGGGCGACGCGTCGGCATCCGAGATGGAGGCGATGGCGGCGATGGCCGACCGCTACGGCCGCGGCGAGCTTCGCGTCACCTACACGCAGAATGTGGTCATTCCGCATGTGCGCCGCGCTGATCTCGGCGCCCTCTATGCCGATCTCCGGGCAGCCGGCCTTGCCGGCGGTGAGGACGGGCTGATCAGCGACATGATCGCCTGCCCGGGCCTTGATTACTGCAATCTGGCCAATGCCAGATCGCTGCCGCTCGCCGACCGGATTTTCCGGCGGTTCGGTGATCCGGAACGGCGGCTGGAGATTGGCCGGCTGCGGCTAAACATTTCGGGCTGCATCAATGCCTGCGGCCATCACCATGCCGCCGATATCGGCATTCTCGGCGTGGACAAGAAGGGGGTCGAGCATTTCCAGATCACCCTTGGCGGGCGCGCCGGCGAGGATGGCGCCATCGGCCGCATCATCGGCCCGTCCTTTGCCAAGGAGGATGTGCCGGCGGCCATTGAAACCATTGTCGACACATATCTTGCCGGCCGCCGGACTGGAGAGCCGTTTGGCGACTATCCTCTGCGGGTCGGCATCACGCCGTTCAAGGAGGCCGTCTATGGTGCAGCCAGCTGACAGCCCCGCCGCAAGGGACAGCCGCGCCGGATGGTTCGACCTTCACACATCCGAATTGCGCGAAGCCGAAACCGTCTGCCCCCTCTTCAACGCGGGCATGGGGCTTTCCGAAGTGGCGTCCTATCTTGACAATTCTGGCCGGCCGGTCGGCATCTGGTTCGACAGACTCTCGGATGGCCGTGGCTTTACCCTGGCACGGCATCTGCGGCAAGCGGCGCGTCACGCAGGCCCCCTGCTGGCGGACGGCCATCTGATCCCCGACCAGGCGGATTATCTGCGGCGGTGCGGGTTCAGTCATGTGCGCATCGCGGCGGACCATGCCGCGCAATGGTGCTGGTCGCTGGCGCTGGCCCCGCCGGCGATGCAGCATGTGCTGACAAACCGGCGCGAACGCGAGAGGCGTGGTTCGGCGGGGCGGTTTTGACGGCCGGCAGGGCGCTGCCCCTTGCCGAGCCGGACCATCATAGTTACTTTCCCCAGATTCCAGTCATTCACTCTTGAAAGCGTGCGCTTCTGTCCATGACCCAACAAAACCAGACCCCCATCAAGACCGATGTCATCATCATCGGGGCCGGCCCTTGCGGCCTGTTTGCGGTGTTCGAACTCGGGCTTCTCGACCTGCGCTGCCATCTTGTCGATATTCTGGACATGCCGGGCGGGCAATGCGCCGAGCTTTATCCGGAGAAGCCGATCTATGACATTCCGGCGCTTCCCGTCTGCACAGGTCAGGAGCTGACCGACAGGCTGATCGAACAGATCGCGCCTTTTGATCCGGTGTTTCATTACGGGCAGATGGCCGAGGCGCTGGAAAAACAGGATGACGGAAGCTGGATGCTGACGACAAGCGAGGGAGTGCGGTTGAACGCGCCCGTGGTGGTGATCGCCGCCGGCGGTGGGTCCTTCGTGCCGAAGCGCCCGCCGCTTGGCGATCTGGATGATTACGAGGCAAGTGGCGGCGTACAGTATGCGGTGCGCAAGCGTGACACGCTTGCCGGCAAGCGGCTTGTCATCGCCGGCGGCGGGGATTCCGCGCTCGACTGGACGGTCAATCTTGTCGACATCGCCGAATCGGTGACGCTGGTCCATCGCCGTGACGATTTCCGTGCCGCGCCGGACACGGTGGCGAAGATGCGGGCGCTTGTCGAGGAAGGCCGCGTGACCCTGCAGATCGGTCAGCTTAAAGGCCTTGAAGGCGCCGACGGCAAGCTTGAATCTGTTCTCGTGCAGGCAGCCGGTGCCGAAGCGCCCGAAGCCCTTCCGGCCGATGTGCTGCTTCCCTTCTACGGGTTGACGATGAAGCTTGGCCCGATTGCCGATTTCGGCCTGAATCTGACTGAAAACCTCATTCCCGTGGATACGGAACGGTTCGAGACGTCTGAGCCCTCGATCTTCGCCGTCGGCGATATCAACCATTATCCCGGCAAGCTGAAGCTGATCCTCTCGGGCTTTCACGAGGCCGCGCTGATGGCGCATGCCGCCTATGGCATCATCCACCCCGACAAGAAGATCAGGTTCCAATACACGACCTCCTCGTCCTCGCTTCAGCAAAAGCTGGGTGTGGCCTGATTTTTTTCACCGATATTTCTTGACAATTTGTCGCGTCGGGCCCACCTGTGTCGGGTGCTTGCTGGCACTCGGACTGTCTGAGTGCCAGACATCAGATGGAAATCTAACTGGAGGAGAAAGAGGCATGAAATTCAGGCCCCTTCACGACCGCGTTCTGGTCCAGCGGATGGAATCCGAAGACAAGACCGCCGGCGGGATCATCATCCCGGACACTGCCAAGGAAAAGCCGATGGAAGGCAAGATCATTGCCGTCGGCAGTGGCGCCCGCGACGAGCAGGGCAAGGTACAGCCGCTTGACGTCAAGGAAGGCGACGCCGTGCTGTTCGGCAAGTGGTCCGGAACCGAAGTCAAGATAGATGGCCAGGATTACCTGATCATGAAGGAATCCGACATCATGGGGATCATCAGCTAGATTACGGCTGTATCCGCCTGACCCAATTCAGACAAGAAGGATGAAGATCAATGGCTGCTAAAGAAGTCAAATTCGGTTCTGACGCCAGGACCCGTATGCTCGAGGGCGTAGATATCCTGGCCAACGCCGTCAAAGTCACCCTCGGCCCGAAAGGCCGTAACGTGGTTCTCGAAAAATCGTTCGGCGCACCGCGCATCACCAAGGACGGCGTGACCGTCGCCAAGGACATCGAGCTCAAGGAAAAGTTCCAGAACATGGGTGCGCAGATGGTTCGCGAAGTGGCCTCGAAGGCCAATGATGTGGCCGGTGACGGCACCACTACCGCCACCGTTCTGGCCCAGTCGATTGCCCAGGAAGGCGCCCGCGCCGTGGCCGCCGGCATGAACCCGATGGACCTAAAGCGCGGCATCGACATGGCTGTCGAATCCGTTGTCTCGTCGCTCGAGACGAAGTCGAAGAAAATCTCCACCTCCGACGAGGTTGCCCAGGTCGGTACCATTTCGGCGAATGGCGAGGAAGAGATCGGCAAAATGATCGCCGAAGCCATGGAGCGCGTCGGCAATGAAGGCGTGATCTCGGTGGAAGAGGCGAAGAGCCTGGACACCGAGCTTGACGTCGTTGAAGGCATGCAGTTCGACCGCGGCTACCTGTCGCCCTATTTCGTGACCGACGCCGAGAAGATGCGCGCCATCCTGGAAGAGCCCTACATTCTTCTTCACGAAAAGAAGCTGTCGAACCTTCAGGACATGCTGCCGATCCTCGAGAAGGTCGTGCAGTCGGGCCGCCCGCTTCTGATCATCGCCGAGGACATCGAGGGCGAGGCGCTTGCCACGCTCGTCGTCAACCGCCTTCGTGGTGGCCTCAAGGTCGCTGCCGTCAAGGCCCCGGGCTTCGGCGATCGCCGCAAGGCGATGCTCGAGGACATCGCGATCCTGACAAAAGGCACCGTGATTTCTGAGGAAGTCGGCATCTCGCTCGACGCCGTGACCCTCGAGATGCTCGGCTCGGCCAAGCGCGTCGAGATCACCAAGGACGAGACCACCATTGTCGACGGTATCGGCGACAAGGGCGAGATCGACGCCGACGGCTTCCTCACGATCACCGGCCGCATCAAGGAGCAGTACAAGCTCGAGAACGGCAAGTACGTGGTGCCCGCGCCGCTCGAGGAGCTGCTTGAGGATGTGCTGCGTCTCCTTCGGGCCGGCCACCCAGAGCGTTGGCGCGGTCTGGCGCGCGGCGAAGTCGTTCCCGATGCTCGTGCTCAGCTGGTCGCCCACATGCAGACATTGAGATGGCCCGAGCCCAAGCCTCTGCTGCAGGGCGCCCACGCCGACCGCCTTGTTGCCGATATCGCACCACACGTCGGCGCCGCCGTTGAAGCAGCACGTGGGCAGAGAGGTGGCGGCGTCGCCGATTGCCGCCTTGAGTCGGAGAGCCGCCTCGTCGAGCAGCTCGTTGATGCGCGGGTAGATGATCGGCTCCCCAACGAGTGAGAGCGCGCAGTGGCGCACCTGCTTCGACGCCTGCGCGAA
>CAJWVJ010000082.1 GCA_913048595.1 uncultured Alphaproteobacteria bacterium | reverse complement strand
GAGCTCGTCCGCAGTCCCGCCAGGAGTGAGCTGCCGGGCACATCTGTCGCCTCTGTCTCTCGCGACGGCATTCGGTTAGCATTCGGTGAGCCGCGGGTCTAGATCGAACCCTTCGACTCCTCGTAGCACTTTGTCCACAGGCGATCCAGGCAGCCGTCGCCCTCGCCCATCGCCCGGATGAAGCCGCACATCGCCATCGTGGTGAACTCGCCTGTGTATACGCCGTCGGCTGCGGACGCGCGCGCGGTGCGCGCGGCGCGCGGGCCGCTGGCATTGACAAGGGTCCCGCAGGTCACAACCGCGCCGGATGCCAGTGTCACGCTGGTGATGCGCCCGCCCGCCTGCGCCATCGCCACCACCTCGCCATCGATATATTCGACGCCATGGTCGCGCGCCGAGCGTCGAAGCCAGTCAAAGACCGTGCCGCCGTCCCAATAGCCCTCGTCCTTCAGGTTGATCGACCCGAGGACAATATCCTCCAGATTGTAGAACGGGTAGCGCGCGGCGATCTCTTCCGGCGCCAGAAGCTCGGTCTGGGCACCGGCGGCACGCTGCACCGCCTGGTTGGCGCAAAGAATGTCGGCGAACCCGGCATTGTCGGCGAGATACATATAGCCGTAATTCCGGATGTGAAGCTCGGGAACGCGGTCATCGCCCATATAGCTGCGAAGATTCTTCACGAAATCGGCGGCGAATTGCGAGATATGGATGTTCAGTTCGGTGGAGAATTGCTGGCGCATGCAGGAATTTGTGTGCGCCGTCGAACTGCTGCCATAGCCGGGGTCGCGTTCGACCACCAGGACCGACCCGTCGAAATCGGGATTCCGCGCCAGAAACCAGGCGGTCGCCGATCCCATGATCGCCCCGCCGACGATGACGACATCATAGCTGTCTGATGCCGGCTCTGCCGCGTATCCCCCGCCTGTCATGATCTGGTCCCTGCGCCGCCATTGGATGATCTCATCACCGACAACACGTCCCAGCAGGCGCCCATGGTGTGATAGTCGGTCTTGCCGGCAGGTGACTTGAAGGGTTCGATCCAGTCGCCCTCGCGGCTGGTGATGCGGTACCAGGCACCGTGATTGTGGTCGACCAGATGATCCCAGGACCAGTCCCACAGCCGGTGATAATCGGTGCGGTAGCCATCCTTGCCGGTGCGGTCATAAAGCCGCCAGGCGGTGGCGATGGCCTCGGCCTGGACCCAGAAATATTTATGCGCGTCGGAAAAGCTGCCATCGGTTCCGTAGCCATAGACAAGCCCGCCATGGGCGCTGTCCCAGCCACGTGTCATCGCCAGCTCATAGAGACGCTCCGCCGTCGCAAGATGCCAGTCGGCGGGCCGGTGCGAATCAAGCTGCAGCAGAAGCTTGGCCCACTCCACCTGGTGCCCTGGCTGGAAGCCCCAGGGTTTGAACAGATCATCCGGCTTGTCGATGTTATAGGTCCAGTCATGCTGCCAGCCTTCGGTGTAATGCTCCCACACCTGACCGTCGGCCTCGGCGGCAAGCTCGACGGTGAAGCGGTGCGCCACCGCCTCGGCCCGGTCGAGATAGCGCGCCTCGCCGGTCGCTTCGAAGGCGGCGATCAGCGCCTCGACCGTATGCATGTTGGCATTCTGCCCGCGATAGGGTGACAGCGTCCTGCCGCTGGCGTCACGCTCGTCGGCATAGGCGTTGTGCGCCGCCTCGAAGAAATGCGTTTCCATATAGTCCCAGGTGCCGGACAGAAGCGCCGCGGCACCGTCAATGCCGGCACGGTGCGCCCAGGCCGCCGCCAGAATGACAAAGGAATGGCCATAGGCCATGGCGCGGCCTTCCTCGATCACATCGCCCTTGCGCTGCCACAGGAAATGCCCTTCGGCGGTGCGGTGGTGTGTTTCCAGATAGCGAAGCCCATGCGCGGACCAGTCGCGGTAATGCGGCCGGCCGGTCGACAAAAAGGCATTGGCGTAGTTGAAGACAAATCGGGTCGAGCTGACAAGGTGCCGCGTCTCATGGTCATAGATCGTGCCGTCATCCAGAAAATGCTGGAAGAAACCGCCATGATTGTCGAAGGCGACAGATTCGTAGAAGGCCAGAATATCCTCGATATGCGCCTTCAGGAACGCCGGGGATTCGAAATCCGGTTTATCGGTGCTGGTGGTCATGTCCTCTCGCGATCCTCAACAGCAATGCCGCGATGCCCTTTGTCATCATGCCATCCTGTCACAGCGATGGCGGCTGGTGAATGGCTAAATATGCGTCTTGATGCGCCATTCTGCTTGGCCTTGCGAACACCGGCATGGCATGGTGCCGGGGCCAGACGCCATGCCGACGCGCCCCTGCGCCGGTGCACTTCCGGAGACACGATCAATGACGACCATTCTTGGATGTATCGCGGATGACTTTACCGGCGCGACAGACGTCGCCGGATTGCTGGCGCGATCCGGCGTGTCAGTCTCGCTTCGCCTTGGTATTCCGGAGACGCCGCCGTCAGACGCCGCCCCGTTCGAGGTGATCGCCCTGAAATGCCGCACAGCCCCGGTGGATGAGGCGGTGGCCGATTGTCGCGCCGCGCTGGCCTGGCTTCGCGCCGCTGGTGCCGAGCGCTTCTTCTGGAAATACTGCTCGACCTTCGACAGCACGGATAAGGGCAATATCGGCCCGGTGGCCGAGGCGCTGATGAATGACCTCGGGGCCGCGCAGACTGTCTACTGCCCGGCCTTTCCGGAAAATGGCCGCTCGATCTTCATGGGTAACCTGTTCGTCGGCCAGCAGCCGCTGGCCGAAAGCCCGATGAAGGATCATCCGCTGACGCCGATGCGCGACAGCAACCTGATGCGGCTTCTGGCCCCTCAGGTGACACGCGCTGTCGGGCTGGCCGACCGGCTGACGGTGGCCAAGGGCGCGGATGCGCTGCAGGCAAGGCTGCAAGAGCTTGCCGCAGACGGCGTGGCGCATGTTGTGACCGATGCGGTCGCCGATGCCGACCTTGCCATCATCGCCGAAGCCTGCCGCGGGATGAAGCTGCTGACTGGCGGGTCGGCGCTGGCCATGCCGCTTCCCGGCCTTTATCGCCAGGATGGTGTCCTTGCTGCCGATGTGCCGGCGCCGGTGCGCCCGTCGCTGCCGCCGGGCGCGGTGATCCTCTCGGGAAGCTGTTCGGCGATGACGAATAAACAGGTGGCCGCCTATGACGGCAAGGGCCCGGGCCTGCGGCTCGACCCGCTGACGCTTGCCGAAGAGGGGCCGGATGCCGCCCTCGCCTGGTTTGCCGGACAGCCGGCGGAAAGCAACCCCATCATCTATGCCACCGCGCTGCCGGAGGATGTGCGCGCCGCGCAGGAAAAGCTCGGTGTTGCGCGCGCCGGCGAAATGGTCGAGGCCGCGCTTGCCGGACTGGCCCGCGCCGCCTTCGAGAAGGGCATCCGCCGGTTTGTCGTGGCCGGCGGCGAGACCTCGGGCGCGGTGTCGCGGGCACTGGGGCTGACAAGACTTGATATCGGGGCCGAGATCGCGCCAGGTGTGCCCTGGACCTATGCGCAGGTCGATGGCGAGGATGTGGCGATCACCCTGAAATCTGGTAATTTCGGGGATCGGGATTTCTTCGCCACGGCATTGGCGCGACTGGAGGCATGATGACTGGTATGACTGGTATGACTGGTATGACTGGTATGACTGGTATGACTGGTATGGCGGAAGGCGAAGCAAAGCTTCGCGAACAGATCTGCTTGCTGGCGAAATCCATCTTCGACCGGGGTCTGACCGGCGGCAGCACCGGCAATATCTCCGCCCGCACTGCCGATGGCGGGCTGCTGGTATCGCCAACCGGGACCAGTTTCGGGCGGCTCGATCCGGCGCGGCTCAGCCGGTTCGACGCCGATGGTACGCTGATCGGTGGCGACAGTCCGACCAAGGAAATGCCGCTTCACAGCGCCTTTTACGACACACGGTCGAGCGCCGGCGCGGTGGTGCATCTTCATTCCTGCCATTCGGTGGCGCTGTCGATGCTGCCGGATGTCGATCCCGACAATTTCCTGCCGCCGCTGACACCCTATGCCGTGATGAAGCTTGGCAAGGTCAAGCTGCTGCCCTTCTTCCTTCCCGGCGATCCGGCGATGGGCGAGGCGGTGCGCGGCCTTGCCGGCAAGCGGTCTGCGGTGATGCTGGCCAATCACGGGCCGGTTGTCGCCGGCAAGGATGTCGAGGCGGCCTGTAATGCTGTCGAAGAGCTGGAGGACACCGCCAGGCTGGCACTTCTGACGCGCGGGATGAACCCGCGAATGCTTACCCCCGATCAGGTGGGCAGGCTTGTGACAGAGTTCGATGTGGAATGGGACGAATGACAGCTTTTTCCGCCAATCTGGGTTTCCTTTGGAATGACCGGCCGCTTGCCGATGCCATCCGCGCCGCTAGGGCGGCCGGCTTCGACGCGGTGGAATGTCACTGGCCCTATGATCAGGACCCGGCGGACGTGAAGGCGGCGCTGGCCGAGACCGGGCTTGCCATGCTGGGGCTGAACGCGCCGCGCGGCGATGTGGGGGCTGGCGAGAACGGCCTGGCGGCGCTTGTCGGGCGCGAGGCGGAGGCCCGCGCCGGCATCGACGCGGCGCTTGATTACGCCGATGCCATCGATACCGGAAATGTTCATGTACTGTCGGGCTTTGCCAGCGGCGACGCGGCACAGGCCTGCTTCATCGAGAATTTGCGCTATGCCACCGCGGCGGCGGCGGCGCGCGGGAAAACCATCCTGATCGAACCGCTGAACCAGTATGACGCGCCGGGCTATTTCCTGAACCACACCAACAAGGCGCGGCGCATCATCGAGGCGGTTGGCGCATCAAACCTGAGGCTGATGTTCGACTGCTATCATATCCAGATACTGGAAGGCGACCTGACCCGCCGCATCGACGCCAATCTCGACATCACAGGCCATGTCCAGTTTGCCGGCGTGCCGTCGCGCGGCCGCCCCGATATCGGCGAGATCAATTATACGCATATTTTCGCGCATCTTGCGGCGTCGGGGTACGACGCTCCGCTCGGCGTAGAATACAAGCCCGAGGGCGGCGACACAGACGGCTCGCTCGGCTGGATGGCGGGTCTTCGTGGGTCGATCTGACGGCCTGCGGCAATGGCCCGCCTTGGAAGGGCGGATTTCCGGCGGTAGTTTGCCGCGTCCCGTGGTCATGGTTTCACATTGCTGGTTCACTTCGCCCGTTGAGGGGGCTGTCATGGCGCTTCTTGCCATCTTTCATGCGGCGATTGCCGGTTTCATGCTGTTTTTCATGGCGGTGGTGCCGCAGGCGGCTTTCAAGACCCTGTCGGCACAGGCGGTGGGGTCCTTTCTTCGTGTGCTGTTCCCGCGGATGTTCCTGTTCGGGCTGGCGCTGTCACTTGCCGCAAGCGGCGTGGCCTTCGCGGCAGGTGCCGGCTGGCAGCTATACGTGTCGCTCGGCATAGCGGCAGGCTTCGCCGTCAATGTTTTCGGGCTGACACCGCGCATCAACATCTATCGCGACCGTGATCTTGAAGGTGACGCGGCGGCCAGACGGATGTTCGGCCTGCTGCATATGGTCTCGGTAGCGATCTTTCTGGCGCAGCTTGCCGGCAGCCTCGCTGTGGCGGGGATGTTTGTTTGGACTTGAGCCGGCATCCGGCCGCCCCCACTATGAAAGCCGGTGCCGTGTTCACGGCGCTGTGGCCCGACGGACGGATGCATGGCTGATATCGTAAACAATTTCCTGCTGTCGGTCTTTCCGGTCGCGCTTATGTTCTTTCTTGGCTTCGTCCTTGGGCGGCGGGGGACCTTCGAGTCGGGCGACGCCTCGGCGATCTTCAAATTCATCGCCCAGCTGGCTGCGCCGGCGATCATCTTCAACATCATGTTCACCAGCAATTTCGCCGGGGCCGACCTGACGCTTGTCGGGCTGTATCTTCTGGCCGAGCTGGTCGTCTATCTGGCGACCATGATTCTGGCCATCATGCTGTTTCGCCTTGATCTGAAAAACGCGGTCCTTGCCGGTATGGCGGCGTCATTCTCGAACCATGTGCTGTTCGCCTATCCGGTCACCAAGCTTGCCTTCGCGCCAGCGCATGTGCTTCCTGTCGAGGGTATCATCGCCTTCGACATGGTGATCTTCACCCTGTCGGTTGTGGTTCTGGACGTGAATGCCGGGCCGCGGGACTGGTTATTCGCCGCGCTACGCCGGCAGACCCGCAACCCGCTTCTGGTGGCGCTCCTAGCCGGTCTGCTGGTGCGGATGATCCCGGGCGAGCCGAACCTGACCCTTGTCAGAAGCGCTGAATTCATCGCCGCTGCTGCCGCCCCCTGCGGGCTGTTCGCCACGGGCGTCGTGCTGTCGGCACCGATCGCGGCGGTGAATATGCGACTCGCGGTGATGATCTCGGCGATGAAGATGGTGGCGCATCCGCTGATCGGGGCCGTTTTCGTACTGGTGCTTGGCGGCTATGCCTTCGATCCGGCGCGCACCACGATGCTGGTGATGGCGTCGCCTGTCGGGGTCATGGCGCTGACCTTCGCCAACCGCTATGACGGCGAAAGCGGCGCCATCGCCATGGCCATCCTGTGGAGCATGGTGATCTCGGTCCTGATCGTCCCGATGCTGATCGCGATCTAGCCGGCAATCGCGCCGGGCCGGAGCAGGGCGAGCGGGCGCACCGTCTTCGAGGTGATCATGCCGGTGGTGGCCTCGTCGAACGAGATGAAATGCGGCGTCGCCAGATGCGCGTCAAAGGCCGCCCTGTCGTCATAGACCTCGTACAGGAACATCCGGGTCGGATTGTCCGGGTCCTGGCAGACATCGAACTGCCGGCATCCCGGCTCGTCGCCGACCGACGCGGCGGCGTTCTGCGCCATCAGCGGCAGAAACGCGTCAAGATGCGTGGCGTCAATCTCGAGTTCGACGGTGATCACATACATGGTCTGTCTCCCTGTCAACCGCCTGATCGGACCCGGTCCAGAAGGTCGCGTGTCACGGCATCCGTTCCCATGTCGCCGCCGAACTCCATGGGCCGCAGCGCGTTCGCGGCAAATCCCGCTTCGACGGCATCCTCGATCAGCCTCGCCGCCGTTGCATAGGATTCAAGCCCGCAGCGCCCGGCAAGGTAATCCAGCATCATCGCGCCGCTGAGGATGGCCGCAAGCGGGTTGGCGCGGTCCTGGCCGGCGATGTCGGGGGCGGAGCCATGCGCCGGCTGGAACAGCCCGTTCGCGTCACCGATCTCGCCGCAGGCTGCCATGCCCATGCCCCCGACAAGCCCGCCGGCAAGGTCGGACAGGATGTCGCCAAACATGTTTTCCATGACCATCACATCGAATTCCCATGGCTGGCGGACCATGTCGAGCGCCATCGCGTCGACATAGCTGTAGCCGGTTTCGATCCCCGGGTGGCGCGCCGCTGTCTCGTCGAACAGGGTGCGGAAAAAGGCTTGTGACCTGAAGACATTCGCCTTGTCGACGCAGGTCAGCCTGCCGGCCTTGCCGCGCGCCTTGCGCCGTGCCGCGAGGCGGAAGGCGAATTCATGAAGCTTGCGGGTG
This sequence comes from uncultured Alphaproteobacteria bacterium, assembly GCA_913048595.1. GTDB lineage: Bacteria > Pseudomonadota > Alphaproteobacteria > Puniceispirillales > Puniceispirillaceae > UBA8309. The sequence continues at coordinate 1,141 of CAJWVJ010000082.1, read as the reverse complement.
GTGTCACCGCTGATCCGCATGATGTCGCTGACCGCGTCCGGGGCCGCCGGGTCCCCCTCGATGGGCGAGCGATCATGCACCGCCGCGCTGTAAAACAGCCCTTCGGTGGATTCGCGGATGATCACGAGGTCGAGCCCGGCCGCCCGCGGGTCCGCAAGGCGCTGCGGGGTGTTGGGATAGGCGCGCACCGGCCGGATTCCGGCATAGAGATGGAAGCGGTCGCGAAGCCGCAGATGCGGCGAGATTTCGGTGCCGTCCTCATGCCGGATCGATGGCAGGCCAATGGCCCCGAGGAAAATGGCGTCGGCATCACCGGCGCGGGTCTCGCCATCAGCCTCGATGTCCCGGCCGGTCTCGGCGAAATAGGCGGCCCCGGCATCGATATCATCGCAACGGAAGGCCGGCGCGCCGCAGCGGGCCAGCGCCGCGGCGGCCACCGCCAGGGCGGCCTCGGTTACATCGCTGCCGATGCCGTCGCCGCGAATCACCGCGACAAGCGGGGTGTCTGCCATGTCTGCTCTCCTGCGGGCAGGTGTCAGGCCAGGCCGACCTGCGGTTGCAACGGGATCATGTCATCGGCACGGCTGTCGATCAATGCTTCCAGACCGGCGCGCATGGCCGCATGCGCCGGGTCGTCATAGAGGTTGGTCATCTCGTGCGGGTCGGCGGCGAGGTCGTACATCTCGCCGGCCCCGCTGATCATGTCCTTGGTCAGCTTGGTGGTCCTTGTCCGCACCGTCTGAAGCGACAGTTCGACCCCGGCGCGGGTTGGCAGAAGCCCCTCGTAATGCATCGGCCCCTTCAGCACCAGCCCGTGATCGCCAAGCCAGTCGCCATGGTCCGAGGAATAGACGATGATGGTGTTGTCGGCGAGCCCCTTTTCAACAAGGCAATTCATCAACCGCCCGACCTGATGGTCGATCAGCGCGATCTGACCATAGGTGTTGGCGATGATCTCGCGAAGCTGGTCGTCGCTTTGTCCCGAAACGCGGCTGTAATGCTTCCGGATGTCGATATTTCTCGCATTGCCGGTCGGCTCGGCTGTCATCACCGCTTCATGCCACCAGGGGCGTGTCTCGAAATCGCGGGTGCGGTGCTCGGGAAGATCGACTTCCTCCGGCAGGTGCAGATAGGACCATGG